>JAFXGW010000002.1 GCA_017536685.1 Clostridia bacterium | reverse complement strand
TTTATTTTTCTTTTTCTTTTGTTTATGGTTAGAATAACTATTCGTATTTTGTTTTTTATAATATTCATTAGTATTTGTGTTTTTATTTTCTTGTTCTTTTTGAATTGTCCTTATTTTTTGCTTTTTTATAATTACTTGACGTATTTCCTCTTCTTCTTCCATTTTTGCTTTATAAGTTTTTGTACTTTTTTCTTCTAAGTAACTTTTTCTTTCATCATTATTTAATAATTCTTTAATATCACTTAAGTTATTTCTATGTTTAAATTGATTTTGTTTAAAAATTATCATTGACTTAAAAGCATAATAAATTAAAAGTACAGCTGGAAGTAACATCACACAATTTCTTAAATATATTGTTGTATGAATATATATATAAGGAATATATAAAGATAGTATTCCACAGGCTAATAATTCTACGCCAATTAACCAAAGTTTTTTACTATCTTTTCTATAAGCAAGTTCAATATCTATAACTGTTACAACAATAATTCCAAGTGCAAAATATTTCATATAATGTTCAAACTCTTTTTGTTCAAATTTATCATACATCACATTAATTGCTGCCAAATATGCAAAAATTATTACAGCAGCAATTAAATTATGAAATATATTAGTTTTTATATTTTCTTTTACCTCTTGAGGAAGTTTTCTTTTTTCCTCAATTTCTAGCTGCATTAATTTAGCTTTTTCCAAAGACTATTTTCCTCCATTTTCTAATTCATACATTATTATTGAAGAAACCTGAAGTGCAACAGTTTCTGTTCTTAAAATTCTACTTCCTAAACTAATTACTTTCGCTCCTGCTGTTTTTAAAGTTTCAACTTCCATATGTTCTAATCCACCTTCTGGACCAATTAAAACAGCAATTTTATAGTTTTCTTTAGTAGGCTTTAACTTTTGTAATTCATTTTTTATATAATTTTCTTTTTCCATTTCGTAAGCTACTAAAAACAAATCAAAATCATTTATTTGATTTTCTAATTGTTTTACTGTTTCTAGGCTTCTTACTTTAGGAATTATATCTCTTCCAGATTGTTTAGCAGCAACTTCAGATATTTTATTCCATCTATCAATTTTCTTTATTTCGTCTTTTCCATCAAGTTTTACAATACATCTTTTCATATTTACAGGAATAAATTCAGTTACTCCAAGTTCAGTTCCTTTTTGAATAATAAGCTCCATTTTATCTGCTTTAGGTAATCCTTGAAAAATATGTAATTCAACATTACCTTCGGCTTCGTTCTCTAGTTCTTCTAAAATTTCACATATTACTTTTTTAGGAGAAATTTCTAAAATTTTACACTTATAATTTTTAGATGAATCTTGATTACAAATTTTAATTTCTTCATTAACATTTAATCTCAATACATTTTTTATATGATTTACATCATCATCTAAAATTTCTATTCTATTATTTGTTATTTGATTTTCTCTTACAAAAAATTTACTCAAAACCCATTTTCTCCTAATCATTGATTTCTATATTATATCACACGTTTTTTTAGAAATAAAGAGATTTTTAAAGAAATTCAAAGAAATTTAAAGAAAAAATGAATTAATGCAACAAATAATATAGTAAAAATTTAAAACTTTTTTTGAAAATTATAAAATCGTCATATATTCATGACGATTTTTAGTTTTATCATTTCATATTTTATATTTTAATTCTGGTTTTTAAAATTCATAATTATCTGGAAAAACATTTTTATTTTCTTTTTTGATTTTTTGAATATAATTTTCAATATTAAGTTTAGCCATTTTATTAATAAAACGATCCATTTTATCTTCTGGCAACAAATTATTTCCTTTTGTATTATCAACATGCATTCTTGTTAAAGTTTGTTTTATATTGTTATTCATAACATCATCTAAATTTAATGAATGAATGTTGTATTTTTCTTCTAAATATGGATTGGAGATTCTATAACTATAATACAAATCTTGTATCATTTCATCATATCCTATATCTTCCAAATATTCATCACTTAAAAATTCTTGATAAAAAATAAAATCTGTAGCTAAATGTAAAAATACGCCTTTTTCATAATCTGTTTCCACTTTATTTTCTTTTAAAAATTCATTTAATCTAACTTTTTCAAAAACATATTGTCTTAAATGATTTTTATCTCTCATTCCAGTATAATGACTTATCGATTTATCTTTTACTAAATCTGGTGCAATACTTCCCATATAAAAATCTTCTTTATTTTCTATATTATTTTTCTCAGAAAATTTTACTGCAACTGCTAAATGTATATTAAAACTAGGCATTTTGTTTCCTCCTCTTTTAAACTTTCATTATTATATCATACTCTGTAAAATTTGTAATAAAAAAGATATATTTTTTTATGAATAAAATCTTGATTCTGTGAATATAATACTATATAATTCATTTGTTGAAAAAATTCAAACAAAAGCATTCCTCTTTAGCTCAGTTGGTAGATGTTGAGGCTCTTGAGCGTTAGCGATTAGAGCGTCAATATGCGTAACGAAGTGAAGCTGCGCGAAGAGAGCGCGACAAATTAATATTCCTCTTTAGCTCAGTTGGTAGAGCGCTCGGCTGTTAACCGATAGGTCGTTGGTTCGAGTCCAACAAGAGGAGCCATTGAACAGATAGTTATCCACAACTATCTGTTTTTTATTGTTATCTTTTCCACACTTTATTCATCAAGCCTTAATAACGTTGGTATTTCTAGATTTTCTTTTTGACTATTTATGTAAAATGTGCTATAATGCACTTCGCAAAAGCACATTGAAAATTCTATATCACGTATACAAGGAGGAAACCATATGTCCAATTATGAACTTGAATGCCGAAAATGCATCATTCAGGATGTCAAACTCGGATTCAGTCCATTTGAAGAAGCTTTTTTGCCAATCATCGATTATGCACCTGTTGAACTTAGCATTACTTTCGTTGATTTGGCCAACTATGTTCCGGTCTGCAAGCACCAGGCAACTGGCACTCAGCCATCTGAAAAGAGCTCAAGCTTTTCAGATAAGTCTCGGCTCATTTTCCAGCTGGATAATTTTGAAGATTATCAGAAACTTTGCCATTTGGCACATAATATTCTAAAGGAAAGAGAACCTGAGAGTTTCCCTGGACTTCAAGTTAACAACCAATTCATCCAGCGTACCTATTTGCATTTTAGAACAATTGCAGAAGTATTAAAACCTGATTTCGCTCATCCGCCTATTGACTTTGTGATTGATTTAACTGAAAAACTTAGCGAAAATACCAGTAATTCTTCTCAAAGTCATGATGAAAATGAACGTGAAGCATCCGGCCAAGTCTACAATGTCACATTATCTCTTGATAATCCCAAAGAATATCGTGACCTGTACAACATTGGACTCAGACTTTTAAAAGAGTCTGATCCTACAAAATTCCCTGGTCATGAAGTGACTCTTATTTTCGTAAAGCAAAAAAGTCCTTTCGCCAATATTCTAGGCGCAATCGGTAATAAAGAAGGAACACAGTTCGTTATCCCTAATTTCCATATCGATAATGATATTATTAGTGAAATGACTGTTGATCCTTTCACTCAGAAACAAACTGAAGTCGTAATTCAAAGTTTCGGTTGTTTTTAATTCTCACTATACGTTTTAAGAATTTCGCCAAATCTTTTGGCTACAAGTAAAAAAACACCCTGCAAACATATTGTATGCAGGGTGTTTTTCCGTCATTTTACAATTATAATCTTTTCATCAACTATAAAACCAAACTAGATTTTATTTTAAATAAATCTAACTGTATCAATCCAATCTTTAACTAGGTTCATCTCAATTTTTATATTTTCATTTGTGCCTGTCCCAAGTTCAATATCTGGTTTATTTTTCGCATGGTAATCAGAACCTCCAGACATATATTTATTATATTTTTTACATAATTCATAAGCTTTTTTCTTTTCTTCATCAGAAAACAATGTATATATGCATTCCATGCCATCAATTTCTGTGGTAGACAAAATTTCATCTACAACAGTATCTTTATTTTTAAATGGATAAATATAACCATGTGCCAAAAATGCCAATCCTCCGGCCTCGTGAATTCTTGAAATAGTTTCATTTATATCTATCGAGTACATTGTTTCATCAATATAAAAAGGACTATCTACATTACTTTGATGGACTCTATAAAAACTAGTTGGAGTAAACTCACCTATTTTTTTCATAATTTCTTTATTTTCTTCATATCTTAGTAATTCATTTGCTATTGCAAATGAACTCCATTGTCTAGTAACATCATTTCTATCTATATATACATTTGCATCATCAAACTTCATTCCCAAACTTCTTGCAACATCTTTCATCTTTTCTAAAGATTCTTTTTGTATTTTTTCATTATCTGGTTGATGAATTCTTATTTTTTTATAATCAATTCCATAGCCCAAAATTTCTATAGGAACTTTTTTATAAAAAGTTTTCATTTCTATACCAACAATAATTTTTCCATCATATAATTTTCTAAGTTCTGGATTTTTTTCAATTTCAAAATAAGCACCAACTGTATCATGATCTGTTATAGAAATCATTTCAAGATTTTTATTTTGCGCATTTTTTAATAATTGTTCAACAGAATCAGTTCCATCAGAATAATTTGTATGAGTATGTAAATCTATCATTTTATCTCCTTTATAATTGGAAAACTACTAAATTAATAGTAGTTTTCTCAATTATTTCTATAAAAATTTATTATTTATTTTTTTCATCTGCTGCTAATAATGAATCAATTAATCCACAGCATTCTCTTCCTTCTCCACAATATCTATCTGTCATACAAGTAGCACCTAGCCCTTTTCCGATTAAAGGAGCAACTTCTGAAACTTGTTTTGCAATTTCTTTTGCAATAAATCTAATTTGCCATTGAGCTTTATTACAACAACGTAATCTACAAACCCATTGTGTATTTCTAGCATTCATAGTTGTTACTACATTTAACATTTGATTTCCTAAATAGAAATAAACTAAATCTCCTTCATTTACACCAAGAGCTTTAAACTTTTCTACCATCTCAATATTTTTCTTTGTTGCTTCAACATAAATTTCGTTTGCATTTGCTTTTACACTTTCAGGAATCACAAAATTGTTCATATTCCACATTGGTGTAAACTCTGGAATTAATAAAGAATGCATTCTATGACGTGTAAGGTGAGTTAATATAGAAAGTGAAATTGGAATTTGGAAAGTAAAGCTAACTTGTTCAAGTTCCCTTCTTTCATCTTTATGCATAATTTCATTCATCATTTTCGCTTTTGCATCTTTGTCTTTTTTTACCATCTTTGCTAAAATTTCTTTAGCTTCTTCTTTTGAACATTGATAATGATACATAATTGAACTTTCTAAAACAACATCATCTGCATCTGGTGTATAGCTTATCATCTTGGCTTTTTCTAAGATTTTTATTTCTGGTCTTTCTTCCAAACTTTCTAAATATTCAAAACCTGTTTTCAAATTATCTTCTTGTGCTTTTAAACTTGAAACTAGATAAGGAACATGTTCTTTGGCAATTTCATATAATTTATTTCCTAATTCTTTTAAATCAGGAATATTACTTAAATGTCCATTTCTTAAAGCAACAATCATTTTTTCAAGTTCTCTACCATCTAATCCCATTATTATATTGCTATGATATGAATATGGAAGAACAAATCTTGCATCTTCTACTTTTACTCCACTATCGACAATTTCACCATATGTATTAAATAAATATTTCATGTGTTTATTATATTCTTCTTTTAATTCTTCATTTTTTTCGTGAATTTCGCCGTCTTTATTTCTAAATTCTGGTGTATAGAATCCTACTGTTCTAAAATCCACTTCTCTTCTTGATTTTATTGTAAAAGATGTTAATCTATATCCAATAATTGTTTGTTCAACAATTGGTGTAACATCATTTAATGCAAAAAGCAAGTAATCATGCTCAATAATTGATTTATGTCCCATTTTTATAATTCTTTTAATTAACTTTAAGTTACTTTCATAATCATTACAACTTTCTAAAACTTCTGAAACATTTCCAGGAAATCTAGATAATTTTCCAGCTGCTGCAACATTTTGAATTCTTCTTTCTAGTTCGTCTTTAGTACATCCACCGATTAATTCAATTTTCATTTTTATAATCCTTTCATTTCGAAATATTATCATAATTTTTATATCACATTTTAATATAATCTTCAATAAATTTTCAATTTTATTTGTTTCAATTCTATACCTTATCATATAAAAACTTGTCATATAAGTATTTATGAATTTTGAATTTTTTCATCTTTTACATTTTATGTTCATCTTTTAGTTTACATATTTATTTACATTAAATGTTATTGTATTTTTTTGTCAAAATTTGTATTTTTTTGCTTGCTTTTTTTATAATACATGATATTATGAATTTACCAAAATTTTTTAGAAAGGAAGATAGCGCTATGAAAAAGACTCGGAACTTATTCCTGTTAGTCGGCTCTACTGAAGACGTAATATCTGCTCTCGAAGCTATTCAATTCAAAGGCTTGATTACCAATACTTATTGGAATCCTCTATTGCCTGAGTACATTGAAAAAGTCTTCGACTGCAATAAAAGCGTCGTAGGTGCTCGTGACGATTTTGTTGGCAAAATTCCTGCCGATAGTATCGTCATCAACATTGTGCCCACAGCTCGCTCTCACGTATGCAGTGCACGGCAGACAATCTACACTGGAGATTCTGAATCTATTGCAAATCAGTTTGAAAAAATTGCAAATGATTTAAATCTCGACATTGGTGACCATAAGTCCAATAGTTCTGGCTTAACTGATGGTCCAACAAAAAAAGATTGTGCGTATTGTCAATACCTTGATGGTGATGTACACAAAAATGAACGCACAATCTACCGTAGTAAGAACTTCTTTGTTATTCCGACTCTTGGTCAGTTCATCACTGGCTACCTACTCATCATTCCTTTCCAGCACATCATGTCTAATGGTGAACTTCCGGCTGAACATCTTGAAGAATTCAAAACCGTCTTGGAAGACGTTGAATACATTCTCAAGCTTGCTTATCCTGAAGCCAAAGGCATCTTGGTATGGGAAAACGGCAGTGGTTCTAGTGGTAAAGGAAAAGCAAAGGATTCCCTTGTGCATTCTCATGTGCACATTGCACCGTCTTGCTTAACCGCAGAAACAATCAGAGAAATGTCTGGTTTTCATTATGAGGAAATTGAGATTTTAGACTTACCAAAGTATAAAACTCATTCTTATCTCTTAATGAGAAAACAAGACAGAGAACATTGGCTCATCAACAATGACCCGAAAATGTATATTCCTAGGCAATATGTACGTCAATTGATTGCCGAAGAATATTCTATTCCTGGCGATGCTTGGAACTGGAGAACTCATCCTTTTGAAGATCAAATGCACGAAACTATTCGTGACATTACCTCTACTCTTCTCAAGTATAAAGACCAGCTTCCAGAACGAATCCGTATTAACACTCGCTTTTTATTAGACGCAAATTAACCTTGAAACCCCGCTTGTTATAAACTACAATTGTAGCTTCACATGCGGGGCTTCTTCTTTTTATAAAAATTAACTAAATTTAAAATTTTATTATATTAATCACTTTATTATTTGTTATCGCAATTACTTGTCTTACAAGCTTCTAGTTTAAAATTCAATTCTGCAATTTCTTCAGTTGGAATATATCCTGGTTTTGAATTTATTACATCTGGAATTCTATTTACAATTGTTCCACAAGTAAGTTCAACAGTATTTGGTTTTTCAACAACAACAGTTGTGGTTGGCTCTCCTTCTACTGTCCAAATGTTTTTATCGTATTCATCTGATCCATAAACTTTTCCTATACATTCAGACTCTATTGTAATTCCCTCTTCAGTTTCAGTTGTTACAACTGCACTCATACCAGTAGCATCACCTGATTTTATAGTCATATTTAATGTTGAAGAATAAATGTCATCACTATATGTTTGAGGAATACATTTTTGAGATTGTCTTTTTACTGTTAAACCAAGTTTTGCACAAAGCCATCCATTTACATTCCACATATAAGATGGTGCATATTCTCCGTTTTCAATTACAGCTTGTCTTTCTTCATCTGGTATCCTATCTATTGAAGCAATCTGTTCATCAAATTCAGCAATTGTTAACCCAGCTCCATGAGCTTCTGCTAGAGCAACTCCATAGTCTTCAACATTATAACTTGAACTTCCTTTTATTTTTGTTATTTTATGAGTCGAACCAGCAATTGATGTTACTAATTGTCCCCAATAAATATCTTGATATCCACTTCCTGTAATTGTACAATTATTTTTCTTAGCTAATTCATCTATTTTTTTAGTTAAATTTGGATTTGAATTCATTGGAAAAAATGCTTCTTCACAAGTTGTAATTGCATTGATTCCAAGTTCAGCACATAACATTAAAGGATATTCTACTTCTGTAAATAAACTTCTTGTTGTTACAACACAAATATCTGGTTTTGTAACTTCAAGAACTTCTTTTGCATCTTTACTATCAGAAACAATTATCCCAGTATTTTCTCTTCCCATTATTTCTCCAATATCTTTTCCGATAATAGAATCATCCATATCAATTGCGCCAACTATTTCAATTCCTTTCTCTAACATATAACGCATTGTAAATACAGACATTTTTCCACATCCATACTGAACAGCTTTAATTTTTCCCATAAAAATCTCCCTTCAAAATTTTAATTAACACAATTCTATTATTCACAAAAAATTAAAAATTTAAACCCAAAATCAATAGGAACAAAATAGAGAAATTTAAAATTATATATTATTTTACAAAATTTTACTTGTCTCGTTTTTAATGATATTATTGTTCGTAATATTTCATTTACTAATAAAGATGAAACTTTACTATCAAAAAAATAAAGAACAACCTATAAGTGAACCCCAAAAAGTTCTCTTAAAAGTTTGTTCTTTATTTGTATAAATTTAAACTTGTATTTAATTCTATTTACTTGTAATTCCTGAAAATTTCTTTAATTTTTCATGAGCTAAATAATTAATTGTTCCTAGTGGGAATTTTCCATTTTTATCTTTTTTACCAGCAGGAACTCCTGTTAATATTTCAATTCCTTCATCTATTGTAGAAACAGCATAAACATGGAATTTTCCTTTTCTTACTGAATCTATTATTTCATCGCTTAAGTGTAAATTTCTAACATTTTGCTTAGGAATAATTACACCTTGCTCACCATTAAAACCTCTTAATTTACATGTTTGATAGAATCCTTCAATTTTTTCATTAACTCCACCGATTGGTTGAATAAATCCTTTTTGGTTTATAGAACCTGTTACAGCAATTGATTGATTGATTGGAATTCCAGATAAACTAGAAAGCATTGCATAAGCCTCTGTACTAGAAGCACTATCACCATCAACTCCACCATATAATTGTTCAAAACATAGATTAGCAGTTAATGAAAGTGGCATATCTTGTGCAAATTGTTCTCCTAAATAACCAGTTAAAATTAATACACCTTTTGAGTGAGAAGGACCAGACATTTCAATTTCTCTTTCAATATTAATAATACCTTCTTTTCCCATATATGTGCTAGCTGTAATTCTAGCAGGTTTTCCAAAAGAATAATCACCTATTTTTATTACAGTTAAACCATTTACTTGTCCTACTGTAAATCCTTCTGTATCTATTAAAAGAGCTTCTTCTTTTATCATTTGAAGATATCTTGTATCATATTTCTTTATTCTTTCAATACGTTCATCTAGAGCTTTTTGAATATAATCTTTGGTTATTATTTTTTGTTTATCTTTTTTTGCCCAAACAGAAGCTTCTCCTACAATTTCACCTATTTCACTAAATTGTGTAGATAATTTTTCTTTATCTCCTGCAAGTTTTGAAGTAACTTCAACTAAACGTGCCATTGCTTCTTTATCTAAATCAAGTAGATTTTCTTGTGAACAAAAGCTTCTAACAAATTTACTTAATCTTTCTATATTTTCTGTAGTTTTTGGAGCATCTTCCTCAAACTCTACTTTTATTTTAAATAATTTTCTAAAATCTTCATCCATTGATAACAATGTATGATAAATGTTCGAGTTACCAATTAATAATACTTTCGCATCTAATGGAATTGGTTCTGGTTTTAAGGAAACAAGCAACATTCCATTTCTTTGTTCCATTGAATTTTCTATAGATAATTCTCTTATTTTTAAAGCTTTTTTCAAAGCTTCATAGCAAGCTCCATTGGCTAGAATATCTTTAGCTTGAAAAACTATATATCCGCCGTTAGCTTCATGTAGTAGACCTGGTTTTATCATCATATAATCAGTTTTCAAAGCACCATATTGATTTTCATATTCTAACCCACCAAAAATATTATAGAATGAATAATTAGTATCCATTACTACAGGCGCGCCTTCTAGTTTACTATTATCTATAAATAAATTTACCCTATAATTAAGCCATGGTTCTCTTTCTGTTCTAGACATTTGTTGAACTTGTGGTGGTTGATTTGTTGTTTTTGAATCTGACTCAGGAGCTAAAAAGCAACTAATATTTTTCAATATATCTTTTTTTACATTATCTAAGTATGTTCCAATTTTTTTATTTCTTTTATAATTTGCTTTAATTGAATTTATATGAACATTAATTGTCATTAATGCAATATTTGATTGCCATTCGTCTATTTTCTTCTCAGCTTGTCTTTCAATTGCTTTTATTTCAGCTAAAGCTTGAAAAATTTGTTCTTGAACTAAAGCAGAACGCTCTTCAAATTCTTTTTTTATATTCTCATCTAAATCATCAAATTCATCTTCTGCTAAAGTTTTACCATCCAATACTGGCATCATATAAACGCCATTATCAGTTGATTTTACTTGAAATCCTTGAATCATTGTTTTTTGATTTAATTTTGCTAAAAGCAATTCTCTTTTTTCTTCAAATTCTTGTTTTATAAGTTGTTTTTCTTTTTCAAAATCATCATTATTAAAAGTTTTTTTAATATCTCTTCTGACATCTTTAACAAAGCCTTCCATTGTACTTTGGAAAACTTTACCTTGTCCTGCTGGAAATGATACTGCTACAGGCTCATTTGGATTTTCAAAATTGTATATATATACCCAATCATTTGGAACCTTTTCTTTTTCAGCTTTTTTCTCTAAAAACTTCTTTGTATACATTGTTTTTCCAACGCCAGAAGGTCCTTCTAAATATAGGTTATAACCTTTTATTCCTATATCAGTTCCAAATTCTAAAGCTTTGATTCCTCTTTCTTGTCCATACACTAAATCACTTGTATCTACTAATTCTTTCGTTGTTTCAAATTTGAACAAATTTGGATTACAAACATCCTTTAAATCCTTGGCTGTTAGTTCATTCTTTTTTCTCATTAGTATAATTTCCTCCGATAAAACTTTTATATAGTGATTTTATATCAAACAAATAAATAATGCAATTATTATTTACAATTTTTTGGCATTAATTTACATATATTTACACAAGTATTTATATTGTAAAATTCTTTGTCATAATAATTGCATTATCGCTTCCATTATAATATTTTTTTCTTATTCCTACTTCTTTAAAACCTGCATTTTTATACAAATTTATTGCTGGTATATTTTTCTCATTTACTTCTAAACTAATATCTTTTTCAAGTTCAAATGCTATTTGTATTAGTTTATCTAAAAGAAGTTTTCCTATACCTTTTTTTCTTTCAGTTTTTTTTGTAACTATATTGGTTATTTCTACATCATCTGGCAACATAATCACTCCTGCAAATCCAAGAATATTTCCATCTTGTTTTGCAACAACATATTTTGATAATTTACTTTCAAGTTCACTTTTTAAAATACTTGGTGTCCAAAATTCATCAAATTCTGTTGTAAGAATAGCTTTTATTTTTTCAAAGTCTTCAAAAGTCATTTCTTCAATTTTTACCATAATTTTTTACATTTTTGAAAAATATCTATTTCAATAAATCTTTCAAAAACTTTCTCCTTCTTAATGTTTTATTATATTCCTTATGTCGTTACTTTTATATTTTAATATTTTTTTATCTTATATTTATTTTTTTAATCTTTCAGCTTGAGATTTTCTTAAATATACTGGCATTATTGTATCTGCTGTGCACAAATTATTTTCTAAATATTTTTTATATCCAATTTTACCAACCATTTCAGCTGATTGGCTATTTTTTTCAGAAAATTCGACATTTTTTAAACTTTGTGTTAGTAATTCTCTATGTAAAGTTACTCCATTTCCAACAACTGTAATGTTTTCATATTTTTTAAGAATCTCTATTATTGTGTTAATATCATCTGCTAAATACTCTTCTTTTTTATTATAATTCTCGTCAAAAATCCCACAATATACTTGGTTATTTCTAGCATCTATTAAACTTACTATTGTTGATTTATTTTCTACATTTCTAGCTAAAGCTTCTAAGGACATTACAGCAGCAACATGTATGTTTAATACTTCCGCAATCGGTTTAATTGTAGCAACTCCAATTCTAATTCCAGTAAATGATCCTGGGCCAACACAGCAAGCAATTAATTCAATATCTTGAGGAACCAATGAATTTCTTTTCAAAAGTTCATCTAATAGTGGCATTAAATTTTCAGAATGAGTTCTTCCATCATCTAATTCGTTTTTATCTATTAATTTATCATCATCTAAAATTGCAACAGAGCAAATAGAACTTGATGTATCTACTGCTAAAATTTTCATATTATTTCCTCCATAATTACTCTATTATTTTACCTCATATTCCTTAATTTGTAAACCATAATTTGACTGTTTCATTCTTTTATGTTAACATATTATTATGTTTGGTACTTATAAAGTCCACATTCCATTCAAAATAAAACTATAACTATTTAAGGGAGTGATAAAATTTATGAATGGAAATAACCACGAGTTCGTAATCTTGAATGAGGTACGAACGAACCCGCATGAAGCGGAAGAAAATGCGTATCGGAACTCGCTTCCATACTGCGAAGATGTAAACCAGCTCAGAGAACTATTCAATTCTGACGCTGAATCCAGTGTACGCACATCCTCGGATGTATTGGACCACGCTCTGCGCCGGGAATTTGGAACAAATAGAGACCTCGAATATTTCATGAAGCTCTATACCAAACTTCACTTCGGTCAATCTTTTGCGATGCCTGTTCCTCCTGAAGTGATTTGCTACTTCAAAGTTAAGCACAGCGCTCAGGAAGTAACCGATTTTCTCCGTGGCTACCAAAGAACCATTGGCACTGACGAGCACGGCCGCAGCTTCCTGAACCTTCACGACGATAATGTACGTGAATATACGTTCATAAGAGCAGATTTCGATATTTGGGGCAACAAGCATCAGTTGTATGGTGGCTACATCTATCGCACTAGTAATCTCCGCTACACATTCTTCATCAGATCTTCTTCACAATTTGACCTGACCATTATTTACAATAAGCTGTAAAACTTTGGCTGTCATTTCTAGAAAAGTTTCTGATGAAACAAAAACGAGAGTGCTCTGCACTCTCGTTTTTGTTATATATTGTCAGTTCAAAGTTAAAATCTTTTTGAACTACTAAAAGTTTACTTCTTACATCATAAATGTACATAAAATTTTACTAATAATTTATATTATTAAATATAATTTTTTAATTAAACTTTAAATATTGAAATCTACATTACCGATATTCTCAATATTTATATTTCTTATACTCTCATTTTCATTATCTCTCCAAAAATTAATTTTCACATAATTTTGAGGAAGTGCTTCTTCTATTAATTCTCCCCACTCTATTATACAAGCACCTTTTTCGAAATATTCCTCTCCTCCAATTGCATAAAATTCATCTATGTCAGTTAATCTATAAACATCGAAATGATAAATGTTTAGATTTTCTGTGTAATATTCATTAACAATTGTAAAAGTTGGACTTGAAATTTCATTTTCTAATCCAAAATATGTTAAAATTCCTTCTGTAAGTTTAGTTTTACCAGAACCTAAATCACCACTAAGAACCACTACCATACCTTTTTTTAATTTAGTTGCAATTTTTTTTCCTAATTCAATTGTTTCATTTTCTGAGTTCGATATTATATTCATTTTTACCTCTTTTTCAAAAATAATAAATTTTGTAATATTATATTACAAATTTATTATTTTTTCAACAATCATAATGTTTGTAGTTTTGTTCTTATACTTTTTTTATATTCTAATTCTATTATTTTATTCTTAATTTGAAATGTAATATTTTATATCACTTTTTTAGCAAAGTACAGATAAAATAATAATTCTCATAGCCAAAACAAAATATTTATAGTATAATCAAAAAAACTTGATGGTATTGAATAATAAAATTCAAATTTAATAATTAATACCCATTAAAACTTATAAAAATAATCTTGGAGGTAACATGACCAGTAATTATTTTAATAACTTAAATGAAGAAGTAAAAGAATATTTTAAAATATTATCACCAGAATTTCCAAATTGGTTAATTGATTATATAGAAACACCTGAAATGAAAAGAATTGATGGAATAAGTATATTCTGTGGAACTGATTATACAAAATTATTTGACAATAAATTTTGGTATTCAAATTTAGATCATAGTATTGGTGTTGCTTTAATTATTTGGAATTTTACAAAAGACAAAAAACAAACTTTATCTGGACTTTTCCATGATATTGCAACACCTACCTTTAAACATTGTATTGATTTTATGAACGGAGATTCAGAGCATCAAGAATCTACTGAAAGTCTCACAGAAGATATTATACGAAATTCAAAAGAAATTACTAATCTCCTTAAAAGAGATAATATAAAAATTGAAGAAGTAGCAGATTATCATATCTATCCAATTGCAGACAACGATACTCCTCAACTTAGTGCGGATAGATTTGAATATACTTTTGCAAATGGTTTAGCTTTTTTTAGAATTTGGAATTTAGAAAAAATTAAAGAAATATATAATAATATTTGTATTATAAAAAATGAAAATAATATTGATGAACTTGGCTTTAAAGATATTAAAATATGTGAAGAATATATTAACCTCATATCTGAATTATGGCCTAAATGGATAAGTAATGAAGATAGAGTTACTCTTCAATTTTTTGCAGATATTGTAAAATCAATGAATATAAAAGGATACTTAAGTATAAACGATTTATATACATATTCTGAAAAAGAGATTATAAATAGAATTTTAACTTGCAAAGATTCTTACATAAAAGAAAACTTTATAAAATTCCAAAATTCTACTTCTGTTTTTGGAAGTGAAACCAAAGTAGCAAATAAATATTGTATAACAACAAAAGGTAAAAAAAGATATATTGTTCCTTTAGTAAACTATAACGGAAAAGCAGTAAGAATAAGTCAAATTTCTGAGAGTGCAAAAATAGCAATTGACAATTATTTAAATATTAAACAAATTCCATATGTTGGATTAAATTTTGATTTTGTTCCTTATGAATTGAAATAATAACTATAAAATCCCCCCTCTTGTCATTTTATGCAAGAGGGATATTTAGTATCACAACATCCAAATAATATTAACAGTTTATGCACTACAAAAATCCTAGGTACCAAGGTGCCTAGGATTTTGTATCTTATAACTATTTTCTTTTTTTATCCATGAGTTGTCTACTTTTTTATCAGGCTTTTATCCAATTTTTCCTCAAAATATGGCTTTTTTAGAGCTTCATCGTTGTAATCATAATATTTTTATGGTAAAATTATTATGTTATGAATAAAAGAGAGTTAATTGAAAAATTATTAAAAAGTAATTTAATAAGAATTGGTGAAATTATTAATTATCAACGATTCAAAGAAATACATTCTAATGGATACAGTCATATTCCAGAATATCATTTTGCAGAAATGCTTGGAATAAATAATGGTAATTTCAATAATGTTAAAAATAAAGGTCAAAGTACTCCTATTTTAAAAGAATTAATTCCAGCAGAACATGAACGTCTCGCAAATGAAATTGCTGAAAATTTATTAGGTTCACAAAAAATTGAAGCTGGACAAAGAATAACTTATGAAATGTTTCTTGAATTTTATAAGCCATATAGTTATCTTTCAGAAATAACATTCGGAAGTTTTCTCGAGTTAAATGATGATAGTCTATACAGATTAAGAAAAGGTAAAACATCTGCGGTTTATAGCAGTCGATTTAATTCAGAAAAAATATTACAACAATTAATTGCAGAAGGTTTAGTTTCTCCTGGTGACAAAATAAATTATGAACAATTTCTGCAACACTATACATCTGCCATTCAAGCTCACCCTAGCTTAAGTCATTTCAGTCAATATGCGTTTGCTAAATTATTAGAAATACGAAAATCAACTTTTACTAAGTTTAAAACATCTGATAGTATGAAATTACAAATATTAAAATCTCGTGCACCTCAAAAAAAGAAATATTCCGCAATAATCTCAGATGAGGTTAGAATGGCTATTGTTAATGATTTAATTAATTCTAATGGTGCTACCCCTTATGAATTTTTAGACTATGAAAGGTTTCAAGAATTACATAAAGGTTATAGGCAATATTCTGAATATAATTTTGCACTTATTTTAGATATGTCCAAAAGTAGTTTTTGCTCTCTAAAAAAAGGAAAAAGAGCAAGAATTTTAAAAGACTGTTTTGATAAAGAACAAATATTAAATGATTTACTAAACAGTGATCAGTTAAAAATTGGTGAATCAATTGATTATAAAAAATTTTGTGAATTATACCAAAATTTTGAATATCTTGGAGTTTTTATTTTTGCCGATATATTAGAAATTAGCGAAGGAGCACTTGAAAGATTAAAAGCTGATGAAACTGCTGCCTGTGTTACTCTTAGAAGTAGAATCAAAAAAGTTGAATCACCAAAAACTTTTTACAGTGATATAAAAAAGCAAGCTCAAGCTTATGTTGAAGAATTATTTGCCACTGGAAAGGTTCATATTGGGCAAGAAATAGATTATTCCGAATTTAAAGAATTTTACTCTCACTGTAATTATATCTCAGAATATGACTTTGCATCTTTGCTTGGAATTTCATATTTTAAGTGTCGAAATATGAAAGTTGCTGGAACTAAAACATATATACATGACTATAAAGTTATAGAAGCAATTAATTTAATCGGTAATATAGAAAAACAAAAATTTTATAGCAAAAATGAAATTGACACAATCTGTCAGCAATATCAAATAACCCCTGAAGATTTTATTAGATATTTCATATATAAAGGTAATCTTCAAGCTGACATTAAATCATATATAGATAGTTTAAATATGCACTCTGGATTATATGTTGGAAGAACAAGAATGAGTAATGAATTTTTTGAAAAAATGCAAAATTCGTTTCAGCTTCCTATTTATAGATTAGTTGGATCTATGAGCAAAAAATATCGTTGTTTAAGATATCTGGAAGATTATAAATCTGAAGCACTTCTTTATATATTAGAAAAATGTGGAGATATAGAAAAAAATTTCTATGATTGTGAAAATCAAGAGCTAATAACTGCTATGCTTTTGAGTAGAACAAGATTCTTTTTACTTGATAAAATGGTGGGATCCTTAAAAATAGATTTAAGTGAAAAAAGCACTAGTTCATTTTACACAAGAAGAGATAATCCCACATTTTATATTCCAGACAAAAATACAAATGTTGAAGAGACTGTAGTAACAGCAAGTATCGATGAAACTTTAGAAGCTCAAATAATGCGGTGAATTAATAATTCAATTTGAAAATGGAATGGAAAAAACAGAATTACTTGAAAATGTTATAACTAAATTTGGTATTACATCCAATGATTTACTCAGATTATTAAATAAACGATTAGAGCAAAAAAAGAAAAAACAACACTCTGTTGATATTTTAATCGAAGATAATTAATGAAACTTATATCAAAAAACATGTACTCTGTTATAAAAATTTAAAATTAAATAGTAATAATTATAAACATGAAAGAGTCCCACACGTTTTTATTTACGTGCAGGACTCTTGTTTGGTCTTATTAAGTTTTCAGACTGTATTTAGTAGCACACATGCCAATACACTGAGGAACACCGTGCTTTTTCATATAGTCCTCGTCTCCCATCCGCTTAACGCAGACATGCTTGGAATCTTCCCAGCCGATGCGCTCGTCGTTTACCTCAGATTTATCATCAATTACGATGTCGTCTGCAGTAAACAGTTCCGGACCATGCCAGCCTTCATGCCACAGCTTAACAATGTGAGCTTTCATTTCTTCTACATTGTTAAATTCTCTAGCTTCCTGCATGGATGCTTCCAGACCGCCCCGATGGGGTCTAAATATAATCATGACCACAACCTCCTAAAGTTTTCTGGAGGTTTACACAGCCCTCCAGAAAAAATAATAATTAATTTCTTCTGTACTTTGCTGTGTAAGTACGGTAGATTTTTATATTATAACAAACATCTTGTCAAAAAGCAATATTGACAAGATTCTTAATTCCTTATGTATTGTTACCTAATCAATTTTTAAATATTTCTTAAAATGTTTATCAATAAGATTTTTACTTATACTACAAATAAGAATACTAATCCTACTATTAGTATTAATGCATATCCTTTAATTCCCTCTATATTTCCTTTTACATAATATTTTTGCGGTTCAGTAGGAATATAATAAATCTCAACTTCCTCTCCAATGGCATATTTAAAATTTCGTTTTCCTGTTCCAACATTAAATTTCTCTGTATAAGTATTTCCATCTACAATATATTCAAAAATTGGATATAAAAATACTTTTGTTTTTCCTTTCTTAGTCTTCACATCCTCAAATATATCTACAACTTTTCCAGATGTATATTCTTTACATTTAATTCTTTTAAATATTTCATACAAAAGACTAGCTCCACCTATATATGTAAAAAATATTCCTAATAATTTAATTATAATAATTGCCATTTTTTATATCTCCCTTATATAAAATTCAAATAAAAATTGTAAATCAACCATAAAAAAGTTCTAAAAACAAGAACTTTTTTATCTTCTATATTATTAATTTAACATAAAATCCTTAAATTTACAAGTTTTTCCATTTATTTGATACTACACAACAATTATATCTTTTTTGATGGTGCCACTTTTTTTCTAACATCTAATAAAGCAATATTAATATACATTTGGAAATTATCTGTATAAACATGATTTTTTATAAAATTATTTGCTATTTTATAATCATTGTCTGAAAAACAAACAATCATATAAAAAGCATTTTTACATCCACTATATCTAATATAATCACATAATTGCTTTTCATATCCAGCTTTTAAATATGAGCTGCTAGCTTTTTTTACCTCTATTAAAACTTTTTCTTCTTTTTTATCATTTCTAAAAAGTTTAAAATCAACTTGTCCATTTTTTAATAAAACTTCTCTTGAAATATCAACACCTTTTCCAATAAAATATGCATTCATAAGATTTTCCAAAATTACATGAATCTTTTTTTCATTAATCGGATTTTCATTTTCAAAAAACAATTCTGCTAAACTACCATCATTAATTCTTTGTTGTAAAAAAGAAAGAAATTCACTCACTTCTTCTACTAATGTTATATGTTTACTTTTATATTGTTTTTGTATATCCATAGGTAATATTTCAAAATAATAATCTAAATCAATTCCCATCAACTGAGCCATCATTGGAAAATTTGCTTTTTGCTCATTATATAAATGAGGTAATTGTGCAAAATCTATGTCTTCATAAATAGCACCACAGATATCATCTGGGCAATAATAATTTTCTTTAAGTTCTTCATTAGAATATTCTTCATCAAATTCTTTTAGTTCTTTTTTTATATAGCAATCTATTTTTCTATTTATTTCTTCATTATAATAAATTTTTTCAAAGTTTTCTTCTAAATCATTTTTAACATTTTCCATTTCTATCAAAAAATAATATAATGCAACTTCATGAAAAGCATCAAGATTATGAAAAAATTCATCTCCAGTCCAATGATATAAATCTTCAAATACTTCTATACATTTCTCATATTGTTCTCGATATAAATATGTAGGCATATAACACTCTATCATTTCACCTGCATCAATTTCCGGATCACCAAATAATTCAATTTCTAAATAATTATGAATTATTTTATTATATATTATACTTCTTTGAGTATTAAAACAAATCATTTTTTCTCCCTATTTATACCACAAAAATTATTAATACATATCTTTATATACAAATATTATAAGATATCACCAACACTTTTCTTCTTCAACGATTTAAATTCCTCTTTATTTTTCTTGGTTATTATCTCCTCTTTTATTTCTCCTTGCAAGCATGTTTTTACTTCAATTCTTCCATTTTGGATTTTAGGATGTCTAAGGATTCTTTTTATATTATTTTTTAAATCTAATTCATCTTTTTCTACGTTAATTGCAACATAAGAAAATTTTTCATCTTCAAAACCGACTTCCGCATCTTTTAAATATTTATGTATTTTAGTTCTTTGCACTCTAACACTAGAAGCGCACCAATCATCTTTAGGAATATCGCATCTTCCATTAAAACCAGTGCATGGAGCAATAATTTCATAACCTTTTTCAAAAGCATAATCTCTAATTTTTCTAATATTTTTAAATCCTTCTGGAGTTCCAGGTTCAACAATCAATAAAACTTTATTTGTACATTTTAGAACTTTATCTATAACTTTTAATCTGTTTTCTTCACTTAACTCATTAATCATATAAGACAAAATACATAAATCTTTAGAAATATTTAAATCTTCTTTCAATATATCAGCCTCTATAAATTTAACATTTCTTAAAGCTTCATTATAAGAAAAATAATTTTTAGATAAATCTCTCATAGCTTTTTCTCGTTCTAAACAAACAATATCGTTTATATCAAAAACATCTAAAGCTGCCCATTCAGCAGCCCCTGTTCCAGAACCTATATCTAACAAAGAATTGATTTTAAACGCCTTTAACTCAATTATCTTTTCTAAACAAGTTCGAATTGCCGAATAAGTAGCTGGCATTCTTATAACAGAATATGAAATTGTATCTAAATATGTTTTAAAAAAAGATTCTCCTGTCCTTTTATTTTCCATATATCTCTTACTTAAATTTAGTGCAGCATCTTTCAATTCTTTTATATTATATTTTTCTATTTCTTTTTCAATTGCATATTCTAATAAACTTGGTATCTGCATAATTTTCCTAGCTTTCTCTTTTATAATTTATTTTTAAAAATATTATACATTCTTTAATTTTAGTTCGTATCTTGGATTAATAATACCAGCTAGTTAGCAATTTTGTGGACTCTATGTATTCTTCCGATACTGGCATACCTGACACAACAGGATAATAATATACAAATATTACTAATATTATAAAAAGATATATTAAATATATTTTTTTGAATTTTATTTTATTTTCTATATCTTTTATTAGCATTACAATACTAAGCATCATAAAAGGTAATACAGGAAAGTAGTGATACATAAACATAATTCTATCGATAGTTAAATGCGGAATAATTCCTGTTAGTATTGCCACCATTATAAACCAACAATCACAATCTAATTTTTTTATTCCTTTAATTACTATATAAATCATACCTACAATTCCAGTCCACCATATAACTACATTTCCAATTCCCGAAATCGTTGAACGCATACCCTCTTCTAGTATATTCGAATAATACCAAACTGGCTTTTCCATTGTAAACCATGTATACCATTTTGATGAAAAAGGATGTTCAGCTTCAAGTTCTGAATGATATTTATACATATTTATTTGTAAATCCCAAATATCTTCTAATTTTTTTACATTTTTATCTGGTATATAACATAACAAATATATTATTATTGGTATTAATACAAAAAATACTATACATGACAGTATAATTACAGTTGATTCTTTTGACCATTTTTTCTCTTTAAATCTTATATTTATACCATTTTTACTAAACCCAAATTGCTCTATAAAATTAGTTTTTATTAATTTTACAAAAAATATTACAGCAAGACCAATTGCTGAAAAACATCCTGTCCATTTTGTTGCTATAGCACATCCAATAAACAATCCAGATAAAAACAACATTTTTAACCTTGTTCTAATATTATCTTTATCAGTCAAAATAATATATTTATACATAAACAAAAAACTAAGCATTATAAATAAAACTAAAAAACTATCTATTGTAGCCAGCCTTGTATGTGCAAAATGAAAATTATCACATGCCATTATAAGCGCAGCTACAATAGCGTATTTTTTACTTTTAAATATATTTTTGGCCAAAAAATATATTGTAGGTATCATCAAGATTCCGGCTATATTTCCCATTAGTCTATAGGCAAAAGGGCACATACCTAATATTGATATTGGAATTGCCATTAAAAGTTTTCCAAGTGGTGGATGCACACATTCGTAAATATCTAATTCATGTACATATTCGTATGCAGTTCTTGGATGATATATTTCATCAAAGTAAGTACTATTCATAAAACTTATTTCTTCTGGTATAAAGTTTTGTTCATCTATAATAAAATTTGCATCTTGATCTATTGCATAAAGTTGAACTTGTTCATCGTTTTTATTGTATAAAGCAATGTCTCCTAAATAAGAGTCTCTAGTTTGTCCTACTATTTTTAAATATTCAAATTTTCCATTTACATTTAAATCTTCCCATGCAAATACTGTCGTCTGTTTTAAATCTTTTAAATATGTATACTTTTCGCCATCATCTGATATATATAATTTATATGTACCAAATCTTGGACCAGTATAATGTCTTATTTTTCTAATTTCTGCTTCATTTAATTTTAGAACAATGTATTCACCAGGATTCTCAACATGCCAAAATGTTTGTGGATTTGTAAAACTTCCTAAATTAATAAATGAAATAACTGAATAAATCAGCATTATAATCAAAATTATAATTATATCTCTTTTAAAAATTTTTTTCATAATATTTTACCTTTTTCTTTCTTTAGCTTATGCAATAAATCTATTTTTTATCTTTAATTTTATTAAATATTAATTTTCTACTTATATTTTATGATTATATCATAACTTAATTTTACTTGCAACGCCTCAAGACATATGAATATTCTGACACATTACTCGTTCTTATTCCCCGGAAAACTGGCATCAGTATTCTTTTATTGCTATTTGTAATCTTTTTTGCTCAAAAAAAGGGAAGAAGCTTGAAGTGAACGCTATAGGCTTCACTTCAAGCTTCTTCCCTTTTTATATTTAGTATTTTCGATTTATTTGATTTTAATTTAACAAAATAATTATTTTATAAGATCTTTTCTTGTATTACATCTGGTACAAATTGAATACAGTTAGGATTACTTTTATATGCTACTTTACATATCTTTTCATTTCTCATTAAAGGATAAATATATTGTAAAAGCATCCCATCAAGTTCTACGGCTTTAATACATACATCTTCATTTTGCAATTGAATATTTGGTGGTAACAGTTGAATTGCTTCTGGATTTTGTTCTATTGCAGTCATAAGCATTTCTTTGTCTCTATGATCTAGTGGAACATATTTTATAAGCAATCCGTCTTTTCTTACTACCTCTAAGCATTTATCTTTTGGTTTATATTGTTTTGGAATATATTTTATAGCCTCTATAAAATCCATTTTACTCATAATATATTCGTAACATTTATCGTCAATATATATTTTTTTTATAAAACCTTTATATAAAATATTAATATCTTTTTTTATTGCATCGTAATATAATTCTGAAATATTTTCGCTTGAATAATTATATAAAAATATATAATTAAATACAGAAACATAGTCTGGATCACCAAGTTCCAACTCTTTTGCAGACGCTTTTCCTTTTCTTTTTATTATAATTTCTTCATCTGAATTTACTGCTGCTTTATAGACTTCGTGTCTGTAAGGCAAAAACATTATTTCATTGCAGAAATATTTTAATGAAAATGGATTTTTCTTCACAGCTAAAATGCATAGTTCTTTATTTAATACATTTTGAGGAACATATGCTATTTCTTCAGGCTTATCACTTATTACATTATATGCTAAATCAAATGTTATTTCACTTTTAGGAAGATTTTTTAATGATGTTGCATCTGATATATCTTCACTTGTTTTTATAAAGCTTATATTGTTATTAACGAAATAGTCTATCAAATGAGTCTCATTATCAATTTTATTTTCTTCAGCTAGCTTCAATATTCCTTCAAAAAATTCTTTTATATTATCTGCAAAAACATATAGCTTGTCTTCGTCTCTTCCACAATTTATAATTTGACCTTTTATTCCTTCTTCTGTAGGATTATAGTCTACAGCTATATAATTTCCAGAATAATCTCCTAGTATATGTAATCTGTTTTTCATCCATCTTTTTGGTCTTATTCTTGGAGTTGCCACATCAGTTTCTGACAATCCATCATTCTCTTCTAAATCAGCAGCATGTTTCATTTCATCAATCAATTTTTTAATTGTTAAAAATTCAAATCCTAAAATTTCACCTCCATTATGTAACAAATAAAGTTCTTTTACTTCTTTGGCCAATTTTACTTGTAAATATTCCTCTAACTCTGTTAGCTCAGCTTCTATTGCTGGTGGATTTAATTTACTAAATTTTTCTATTTTATTTAAAATTTCTTCCATAAATAACCAATCTCCTTTTTTTATATCATTTTACTATTATTTTTATTTTATGGCAATTAAATAAATCAAAAATATTTGACATTATGGTATATATAACCAAAAAAAAAAAATCACACTAAATTGTGTGATTTTTTTTTGCGCTCAAGCGTTTTATTTATTATTATATCTATATAAAAATGTTATTATTTCAGCTCTTGTAGCTACATCATTTGGTGCAAATACATTTGCGCTTTTTCCATTTACTATACCTCTTCTAACAACCCAATTTACAGCATCTTCATAGTATGCTCCTTTTGCAACATCATTAAAGCTATTTGTATTTGGTACTTTTGGTTTTCCTGCATATCTCCAAAGCATTGTTACAAATTGTGCTCTAGTACATCCATCATTAGGTGAAAAAGTGTTACTTGCTGAAATAACCCCTGCTTCTCTTGCCCATTTTATAGCATCTGCATATGGATTATCACTTGATACATCAGCAAAACCTGTATTTGGATTTTCTGAATTTAACATTACCTTCCCAGGTCTTCCCGCCATTCTCCAAATAAATTCTACTGCTTCAGCTCTAGTTATTTCTTTGTTAGGTGAAAATGTAGTTTTTGATGTTCCCTCTGTAATAGAATTATTTAATGCCCAATACACTGGTTTGTAATAATAAATTGATTTATCAGTTACATCACTAAATTTCTTTTCAACACTACAATTTACTATATTTGTTTCTCTAGACATATTCCCAAAATGAATTGAAGAAATAGTTACACTATCATTTTTACTTATGCAATTTTTATATGTTACATCATTTGCTCTTTCTCCACCAAAATCATATCTATTACCTTTAGCTGTACAATTAAAAACTACAAATCCTTTTGCATCTGTAGCAGTATAGTCCTGAGAAAATCTTCCTTGATGTTCAAAGAAAATTCCATATTTAAAATTATCTTCTACTATACAATTATTTATATACATTGATTCTTGATTACTAAATCCTGTCCCAATTCCAATTCCTGAAGCTCCTGGCGCCTCTACATAATTATTTCTTTCAAATATATATCCACCTTTACCGCAATTGATTACCACACAGTTATTTATTGTACAATTTATAGGACAGTCCACACCAATTCCAGTTCCATCTGTGTTTTTTACTATTACGTTTTCCCAATCACAATTTTTCAAAAGATTTATCATAAAAGCTTTTCCTGCTGATGTATATGTAGTAGAAGTAGCATTTATCCCATCTACTATAAAGTTTTTGAAGTCTGCATTTTCTAAATATGTTTTATCTTTTGCTCCTGACTCAGCATAATTGTTGAAGTAAAACATATCTACTGGCAATTTATTTGATGGTGCATATGGTTTAAGAATAGTGCTTAAGCTTCCACTAGTTCCAGCTCCTTCAATAGTAACATTATTTTTACATTTAATTACACATTCTGATACACTTTCTCTTTGTACTCCAGCTGATGCAAAATAATAAGTTCCTTTTGGAATTTTTACTGTTCCTCCACCACACTTTGAAATTTCATCGATATATTGTTGTAAATATTTAGTATTATCCTCAATTATTTTTCTTTTTGTTGAATTAGCTACAAGTTTATCAGCATTAATTACTATTTTTTCTATTTTAATATCATTTCTTTTCTTTATTACGCTTTGAGTATAATTTACTCTTTGATTTACTTTCATAGTACTTGATGCATATGATACTTGTGGAATAAATATTGCAATTATTAATAATATTGCAACAACTTTTTTAATATAACAACATTTTTCAAACTTCATATTTAATACCTCCATCTTTCCCATTATATCACAATTATGTAAACCGTTCAAGTAAATAATGACACTTTTGGAATTTTCCATACTAATATTTACTTATATTTCAATATTCGAAATTAATTTACTACTTTCTGGCAATGATTTAACATATTTCCAATTAAGTCTTTATAACAAAAAAATCACACTATACGTGTGATTTTTCTTGGAGCGGGTAGCGAGAATCGAACTCGCGCAACCAGGTCGGAAGCATGGTATTCTACCACTAAACTATACCCGCATTTATATAATTAATTATACACAAATTCATTGTTTTTTTCAATATCTAAACAGATAAGAAGATATTCCTTCTTATCTGTTTTATTTTCTATTTATTGTTTTCTATAACTTTTTGCATAAGAACAATCTGCAATTAACTTTTTATTATATACTTTTGCATTTTCTATAACGCATTCTACTAATTTTCTTGCTAAACCTTGACCTTGGTATTATCTATTCATCATTAATTTTGTAATATAAATACTTTTTCTTGACCTATTGGTATTAAATTTGATTCTGAATAATTAAATTTCATTCCCTTTTCTAGAATTCTTTCATCGATAAAGTGCCACCATTCACTTTCATTTACGATTAATCCGTATTTTTTTGCTGTATCTATTAATAAGTCTCTATTTTTAGCAGCATCTTTTGAACATTTATCATAATAGATATTAGCTTTTTCTGAAAAATCATCAAATTCGCAAGGTAATTCTAGATATGATCCATCTATGTTTGATATAAACATATCTATTGCATTTATTTTTATATTATGTGTTCCATATTTATCGGGATCTGCAACTAATGTTTCATCATAATATCCATGAGTTTCATAAAAATAATCCCAAAATAATCTTTGTATTTGAATAGGTCTATATGCATCATAGATTGTTATACTTTTTCCTTTTAGCTTCAATTCGTTATTCATTTTTGTTAATTTATTCCATACCTCTTTATTCATTATTATTGGCATGTCTTTTGGATATACAGCTTTTCCAACAAAATTATTAGTAGTAGAATATACAAAATTTTTATGCATCTTTTCTTTTTTTAACAATTCATGATCTACTAAAATAAAATCATTTATTTTGCAAAAATTTTTTAACTCATTAAAATTTATTTTTAATTCCATATTTTCTCCTTTTAATTTATTCCATATTTTTTAGTAACAAAAAAGCCACCATACTAGACTTTTCTAATACAATGACTAATTTCTTGGAGCAGGTAGCGGGAATCGAACCCGCATAGCCAGCTTGGAAGGCTGGAATTCTACCATTGAACTACACCTGCATATTTACTTTGCACAAGGAATAACTTTTGGAGCAGGTAGCGGGAATCGAACCCGCATAGCCAGCTTGGAAGGCTGGAATTCTACCATTGAACTACACCTGCATTATTTCCTCTGACAAGTATAAATTATAAAGTATTTGCACTCTTTTGTCAAGAGAAAATTTAAATTTTTTTAAAATTTATTCCTTAATTTTTTAAGACTCTATCTTTTAATTTATAATAACAAAAAAGATTTCAGCCTTGTGTATAGAAAATTCTAATTCACCTCTTTGAAATCTTTTCTTTTTTATTTTAATTAAATTCTAAGCTTCTGTTTCTGCTTTTTTAGCTGCTTCTTCAGCTGCTTTTGCTTCTTCAACTTTAGCTGCTTCTACAGCTTCAGCTACTGATTCTTCTGTAGCAACTTCAGCAACTACTGCTTCACCTGGAACAACTTCTTCTTTAACAACGATTTCTCTGTTTTCAATTCTTGCTCCAACTTTTTCTTTAGTTTTAGCAGCTTTACCTACTCTATCTCTTAAGTAGTATAATTTAGCTCTTCTAGCTTTACCTACTCTAACTAATTCTACTTTTTCGATCATTGGAGAGTGAACTAAGAATGTTTTTTCAACACCTACACCGTAAGAGATTCTTCTTACTGTAAATGTAGCGTTAACTCCTCCACCTTGTTTTTTAATTATAATTCCTTCGAAAACTTGGATTCTTTCTTTGTTTCCTTCTTTTATTCTTACGTGAACTCTAACAGTATTACCTACACGTAATTCTGGTATTTTATTTTTTAATTGTTCGTGTTCAATTGATTTTAAAATATCCATTTTCTTTCCTCCTTCTTTAATAATGGATGAGTATTTCTACTCTTTATTTTCTAATTCTTCTATTAATTTCTTCTCTTCATCAGTTAAATTTACTTTTTCTAAAAGATCTGGTCTTTTTTGATAAGTAATTCGAATTGCTTCTTTTCTTCTCCATTTATTTATATTTTCGTGGTGACCTGATTGAAGTACTTCTGGAACTTTCATTCCTTCAAATTCTTCTGGTCTTGTATATTGTGGATATTCAAGTAATCCACTTCCAGAAAAGCTTTCTTCTGAAATAGATTCTCCTGTTATTACTCCATCAATATATCTTGACACACTATCTATTAATACCATTGCTGGTATTTCTCCTCCAGTTAATACATAATCTCCGATTGAAATTTCTTCATCTACAATTTTATCTATTACTCTTTGGTCTATTCCTTCATAGTGCCCACATAATAAAATTAAATGTTCTTTTTTCGCTAATTCTTCAACTTTGCTCTGGCAAAGTTTTTTACCTTGTGGTGATAAATATACAACTTTAGATTTTTCACTTTTTACAGATTTGAAAGCATCATACACAACGTCTGGTTTTATAAGCATTCCTGCTCCACCGCCATATACTGTATCATCAACTTTTTTATGTTTATCTTTTGAAAAATCTCTAATATTTATAAGATTTATTTCAAGCAAACCTTTTTCAATTGCTCTTCCAATTACACTTTTTTTCATTGGTTCGAACATTTCTGGAAAAAGTGTTAATACATCAAATTTCATATTTTAAAGCCCTTCTATTAGATTTACTATTATTTTGCCAGATTCTAAATCTATTTGCTTAATAACCTCGTCTATTCCTGGTAAAAGTTTTTGTTTTCCAAGTTCGTCTTTTACAACATAAACATCATTACTTCCTGTTGAAAAAATATCATCAACTTTTCCTAAATATTCATTTGATTCTGTAAATACATCTAATCCAATTAAATCTGCTATGTAATATACACCTTCTGGAAGTTCTCCAAAAATTTCTCTATCAACTACGATATAAGAATTTCTTAAAGTTTCTGCTTCTTCTACTGTATTTACATTTTTGAATTTAATTATTACTTGATTTTTGTGATATCCTACATTTTCAATTTCATATTCAGTTAAATCGTTTTTTCTTTTTAAGAAAACTTTAGGTATTCTTTCAAATTTAGTATTGTCATCTGTAAAAGAATTAACTTTTACTTCACCTTTTAAGCCTTTTACATTTACTATTTGACCTAATTCTAAATATTTATTCATTATTTTCCAACCTTAATCAAGAAATTCAACATTTACTTTTTTATGTTCGCGTGTTGCAATAGCTTTCATAATTGATCTAATTGCTTTTGCCATTTTTCCTTGTTTTCCAATAACTTTGCCCATATCTTCTTTTGCAACTTTAACTTCATAACAAATAGATTTTGCGTCTAGTTTTTCTGTAATAGATACTGCTTCTGCATTATCTACTAAATTTTTGATTACTACTTCAAGTATATCTTTCATATTTGCACTCTCCTTTTGAAATGACTATTTAGCTGCTTTTTCAATTAAAGCTTTAACTGTATCTGTTGGTTTAGCACCATTTTTGATCCATTGAGCAACTTTTTCGTTGTCTAATACGATTGTTGCTGGTTCAGTCATAGGATTGTATGTTCCTATTTTTTCAACTATTTTACCATCTCTTGGAGATCTTGAATCAGCTACTACTACGTGGTAGAATGGAGCTTTTTTCTTTCCAACTCTTTGTAATCTTATTTTTACCATAATAATTCACCCCCTGAATTTTTTCATAAATATATATTAAATTTAAAAACGAAACTAATATTTTCTACGCAATAAATTGCTAGAAAATCTAAACTTTCGCATAACTAATTTCTACGTCAATTGCTTCGCAATTTCCTAGAACTTAGAAAACTTAATAACAAATTAATTAAAGTTTGAGAAATCTTTCAAATCATCCATATTAAAGTTTTTCATCATTTTTCTCATCATACCTTTGTTTGAAGTCATCTCTTTCATCATTTTTTGTGTTAATTCGAATGATTTCATAAATTTATTTATTTGTTCAACTGTTGTTCCACTTCCTTTGGCAATTCTCAATCTTCTGCTTCCATTTAGAACTTTTGGATTTTTTCTTTCTTCCATAGTCATTGAACAAATAATTGCTTCTATTTTAACAAATTCTTTATCATCAACTTCAACACCTTTTAATTTGTTCATTCCTGGTAACATTTTTAGTATTGATGAGAATGAACCCATTTTTTTCATTTGTCTTAGTTGAGTTAAATAATCGTCTAAGTCAAAGCTTTGTTTTCTTAATTTCTTTTCTAATTTAGCAGCTTCTTCTAAATCTAAAGTTTCTTCTGCTTTTTCTATAATTGAAAGTACATCTCCCATTCCTAAAATTCTTGATGCCATTCTTTCTGGATGAAATACTTCAATATCACTTAATTTTTCACCAGTTGCAGCAAATTTTATTGGTCTTCCTGTTACTTTTTTTACTGATAATGCTGCACCACCTCTTGTATCACCATCTAACTTAGTAAGTACAATTCCATCTATTCCTAATTCTTTGTTGAATGTATCTGCGATGTTAACTGCATCTTGACCAGTCATTGAATCTACTACAAGTAATATCTCGTGTGGTTTTACATTTGTTTTTAAATCTTTTAATTCTTGCATTAAGGCTTCATCAATTTGAAGACGTCCTGCTGTATCTATAATAACAACATCATTTAATTTTGACATTGCTTGAGACATCGCTTGTTTTGCAATTACTTTTACATCTCTTATATGTTCATTTACATATACTGGTATATCTAATTGTTTTCCAACTACTTGTAATTGTTTTATAGCAGCAGGTCTGTAAACGTCACATGCAACTAGCAATGGTTTCTTTCCTTGTTTTCTAATAATATTAGCTAATTTTCCAGCTGTAGTTGTTTTACCAGAACCTTGGAGACCAACTAACATTATTACTGTTGGTGGATTTGGAGTAAAGTTTATTTTACTTTCTTCTCCACCTAAAAGGCTTACTAACTCGTCTTTTACGATTTTAACAACTTGTTGTCCTGGAGTAAGAGATTTTAATACGTCTTGGCCAATCGCTTTTTCTTCTATTACTTTAACAAAATCTTTAACTATTTTGTAATTAACATCTGCTTCTAGTAAAGCTAATTTTACCTCTCTTAAAACTTCTTTAAGATCTCCTTCAGAGATTCTAGCTTTTCCACTTAATTTTCTTGTTATTTCTTGTAATCTTGCTGATAAGCCATCAAACGCCATCTTTTCCTCCTTATACTAAACAATTTAGTTTACTTGTAACTTTTTCTAGAGCTTTAATTGTTTCTTTATCAGAAATTTTATTTTCTATTTTTTTTAGTTCTAATAAAATTTCTTCTATTTTTTCTTCTTGCTCTATTGTTTTTTTCATAAACCCTAACTTTTCTTCGTATTCGAAAAGATTGTTTTCACCTTTTTTTAGATTATCTCTAACAGCTTGTCTAGTTATTTCTTCATTTTCAGCAATTTCTGATAAAGATAAATCATTATTATAGTAGTCATCTAGAAGCTTATATTGTTTTTCAGTTAGCATTTTTCCATAAGTATCTAAAAGCATACTTATCTTAACATTTTTCTCCATTTGACCACCTCTTGTTTTGTAATGCTAATATACTTTACACCATTTTAATGCATTTGTCAATAGTTTTTTATAAAAAAGTGCTTATAAGCCCCCAAAAATACACATATATTATAAGTATTACAGATACAATCACAAATGCATAATAAAATATATTATTCAAAATTTTTAAATTCAAAATTTTATCTTTGAATTTATCTAAAATAATAAAAAGCATAATTGAAATCACAGTTATAATTGCACCTATTTTTATTAAAGAGTTTGTATAAATCAATTTAATTTCATTATATCCCTCTTCTAATTCTACAGAAATCATTCCACCAAGTGCTTTTTGAACACTTACTTGCTGTCCATTTAGAATTGCTTTCCAATTTTTATCATATGTAATAGGAATAAAGATTTTCTTATCTTTTTCTACATTGGTTTCTATTGTAATTATATTCTCATCACATTTATATTTTGTATCAATTTTACTTTTACACAATTCTTTATATTTAGAATAATCAAATTTTGCAAATTTTAAATAATTTAAATTTATATTATCCCAAAAATAAATTTTAATTTTAACAATTTCATTATCATAATAACCTAAATTTAATATTCCATTATTATATGATGCAGGATAATATATGTTTTTTAAATCATTGGTTGATGAAATATTTAAAAGTTCACCATTAACTTCTATACAAATACTCCCCTTTTCAAGATCATCTGTTGTAAAAAAGTATAATATTTCTGGTTTATCCATAGTAACTTCATATTCTACATAAGCATTTTCAGAATTATTTTTATCTTCAATTATAATATTTTCACTTTCCAAATATTGACTATTAGTTGATTTAATAATTGGATTTATGCATTCAAAAATATTTGAACTTTTGTCAAATAAATTTTTATAAATCCAATTTTGATATTCAAAATAATTCATATTTGGTGGAATTTCTTCTATATCTTTGTTTTTATCATATACAATTCCAATTGGTAAATATTCTTTAAATTCATATAATTTTATTTTAGAAGTATTTGTTTCAGAAATATAATTATATATTCTCTCATCTAATCTCTTTTGAGTTAGTACATATTTCATTCCCAATATTGAATCAGATAAAATTGTCCCATTAGTATTATTTAATCTCATATATAATTGTGAATATCCTAATTTAGTATATGAATTAACTTGTTCCTCATTTGAATAAATCCAAGTTGAAGTACTAGGTAATTTTGTAAATAATGACATATTTTCAATCATTAAATTATCAAAATCTTTATATCTATATCCAGAATCGTAATCTAATTTCCCATCTAATTCTTCTATTATTTCCATACCATTCAATATTGTTACATCTGAATGCGCTCTTCCTCTATATTCCTTTTCTATCCCTATAAATCCAAATGAAAAAATTGA
>JAFXGW010000009.1 GCA_017536685.1 Clostridia bacterium | reverse complement strand
TTTTTGGTTAGTAATTATTTTACTTTCCATAAATTATGATAGTTTCTTTTCTAATAATTATGTTATTTTAGATTAAAGAATAAAAAAGGCAATTTTTAATTATTCATTTTTCAAAAAAACATATTTACCTCATCTTTGTTCGTGTGCCAAATTTTATATAATAAAATTTGTGTACAACAGTCATACAAAGCATTTTGTTTAATAGGAAAGTTCCCTTTCCTATTAAACAAAAAAGTCTTGAGTAGAAATTTACTCAAGACTTTCAAATCTATATATGAATTTTTAAATTTAAGCGGTAATCTTTTATTATATATCTTCTCTTGCTTTTACAATAACTCTTAATTTACTATCATCAGTACAAGTGATTAATGTAACTTCTTTTAATCCATTGGTTCTTTGTGATGTACATGATACATCATCTGGTTGTACTACATATTTGTCATATATTTTATAAATTATCGTCTGACCATTTATGTCCTTTATCTCAATTTTATCACCAATACTTAAATCTGGAACATGACTAAAGAACTTATCACTTCTATAATTATGACCTACTATACAAAAGTTTCCAACTTCATTTGGATTTGGTCCCCAAAATTTACATGGTGATATTTTTAAAAGTTCTTCTAATTCTTCTGCATTATCTGGATTACTACCTAAAATTACAGGATATGTACAATCTATTTTTGGTATATTAACAGTCGCAACAGCATAATATCTCGTTCCACTTGCAGTTTCTAGCCAATTTATATTATCTCCAGTATCTTCTTCAACTGGTTCTGAATAAATAACTTCAAATGGATCTTCAGTATTTAAAATAACTACAATTGAATTATTCGCAAATTTAATTGTAGTATCATCTACAATATTATTTTCAAAATTTAGATTTGATAATATTTCTTTAGAAATAGCTTCATTCTTATTTTTATCATATTCTGCATATATATAGTAAGAAAATAAAATGCATACCAAAAAAACAGAAATAAAGAAGTCAATTTTGTACATTCTTTTTTTTCTTTTTAGTTCTGGGGTTATATACAATTTTTCAGATACTAAAATTTGGTTCATTCTCTTTCCTTTCCACATAAATATCAAATTTATTATATCATGCTACCTTTTAAGAATCAAGCAAAAATATTACAATATATATTACTTTCTCATTACAAAACAGTATATTTCATCATAATTATTGTTTCAATTTTGATTAATTTACTATTAAGAAACATACACATTCATATTAAAGAACAAAAGAAGCAAATTTTAAATTATTCATTTTTCAAAAAACTTATTTGCCCCATCTTGTTCGTGTGCCAAATTTTATGTAATAAAATTTGAGTACAACAGTAATGCGAAGCATTTTATTTAATAAGAAAACTTTCCTATTAAATAAAAAATGCATTTCTTTATGAAATGCATTTTCACTATTTTACCAAATATCACTTTCTGCTGTTTTCTTTTTTGTTTTAGCTATTTTTCTTACTTTCTTTATTATTGTTTTTGGTTTTGATTCTTCTACTTTCATCTCTTGAATCTCATTTTTGGCTTTTCCACGTTTTTTTACTGTTTTTATGTCTGCAAATAGTGTTTCTTCATCATCTTCAAAATCATATTTACTTGTTTCAAGTATTTCCTCATTCTTTTTCTTTGAATTTGTATCTTTTGAAACTTTTTTCGTTTTTTCTTTGATTTTTTCTGAAGAATCTATTTCTTTATATTTCTCTCCAAAAATATCAAAATCTTCATCTGATGTTTCATTTTGGAAATTTTGTACTAAGTCATCAATCATATCATCAGCTGTATTATAATCATCATCTTCTATTTCGTCATCTAATTCATTTAAATTGTTTTTTTCAAATTTGTTAAAACTGTCTTTTTCTAAGTATTGAGATGCAGAATATTCCTCGTCATCTTCATCTTCTTCGTCATTATCGCTATATACATATGGTTTTAAATCATCATCATCATCATCTTCTTCAATTGTAATACTCTTAGCTTTTCTCTTTTTAGAATCATCAATTTCAAATGGAATTTTCTCAACTTCTTGTGGTTCTTCAACATAACTATCTTTATCTGTTTCTATTGCTGTATTTTCTTGAAATTCATCACTTTCTGTTTTTAGTACATCAAATTCATCTACGTTTCTACCAAGAACTTCTGAAACTGTTTTATAAAATATTGTGAAAATTTCTCTAATACCCTCTATTCTCCAATAATTTGAATTAATAAGTGTAGCTGTATTTAGATTAACACGATTTTTTTCCCTCTTGAACTTTTCATCTTTTTCTTGAATATCTAATAAATATTTTTTATTATATAATTCTTTATATGCCTTTTTAGTAGATTTATTTGTAATTTCTTTTACTAATAATTCAAACAAATTATTTATTTGAATTATATCAGCTTCAAAATTTTCGCATGCCTCACTCATTAATCTATTGTGAGATTTTCTTCCATGGATTACAGTCATTCTCTCATAATCTAAAAATTGAGTTAAATAATCTTTTACAGCATAAATAAAATCCATTTTTGATTTTTCATTTCTAGCATATTGTTTGTGCAATTCTATTTTTGTTGCACCTTCTTCAATATCCGCTAATAATTTGGTCATTTTTTCATGTAAAATAATATATCCTGCAACCTCTTTTTTTGCAGTTTCAATTCCATAAACTGTTGCATTTCTTATAACATCTTCATTAAATGGAATCTTTTCATTTTTTCCATTATTTTCAAGTTCAACTATTATATCCTCTGCATCATCAAAATTAGCAAATTCTTTTGCAAATTCTATTGTTTCTGGTGAAATCGAATCATAATTATTTACAGCAATTTCATAGGCATCTGTATATGCTTTTTCTGCCATTTTTTTATATCTCTTACATTTTGAAAGTTCAAATCTTTTCTCATTGTATACTGTTAATGCATTTATTAATTTTTCTTTTGAATCAGCCATTTCTTTGTTATTTTTTTCTACATCAGCTTCAATTTTTTCAATACATTTTCTTGTATCATCAATTTTCGCTTCAATATTGTTAAATAGCAAATTTCTATTATATTCTAATTTTACACTTTTTTCATACAATTTTTTTTGAGAGGCTTGGACTAATCTAATTTTTTTCAAACTTTCTTCAAACTCTTCTGTAGCAGCAAGTTCTTTTTCATAATTAATTTGGTATTTTTCTAGTTTTTCAACTAAATCACAATAATTATTGAAGTTATCTCTTATATTTCCTTCTTTTCTGTATCCTAACAGATTTTCGAAGTATCTTTCTAATACTATTGCACTTCTTTCATACATTTTTTTACAGCCCCCTAAAAGTTCATAATCTTTTTCTCATTATATAGGAATTTAAAAAAAATGTCTATATAAAATTTAATAAATTTATACATTTTTTCTTCAAAATTTATTCTCTATTTCTATAAAACTCCTATTCTCTTAAATGCTTTTATTTTACATAAAAATATGTTATAATATATTATATAATCAATACAAGGGGTGAACTTTATGCAATTTTTATTAACAATCCTTATCATCTTTCTGTTTTTCAAATTCGCCTTACCGTTTCTTCTTAAGGTATGTCTGGCCATCTGGGCGATTCTTTTCTGCATCATTGAGTTTTTGTTTCGGCATAAAGGTTGGCTGATAACTTTATTAGCTATATTAATCATTTTCGAAATAATCGCAATGATTTTTTAACCCATTTGACAAGGCAAATGCTTGTCCGAAACGCCATTAATTTCATCGAGCAAAACTCATGAAAATTGATGGCGTTTCATCTTATATAATAATTTATTTTAATAAAAAATAACTATCAAAATAGCAGTTATTATGAATAACTCTATTAAATTACTATCTTACCCCAAAAAACATTTTCTGCATTTCCTTTCAATTTTATACTTTTTTCACATAAAATTTTATGTATTCCACCTAATGAATTTACATTTACCGTACCACTTATTGATTTATATTTATTTGCAACAGCAGCTGCTGCACAAGCTCCAGTTCCACTAGAAAGAACTTCTCCTATATTTCTTTTCCAATTTCTTACCTTTATATTTTCTTCATCAACAATTTGTGCAAATACAATATTGCAATTATCACCAAAATATTTGTAATCTTCAAGTTTTTTTAATATTTGTTCAATATTTATTCGAAAAATATTATCTGAAAAAATTACTAAATACATTTCACCTAACGATATCATATGTATATCCAAATTTTCTATAGCTAGCATATCGCAATAAGCATTATCTACTTCACTATTATACCTATCTTCTAAATCAAATTTAGGAATTCCTACATCAACTTCAATTTCGCTTAAACTATCCTGAACTTCTATTTTTACTATTTCTGATTTCGTTTCAATATCAAATTGAGTTTTATTTATAGCTTTGTTTTCATAAACATATTTGGCAATGCATAAAATTCCATTTACGCAAAATTCTATTTCTTCGCCAAATTTATCAAAAATTTTTATTTTAAAATCTGCAATTTCGCTTTTTTCTAAGAATATAGTCCCATCTCCACCCACTCCAAAGTGTCTATCACACAAATATTTAGAAAATAATTTAAAACTATATTCTAATCTTCTTTCTAAAAAATCTACTATTATAAAGTCACTTCCTGCAACTTGCATTTTATAAAAAGAAAACATACAACCACCTCTTTCAAAGCAATTGTATGTTTTTTATTTACTTTTATTCTTATTTTTTAATATAATTGAGAACCAGTCAAGGTATCTTTTATTACAATATGAACTACAGTTCCTTCTTCAACTTCAGTCTCATAAGTTGGCTCTTGAGACACAACAATTCCTGAAGTTCCATCAATTTGAACATTTAAATTTTTTGATCTTAAAGAATTTATTGCTTGTTCTGGTGTCATATCTTTTACATTCGGTACAATTGTTTTATTTCTTACATCTTCATTTGAAGTATATAAACAAACAATTGAGCCTTCTGATAATCCCATACCGTATTTTGGTACTTGATCAACAACCAAAGTTGTATCAGGATCTAGAGGTGAATTACAAATAACATTAAATCCTAAATTTCCTAATTGTTGTTTGGCTTCAGTTACTGTTGAATTTTTCACATCAGGTACTGTTCTTAAGTTTTCATCAATCTGTGGTTTTGTATCGCTAGTAGTTGTTGACTCAATTCCTAATTGTGGTAAAATTTCCGATAAGATCTGAGATACATATGGAGCTGTAACTTGCCCACCTTGATGATCTGCGCTTTCTTGTAATCCATATAGCGCAAATAAAACAACTACTTGTATATTTTCAATTGGAGATGCTGCAATAAAAGAAGCAACATATCCTTCTTCTTTTTTATCTGGTCGCGGCTCTGATGTACCACTTTTTCCACCAATAGAGTACCCCGCAACTTGTGCTCTCTTTCCTGTTCCATCTGTTACAACAGATAACATCATATTTTTTACTTTATCTGCTGTTTCTTTTGAAATCACTTGTCTTACAACTTCATTCTCTATAACTTCTATACTACCTGTATCTGTATTTTCAATTTGTTTTACAATTTTAGGCTCAATTAATTTACCATCATTGCAAATTGCTGAAATTGCAGTTACTAATTGTAAAGGAGATATTTCAAATCTTTGTCCAAACGAAGTAGTTGCAAGTTCTACTGGTCCCATATTCTCTAAATCATTAAAAGTTCCTTTGTAGGCTTTTGCTATATTGTTTCCTATTGGTTCGAATAATCCAAAAGCTTGAAAATATTTATACAAAGTGCTTGCACCTATTCTTTGTCCTAATTGCATAAACGCCGGGTTACAAGAATTTTGAAGTGCCAACCTTAATGTTTGCGGACCATGTGGAACTGTTCTCCAACAACTAATAGCAACTGGTTCTTCTTTATCCATAGCAACAATATATGAACCTGTACAATTAAAGTCATTTGCAGTGTCTGTTTGAACATAACCTTCTTCAATTCCAACAGCAGCTGTAATAAGTTTAAATGTAGAACCTGGTTCATATGTTCCTGAAACAGCTTTATTTTTCCAAACATTCAAAAGTGCTGCACTCTTTTCAGTTGGTTGTAACTCTTTCCAAGCATCTTCTGTATATCCTGTACTGGTATATTTTGATGGCTCATTTAAGTTATAATCTGGGCTCGTAGCCATAGCTAAAATCTCACCCGTTTGTGGATTCATTATAAGTACATTTCCAGCTGTTGCTGTTGAATTCTCTGTCATTGCTTGCTTTAAATATTTTTCCGCAGTTGCTTGTATTGTTGTATCTATTGTTAAATAAATATTGCTACCATTTTCTGATCTTACATATTGTTCATTTTCATCAGAAATCGCTTTTCTCGATGCGTCTACAGTAGTTACAATTTTTCCAGCCACACCTGTTAGAACATCATTCCATCTTTCTTCTATTCCAGTTTGACCTGAATTATCTGTTCCACAAAAACCAATCAAATTAGATGCTAGATTGTTATACGGATAATATCTTTTTGAATCTTCATCTATATTAATCCCAGCAGTAATTTTATTTTCTGTCATCCATTTTTTCAATTTGTCAACTTTATCTTTTTCTACTTTTTTTTCAATAACTATAACAGATTTATCTTTGCTAAGTTCTTCCATCATCTTTTCATATGTGATATCAAAAATTTCAGACATACCTTTGGCAACTATTTCGTCTTCAACCTTTTTATTATTAGAATATGTTAAAAATTCAGGATTTAGAGATATTGTATCTACTGCTATGCTTTGAGCCAATATTTCTCCTTTAGTATCATAAATTTTGCCTCTATTGGGGCTAATTATTTGATCTTCTATCTGCTGATTATAAGCTTTTTGACTAAGTTCTTTTCCTTCTACAAATTGAAGTATTGCTAAATGTCCAGCTACAATAATAAAACCCAATGTAGCAACAATACCACAAATAACTAACCTAATATTAAAAAAGAAATTTTCTTTTTGTTCATTGTTATTACTTTTTTTTACCATTTGCACCGCCTTCTATACAAAAGTATTTATTATTGCATTAAAAACCATAACTATAATATCTATAAGCGATTTTATAATAAAGTTTTCTTCGTATATTCTTATTAATAAATTTTTTGTTGGTGGCAATATCCATATTAAAATACAAACAACAATTATTACAAATAATCCTATGATTAAATTTTTTAGTCTTTTTAAAGTCCATGGTTCTTTTACCGTATATCCCATTTTTCTTAAATAATTATTATATGCTTCATTGTATGCTCTATTATATTCTTCTTCCGCTTTTTGCACTTTCTTCAAATTATTTTTAAATTCTTTTTCAGCAGCTTTTTTTAATTTCTTTTTTTCATTATCAGTTAGTTCTATTTTTGTAGTATCATCTTCATAATCATCATCTTCTTCGTATTTTTCAATTTCATCATGTTGTATTTGCTCCACATTAGATATTTCATTTTCTGGTATATTTTCTTCAACTTTCTTATCAATTTCTTCTGAATCACTAGAACTCACTGTAACATTTTTTATTAATTCTTCTGCTCTTTTTCTCGCAAGTTCCGCATCATATTTTTTCCTTTTTTCATCATCAATTAAAATATCATATGCTAATTTCATTTTTTTTAAAATCATTTCATTTTCATTATTCACTTCTTGCGGATTCCTTGGATCTGTTTTATATTCATTTATTAAATATAAATATGATTTTTCTATTTCTTCTTTAGAAGCATCTTCACTTACTTCTAACAAATCATAAACTGTTATTATTGCCATAAAATACACCTAACCTATTATTTTTCATAAAAATTATATCATTTTGACATTTCTATATCAAGATAAAATACCAGTTCAGAATATTAAATATTATAAAAATATGTAGCTTCTAAATCAGCTTCAAACACTAATAATCCCAATGGATATTTTTTATAAGCTTGACCTAACGTTGTATACAATTCTTTGGGTTCGGAAAATCCCATATGCCATCTAATACAATATTTTTCTTCACTTGTAAGTTTAATATATTCTGTAAGCATCATTACGCTTTTTTCACCATGACCATAAGGAATTGTATCTTCCACAGTATAATATGGAACTTTTTCCCATTCACCAAATTCATTTTTTGCATTTCTATAATCAACTTTATAAAAATTAACTTTACAAATATCATGTAATAAAGCAATTATTATTATTGACTCTGTGGAGGTTTCAATTGGAAAACTCGATTTTTCTACTTTTTCTTTTAAAATTTCATAAACTTTCATACTATGTTCTAGTAGTCCACCTTCATAATTTCCATGAAATCTTGTACTTGCTGGTGCTTTAAAAAAATCGGTTTTTTCTATAAATTCAATTAATTTTTCCATTCCTTCTCTATTTGTACTTCTTAATAAATTCAAAAATTCTTCTTTCATTATTAAATTATCATAATTATTAATTATGATTTTCTCCTCTCAAAATATTTTGTTTTATTATTGTATCATATAAATAAAAAATTTCAAATAGATTGTTTCTCTTAAAATTTTATTATTTTCTATATTCACACTTTTCGTTAAATATATATTTTAAATATTAAAATAAAGCGTCAAATTCATTTTAATTTTAAAATCACTATTCCCTTATTTTCATACTATAAATTTAATCTACATTTTACATTTTATATATTCTAATATATTTTCAGAAATACATTTTCCCTCTTGCAGTTTACTATACAAAACATCTTCGTTTGTTTGTTTTTTGTAAATATAAATTTCCAATACTTCTTTTAAATTAATTTCTAAAGCATTACATATTAATATAAATTTGTTCAAGCTAATACCATTAGTACCTCGTTCTAATTGGTTAATATATGATGGAGCCATAAATGTCATACACGACATTTCTTCTATTGAAATTTTCTTTTTTAATCTCCACTCTTTTATCATTTTCCCAATCTCTTTATTAAATTCTCTTCTATGTTTTACTATATAGTTATTTACTTCAAGCACATCAATACTTACATTATTCACATATATCATCCTTTCATAATTTGATTTCAACCTATAATACAACAAACATTTGTTCTTGTCAATATAAAAAAAATAATATTAGGCCAAACCTAATATTATTTTAAAGTTTTTGATATGTATTTAATTATTCAGCTACTGGTGCTTCAACTGGGCAAACTCCTGCACATGTTCCGCAATCAATACATGTAGCTGGATCGATAACATATTTATCTGCTCCTTGAGAAATACAGTTCATTGGGCAAGCTCCTGCACATGCTCCACAAGAAATGCATTTTTCGTTAATTTTATATGCCATAATAAAAGCCTCCTTTCATAAATTTCATTATTATCTATTGTATTTCTATTTCTCATAGAATTATAATAGTCTTTTTGCAATTTTCTTAACTTGACGCATTACTTGTTTTTCGTCTAAGTTAAGCATTTTTCTATTTTGCATTATTACTTTTCCATCAATCATAACTGATTCAACATCTGCTCCATTTGATGAATATACTAAGTTTGCACATACATCATTTGCAGGACACATATGTAATTTATCGGTTTTTATAAATATCATATCCGCTTTTTTTCCAGGTTCCAAAGTTCCAATTTCATCTTCCATTCCAAGAACTTTAGCCCCTTCTATAGTTGCCATTTTTAATATATCATATGCAGATATTGAACTTGGTTCCATCGTATTTACTTTTTGAAGGTATGCTGCAGTTTTCATTTCTTCAAACATATCCATTGTTGTTGTACTTCCAATTCCATCTGTTCCAAGCCCTATATTTATTCCATTTTTTCTTAATTTTACAACGTCACAAATTCCTGATGATAATTTGCAATTACTAATAGGATTATGAGATATTCCACCCCTGATTTTTTTTAATATTTCTATATCACTATCAGATACATAAATTCCGTGTGCTAAAACAACCGGCACATCAAACACATCTAAATCATTTAAATATTCTGTACTTCTTTTATCATATCTTGATTTTATCTTAGTTTCTTCATCTATTGTTTCTGCTAAGTGAATATGTAATCCTGTATTCAATTCTTTAGCTAAATCAACACATAATTTTATTGTATCTGGATTGCACGTATGTGGTGCATCTGCTGAAACGTAAATTCTAATTTTACCATTTTCATTAGAGTTATACCTTTTTGCATATTCTCTAGTTTGTTCTACTTTATCTTTTATAGAATCATCCTTTATACACCAAGCCACAACAGCTCTTAAACCTGTATCATTAATTGCTTCTACAGTTTTATTCATACCAAAATACATATCATTACATGTTGTTGTTCCTGATTTTATCATTTCTAAGCATGAAAGATACGAATTCCAATATATATCTTCAGGTTTTAATTTATCTTCTACTGGAAAGATTGCATTTTCAAGCCAATCCATCAATTTTTTATCAGTTTTATATCCTCTAAAAATACTCATGGCCAAATGTGTATGGGTATTTATCAATCCTGGCATTACCAACATATTTTTGGCATTGATTTTTTCATCAACTTCAATTTCTTTATCTATATCTTTTTCAATTTTCTTTATTATATTGTTTTCTATTAGTATATCTTTTTTCTCAACATTTGGTATATCCCCTACCATGTCTAATACATAAGCATTTGTTACAAGTGTTTTCATCTAAGTTCCCCTCAAAGTTATCATGAATTTATTCTTTAGTTTACATCCTTTTTTGGGCACAAAAATTCTCTTGAAAATCTTTTAATTCGAATTATCAATTCTTATACATAAATAAATTCTATAATCATTGCTATTTTAATAAAAAATTTCATTTTTTTCTGCGCTCAAGTTAAATATCATCTTGTGTAGTATTCTTTTTATCGTCTCTTTCCATTCTTTCTAGCTTTCTTAATTCTTCTAAGTCTTCAGCGTTTTCAACTTCAAGCTTTTCATCATCAACAACTGCATCTTTTATAACTACAACATCTTTGGCTTCATGTTTTTTAAAATAGATTTCATCACCATCTTGATATTTAACCCTAATAACTTCTTTTAGAGTTTCTACAGACGCAACTTCACCTGTTCCTTCCGAAGTTTTAACTATTGCTCCTATTTTAGGCAATCTGCTTAATTTTTCTTCATACACTTCTTGTTCATATTTTAAGCAACACATTAATCTGCCACAATTTCCTGAAATTTTTGAAGGATTTAATGATATATTTTGCTCTTTTGCCATTTTTATTGAAACTGTTTCAAAATTTCCTAAAAATGAACAACAGCATAATTCTCTACCACAAATTCCATTTCCACCGCATCTTTTTACTTCATCTCTCACACCAATTTGACGAAGTTCTATTCTTGTTCTGAAAATTGCTGCTAAATCTTTTACAAGTTCTCTAAAATCAATTCTTTTATCTGCTGTAAAATAAAAAATGACTTTAGAACCATCATATTTATATTCAACTTCAATAAGCTTCATAGGTAAACCATGAGCTTCTATTTTTTCCAAACAAATTTTAAATGCTTCTTTTTCTTTTCCTTTATTTTGAAGACGCATTTTTTCATCTTTTTCAGTAACAATCCTAACAATTTTCTTTAATGGCTCTGTAACTTCGTTATCTTCAACTTCTTTTCTTGCAATTACCACTTCACCGTATTCTTCTCCCATAGCAGTATCAACAATTACATTCATGCCTTTTTCTATTTGTAAATTTTCTGGATCAAAATAATATATTTTACCAGGTCTTTTGAATCTAACACCTGTTACTATTTTCATTTAATTCCTCCCACATTTTGAATAGCAAATTATCAATTGTCATATCAAAATTGCTATTTGTTCTAAGCCTGTCAGCACACTCATTAACATATTTTATGCAATATATGTTTTTTTCATTCTCATTAAATTTAGCATATAAACATACAGTTATATAATCTAATATATCATAAATATTTTCTTTATCATATATTATTTTTCCGTCTATCATTATATCTATGATATCTTTTTTCGATAAATTTGATACGAACTTATCTATTTCATCATATTTTTCTTTTGAATCTTTTAATTTTATTGCTTTTCCAATACTACCATAAAATGATTTTAATAGATTTTCTGAAACTTCTTGATATCCTAAAATTTCTTTTGCATATTTTAACAATTCTATATCATCAATATTTTTAAATTTAACACTCATACATCTTGATTTAATGGTATTTAAAATTACATTTTCATTTGATGATATTAGAATAATAATAGCAAATTCTGGTGGCTCTTCTAAAGTTTTAAGTAAACAATTTTGAGCTTCTTTTGTCATTTTTTCACAGTCATTTATTATATAAACCTTTTTATTAGAAACAATTGGTTTTTCAATTACTTTTTCTGTTAAATTTCGAATTGTTTCAACTTTTATTGTATCTCCTTCTTCATTTATACAATAAAAATCTGGATGATTTAAACCATCAAAACACATACATGATTTACAATTACAATCATCCTCATTATTTCCTAAGCACAATATATTTTTAGCAAATGCTTTAGCTATTAGCAATTTTCCAATACCAGCAGTTCCTAAAAATAAATAGCTATGTAAAATATTTTTTTGTTTAACATTTTTCATTAAATACTCTTTAATTTCTGTATTACCAATAATGTTTTTAAACTCCAATTATTTTACTCCTAATCAATTTTTCCAAATTCACTAAATGGCCAAAATCTAAAACGTACTATTCCTTCCAATTTTTCAAATGGGATACATCCTATATTTCTACAATCAGTACTTTTGGTTCTATTATCCCCCATCGCAAAGAAATATCCTTCTGGAACTATAAAATCGTAAAACACAGATGATTCTGTTACAACATCATCTGATAAATATTTTTCATCTTGAGGAATACCATTCACATAAACAGTGTTATTTTCAATTTTCACATGATCTCCCTCTAAGGCAATAACTCTTTTTATATAGCTTTTTTTAGTTGTTTCCAAGCAATAATATACAAACTTACTAAATACATTAGTTGGTTCATTATCATATATTGCAATTGGATTCGATTGATCAGCATTCCATTTTTCATAATCTTTTGATGGTGCTTCGAAAGTAACTATATCTCCTATTTGTGGTTTTTTACGAGTTATTCTAAATGTTCTATCTAATATTAATCTTTCATCATGCTTTAATGTTGGATACATAGATCTTTGTTGCACAATTGTTGGTGTTGCAATAAAATATCTAAATAATAATGCTAAAACTAGAGCAATTACTATACAATAAAACCATTCCAATATTTCTTTAACATTTTCGCTCATTAGTTTCCTTCTTTCTCATTTTTCAAAACGAATTATACATTACTTTTTTTATATTTTCAAGTAAAATACATATTTCTATTTATATTTTTTAATATTATTTTATGCTTTTTTTCTTCCAGTTGTATTTCTCTTAGTTGTTGATTTTGTTGTCTTTCTATTTCTTTTTTCTTTCGTCTTCTCTAAAGCTTCTTTGGCTTTTTCAGCTTCTTTTTCAGCAGCCTTTCTAACTGAAGTTGCTCTTGTTTTCTTTAATTTATCTTCTGCGGCTTTTTGAGTTCTTGTTTTTCTTGGTTTAGTTTTTTTCTCTTCTACTTTTTTTTCGACTTCTAACATTTCTTGAATTTCTTTTTTTTCAGTGTTTTCTTTATCTTCTATATTTTCTTCCTTTACTATTTTAGTAGTTTTTCTTGTTTTTACTGGTTTTTCTTCTGTTTCTTTTTTTGTAGTTTTTCTTGCCTTTGCTGGTTTTTTTTCTGTTTCTTTTTTAGTAGTTTTTCTTGCCTTTGCTGGTTTCTCTTCTGTTTCTTCTTTTGTTGTCTTTCTTGTTTTTGTTGTTTTTTCTTCTGTTTCTTTTTTAGTAGCTTTTCTTGTTTTTGTTGGTTTTTCTTCCGTTTCTTTTTTAGTAGTTTTTCTTGATTTTGCTGGTTTCTCTTCTGTTTCTTTTTTTGCTGTCTTTCTTGTTTTAACCTTTTTTTCTTCATCAACTACTTGCAAGTCTTTTTGCATTTTCTTTCTTGTATATTTTTTTACCATTGTAGTTGATTCTTTTTCAATATTATTTAATTCTTTATCCTCAAAATCATATCCTTTTACAGTATCAAATGAACTTAGTGTTTCTGTTTCTTTTTTTATAGGAGGAGCATCAAAAATCATTGTTGAATTTTCATAGTTTTCATAATCATAATTAGCTTCAAAATCATTTTCTTTATCTTCTTGTTCTTCAAATTCCTCATATAACTCTTCCTCAGCATCTTGTTCATCTATATCTGATAAATTAACTTTAGCTATTACAGCTGTTTTATCAAAATTTTCAATTTCTTCAAAATCGTTTTCTAATTCTTCATTTAATTTTGGATACACAGTTTCAAAAGCTGATGTTTCATCTGCTATTTTTGTATATTCATTTTCATTTTTTGCTTCATTATGAGAAATACTTTCTTTATTATTTTTGCGTTTCTTTATAATTTGTTCTTTTCTTTTTTCTTGAGCCTCATTTTTATCTAATTTATATCCTAATAGTAATACCAATGCTATCAAACCTATTGCTACTAAAAGTAATCCTATTTTTCCTGAATCTATCGTAACATTTGTAACATTATTTTCTGTTGTAGCATATACCTTATTTGTATAAAATAATATCATACTTAAACTAATTAAAGATTTTTTTAACATTCTCATAATATTCTCCTCTATTCTTCAGTCTTCTTTTCCTTTATATTTTTAGGTTGTTTGGTTGGTATTCTAATAACCACTTCTGTTCCCTTTCCAACCTCACTTTTTATATCTATCATAGCATCATTTCTATCTAATATTTCTTTAGCAATTGAAAGTCCTAGTCCAGTTCCGCCCATTTCTCTAGTACGAGCTTTATCCACTCTATAGAACCTTTCAAAAATCTTATCTAAATCATCCTTTGGTATTCCTATACCTGTATCTATTATTTTTATATATGCATCATTATAAACAAATCCAACATATACTTTTATATTTCCATTTTCAGGAGTATATTTAATAGCATTTGTCAATATATTTAATACTACTCTTTCAATTCCATTTTTATCAGCAAACACAAGTGGAACATCTGAAGTCACAAAGCACTCTCCTGTTTGTGATTTTTTCTTCATTTCTAAATCCAAACCATCAAATGTATATTTTACCAATTCCCCTAGATCAAATTCTGTTTTTTCTGTTTTAATTTTTGAAGTATCATATCTAGAAAGGGTTAATAAATCACTAACCAATCTTGACATTCTTTGTGCCTCTGTAGAAATCCTCTCTAAAAATTTTCTGCTTATTTCTTCATCTACTTCATTTTCCAAAAGTGTATCTGCATATCCCATTATTGAAGTAATTGGTGTTTTTAATTCGTGAGACACATCTGCAACAAATCTTTTTCTCATTGTATCTAGTTTTACATGTTCTGTAATATCTTGAATAACTACAATTACACCTGCTGGTCTATCATTCTCATTTTTAAATGGTGCAAAAAATAAATTTATAGTTCTATCCTCTACATTTATTTTTTGTTCTGAGGAAGTCCAATTTTCTAAATAAATAATTTTTTCTAAATTTATATCTACATTATACTGATCAAAAATTTCATTAAATGTTTTTTCGTTGTCAACACCTAAGAATGTTTTAGCAGCTGGATTAATATGAATTATTTTTCCCTCAATATTAAAAGCTATAATTCCATCTGTCATATGAAGTAATATTGTTTCCATTTGCTTTTTTTGTCTTGTTGCTTCATTAAGATTTTCTTTTAATTCATTATTCATATTATCAAAAGCAGAAACTAAATCATTTATTTCGTTTTTCTTTTTACCGTCTCCTAAATATTTTATTCTCTCACTTTTAGTAGCTTGTTCCGCACTTTTTACAAGGTTTGAAATTGGAGCTATTATTACTTTAGAAACGAAAACTCCAACTATAGTCATTAAAAACACAAAACTCGCTAAAGCAATCCCTGTTATAGCTTTGGTTTTATAAATTAGATTTGAAATCTCTACATTAATTCCGAATAGTTGTATCACTTGACAAAATGTTTTTTTGGAGTTCTTGTAAATTATATATTTCTGTTAATCCAAACACTGTAATAGCAATAATTCCAACTATTGAAAAAACTAGCACAATTTTTATTTGTATACTTTTTAACATCCTTTTCTCCCATATTGGTATTAATTTCTCTTTGTATTATATACTTAAGCTCTAATTTGTTCAAGCAAATCTATAACTATTTATTATATTTTTCATTATAACTAAAAATATTTCTATATTAACAAAAGCTAGATACATTTAGTATCTAGCTTCTATTTCTAATTTTTATCTGTAACGTAATATCCTACTCCTCTTTTTGTTATAAGAATTTTAGGATTTGCTTTATCTTTTTCTATTTTATCTCTAATTCTATTCATTGTTACATCTATTGTTCTAATAGCCCCAACATATTCTTCATATTCCCAAACTTCGCGAAGTAACATCTCTCTTGTTACAACTTGTCCTGGTTGACTTGCTAAATATTTAAGAACATCAAATTCTTTTTTAGTTAAATTAATAACTTCCCCTTTAACTTTAGCTTCAACTTTTTTTAGATCTAAAGATAAATCTCCAACTCTTATAATGTCGTTTTTATCTTCAGATTTTCTACTATTCATAGAATCAATATTTGCATTTAACTCTGCTTTTCTTAAATTAGCTTTTATTCTAGCCATAACTTCTCTTATTTGGAAAGGCTTAGTTATATAATCATCAGCTCCCATTTCTAATCCAACTATTTTATCTGATTCTGTATCTTTAGCTGATATCATTAGTATAGGAATATTTGATATATTTAATGCATATCTAATTTTTTTACATACTGATATTCCATCCATTTTTGGTATCATAACATCTAAAAGAATTAAATCTGGTTTTTCATTTATTGCCATCTCTACTGCAGTAACACCGTCATAAGCTTCTAATGTATTATATCCTTCTTTTTGCAAATTAAATACCAATAACTCCATTATACTTTGTTCGTCATCTACTACAAGTATAGTTTTTTTGTCTTTTTCAACTATTTCTTCCACAAAATTACCGCCTTTCTAAAAGAAATTATCAAATTTTACTATTCCTTTATATCATATTTAACAATTTTGTACAAGTTTTTTTTCAAATTTATTACATAAAAATTTCTATATTGTAAATTTTCCCATCGTCAACTAATTTAACCTCTTTATTTTCAATCATTTCCCCATTTAGCAAAAGCTTATTTACTCCTACATTTTTTCCAAAATTATTCTTAACTTTTATATTATACAAAGTAGTTTTATACTTGTATTGAATTTCATATTCTTTCCATTCTTTTGAAATACATGGTTCAATCTTTAAATATCCATTCTCAATTTTTAACCCTAAAATATATTCAAGTATTGCTTTATAATACCAGCTACTCGAACCAGTATACCAATTCCATCCACCACGTCCAATTAAATCTTTATTACTATATAAATCTGCTTCAATTACATAGGGTTCTAATTTAAATTTTTTAGCTTCTTCTCTATTTCTTGAATGGTTTATAGGATTAATCATTTCAGCAATCTCTAACGCTTTATCTCCAAACCCAAGCATAGTTTCTGCAATTAAAAGCCAACAGGCCCCATGAGTATACTGTCCACCATTTTCTCTAATTCCTGGTGGATATGACTTTATATATCCAGGATTCATCAAAGTTTTTTCAAAAGGAGGATCAAAAAGTTTTATAATTTTATTTTCTTTATCTATCAAATAATTTTCCACTTCTGAAATAGCAATAAATTTTTTATCATTCTCAGCTGCACCAGAAATTACAGCCCAACTTTGAGCAATACTATCTATTCTACATTCTTCCGAATTTATACTACCAATTTCAATTCCTTCATCCGTAATTGCTCTTTTAAACCATCTACCATCCCAGCCTTTTGTGTTTAAATTTCTTTTTAAAGATTCCTTTGCTGCCGAATATTTCAAAACTAAATCTTCTCTATTTTTTTTCTCGCATATTGGTATAAATTTATTAAGAATATCATACAAGAAAAATCCAAGCCATATGCTTTGCCCATTGCCTTTTGCGCCAATTTTACTAAAACCATCATTCCAATCACCAACTCCTATTTTAGGAAATGGTTCTATTCCTTTACTAAGTGTATAATCAATAGCTCTAACACAATGACTAAAAATTGATTCTTTTACATTTGAGCCATAATATAAATTATATTTTTCATCTTCATAATCTTTTAAAATTTCACCATTTAAATATTCAACTTTTTCTTCTAAAATTGAATTATTATTCTCAAATTTTATATACTCTATTACAGAATATACAAGCCATAATAAATCATCAGAAAATTTAGTTCGAATTCCTTTTTTTGTTTCATTATGCCACCAATGAAGAACATCCCCTTCTATAAATTGATGTCTTGCACAATTTATAATTTGTTTTTTCAAATAATTAGAATCTATATATCTTATTCCCAAACAATCTTGCAATTGATCTCTAAAACCAAATGCTCCTCCCGATTGATAATATCCTGTTCTACCTAAAATTCTACTAGCTAAAGTTTGATAAACTAGCCATCCATTCATTAATAAATTTAAGGCTTGAGATGGTGTCTTTACTTTTATGGTATCTACAATATCACTCCAAATTTTTTTCGTTTTTTCCTTTTCCAAATTAACAGACTCTTCTTTACTATATTTTTCTTCAAGTTCAAGTATTTTATTTTCACAACTCTCTTCTCCAATAATTATATTAAATTTTTTGTCTTCTAATTTTGAAAGTTTTATATTGAATTCAATCCCCAAACAAGAATCTTTACCAAGCCCATCCGAATTATCTAATTTTTTATATAATCCATCTGGATTTAATAAATCACCATCTCCCACGAAATCTTCTTTACTTCCAGTAAAAGAATTTATCTTCAAATTACTAGATACAAACATTATCTTATTTTTAAAACTATCTTCCCTAAATGCATTTCTAATTTTTATACAATTGTTTTGTTTTTCTACTTTTAAATTTCCATTTGTCAAGTATTCATCTTCACCTAAAACAGTTTTAATATAAACAATTAATTTTAATGTTCTTTCTTCATTTATTAAATTTTTTATAGTAAAGTCCATTATTTTTAAAGATTCCTCATTTGGAACAAAAATTTCAACTTCTTGTTTTAAATTATCATTTGTATTTAAAATTTTTGTATAACCAAAACCATGAGTTATATAATAATAATTTTTGTTTGGTACCACTCCGGAATTCAAAGTCCATACATTTTTATTATCTTCATTTTTTAAATAAAAAATCTCTGATGGAATATCTAAAACTCTATCATTATTCCAAGCAGTTAGTCTATTTAGCCTACTATTTTTACTCCACGTATATCCTCCCAAGTTATCTGTCACAACTGTTCCAAAAAAATTATTAGCTAAAATATTACACCACACAGTTGGCAAAGTATTTTCTTCATTTTTGTAAATCTTATATTCTCTTCCATCTTCTGAAAAACCACCATAAGAGTTATCAAATAATAATTTTTCTTTTTTAAATGGATACATTTCTGAATTTGTTGTATAATTTTTTTCTTTTTTCACTATATCATTATCATTTTCTTGCTCTTCTAAATCTTTTATAAATGATTCCAAATCCGTTTTACTACTATCTAAAATAATCCTTGCTTTAAATTCAATTACATCTAAATCTTCCTTCATTATTTCATCTTTATTTAAAACGAAAATTCCCGCATTAACATCTTTCAAATAATCTAATTGCTTATTTGAAATAACACTATTTATATTTTCTTTTACATATCTTTCATAAACATCAATCTCCTCATTTAAAATAATTAAATCTATAAATATTTTTTTTGCTCTATAGTATTCATAAGCAGCTATTACATCATCTAAAACATAAATATCTTCAATATTTTTTACTTTTACAAGCAAAATTGGATTATCTCCAGAGATTCCATACTTCCACAAACTATCTATTTGAAAATTTTCAATATTAGATGCAGTTTTACTTATTGTTGGTCTTAATAAATATTTTAAATATCTTACATATAAATCTATTTTCTTTCCATCAATCTGCAAATATTTACTTTCTTCTTCACTTCTTACTCTAGCAATATTTAATATTCTAATTATCTCTTCTTCACTTTTTACATTTTCTAAATTTTCAATTGCCTCTTCTTTTGAATCAGAAACTGAAATCAAGAAATTTATATTTACAACTTCTCTTGCTTTAATTTTTATGGTTCGTTTCATTGCTATGATAGGATCTGTAACTTGAAAAATTTCTTTCGAAAAGCTCTTCTGAGTTTTTATCATATTAGATATCCCCAAATTTTCTCTACCTAAATATTTTTCTTTGTCTATTTCATATTCAAAATCCCCAATTTGTTCATTTTCTGTGTATAAACTTGTTGCTAAATATTTGCTTTCCAATAAATTTCTATCTTTTTTTTCAAAAATTATATTTCCATTGGTCTCTTCTAACTTCATAAATAATTTGTTAAATGCTGGGTGTGAATATTCTTGCATCTTCTTAGAAAGAGATGGTTCAAAATCTGCAATTATTTCCAACACCTCATCTGTATTTCCTAAATTTTCAATTTCTAATCTTCGTATTTCAATCGCCTTATTAGGATCCAAACACACAATCTCTTCTATTTTCAAATTATTCTCATTCTTTATAAACTTAGCTTTATCTGGTGCAAATATTACCTTTGTATTTTCCTTTGTATCTACAATTTTCTTATTTTTTATATTTTTAATGTAAAAATTCATTCTTTGTTTTAATTCTGAAGTTCTTTTGAAATTATTTACCATCAAACCATCATATTCACTAATGCTATCTCCATAATCATCAATTATTATTTTATATTTTTCATTAGATATTACATTTAAATTTTTATATTTTTTACTTGGTTTTTCTATTATTCTTTCAATGTATGAACTAAAATTTATATTTTTATTTTTAGTAATTTTTTCTTTTTTCTCTTTTGTTATTATCAATTGAATTGGCATTCTTTCTTGCAACAAAATATTTGTAGCTTCTATCTCTGGATTTTTATTAAATCTTTTTCTTAAAATATTATTTCGCAAAACATTATTAATAGAAAGCAAAATTAAACCTTGATGATGTGCCATATAAGTCTTTACAATAGCCTTTCCGCTTTTTCCTACTCTTAATGAAGTATAGTCAATAGCTTCATAAAAACCATATTTTCCATATCCACCATTGGACTCAATTTTCTTTAAATTCTCTACTCCTTCTTCTAGTTTATCCTCTAAAGACAAAAACGTACTATAAGGAGATATTACTATATCTTCGTCAAGGCCTCTTTTTAATCCAAGCCAAGGAATTCCAAAAGCTTTATATTGATAATTATTATTTAAGTCACGAAGATTAAATGCTGATTCTGAAATTCCCCATGGTACACCAAGCTTTTTTGCATATTCAATCTGACTCATTATAGCAAATTTACAAGCTTCATCTAAAAGGCTTCCTTTAAATCTGTCTAAATTCACATTTGGCATTAAATATTCAAATGCTGTTCCAGTCCAAGATACTAAGCCCTTATATCCATTTAAACTTGTAAGAGTTCTACTCAAATTGTTCCAATGTTTAATTGGAACATCTCTTTTGGCAATTGCAACAATGCTTGCCTGTCTTGCTTCAGAAGCTAAAAAATCATAATATGAATCTGTTAATTTATTTTCTTCTAAATTGTATCCGATTGACATCAATTTATTTTTCTCACTATATAACTTCGAAAAATCAGTATTGTTAATTAAATCATTTACTAAAATAGTTATGTTTTCTAAATCAGCTTTATTTTTGTTTTCTTTTAAAAATGATTTAACTACATATAAATATCCCACAAAATTTCCACTATCAACTGTTGAAATATATCTTGGAATTAATGGCATTAAAGTTTTAGTGTTATACCAATTATATAAATGCCCATTCCATTTACTAAGTCCACTTACTGTCACTAAAACTTTATTTAAATAGTCTATTGCTTTTTTAAAATTTATAAATCCTAAATCATAAGCAGAAATTATTGCCAATAGCTCTAAACCTATATTAGTAGAAGAAGTTCTTGATACAATTTTTTCATTTCTATCTTCTTGATAGTTATCAGTCATTAAATAATTATTATCTTCATTTATATGATCTTCAAAAAAGTTCCATGTACGCTTAGCAATCTCTTCAAGATATTTTTTATTGCTGGCTGAAATTTCTTTTTTGTCTTGTCTTTCTAAACTTATATACCATGCTATAATTGGCGCACCAATCCATGCAATTCCTAACATTCTTCCAATCCAATTAAATGAAACCACAAAAAATAAACCAGCAATAAAACAAACACACATTTCTTTGTAATAAGAATTCAAATCATTTTTAGAATTTTTTTCGCCATCCTCTGCTGTAATCCACTCTAAGCATTTACATTTCTTATTCATCCTATATAAACTTCTAACTATACTATCAATATTTTTATAAGTTTCATAAGGTAAAAACAAAATTTGAAGACATAGTCTAATAAAACTTATTTTTATTAGGCTTAATTCTTTAGAAAATTTTTTATAAGCATAAACAGCCCCAGAAATATTACTTTCTTTAAAAATAATATAATTTAAAATATCTAAAAAATATGGTATTATTATTCCTACAATCCCAATGCTTATGAAAATATTATTAGCTAATACGCTTTTAAATACATCAAAGATCCCAAAAGCAATCATTAGAAAAGAAAATATTGGTAATAAACTTCTTCTTAAATTGTCATAAATTTTAAATTTCGAAAGTTCATTTAATCTCTCATTTTTTAACCATCTTACAATTTGCCAATCTCCTCTTATCCATCTATGATTTCTAAGCATATATGGAATATATCTCATTGGATATCCATCTAACAACATAACATCTGTAAGAAGTCCACAACGCAAAAAATTTCCTTCTAATAAATCATGGCTCAAAATTGTATTTTCAGGGAATTCATCTTTCAGTATTTCATTATAGATTTCTACGTTATAAATTCCTTTACCAGTAAAAATTCCTTCACAAAAATAATCTTGATAAATATCCGAAATTGCATTTGTATAGCAATCAATTCCACCTTTCATGCTATACAATTCTACAAAATAAGTTTTTTGACTTAACAATAAATCCATACCAATTCTAGGTTGCATTATTCCATATCCATCAACAACTTTACGATCTTGTATAACCGGTAAATTTAAAATATGACTCATTGCACCAATTAATTTTGAAGCTGTATTTAAATTTAAATTAGTATCACTATCTAAAGTTATAATATATTTAATATCTGGTATTTTTTCTTTTTCTACTTCAATTGTATTTTCCAAAAAATTATTATCTTGTTTTCCTTTTATATATCTATTAAAAGTTGTTAAAAGTCCTCTTTTTCTTTCCCATCCTATATAGGATTTTTCCTGACTGTTCCATTGTCTTTCTCTATATAAAAAATGAAATTTATTAAATTTATCTGTTTTATACTTTTCATTTAATTTTTTACATATATCAATTCCACTTGATATCACTTCATAATCTTCATCTTTAACTTTAACCGTTTCTTCAGAACAATCACCTAGAAGAGCAAAATATAGATTTTCAGATTTATTTGCTAAATAATAAACTTCTAATTTCTCAAACATTTCCTGAACTTTTTCTTTTGATTTTAATATAGTAGGAATTACTACAAAAGTAGATTTACTTTCAGGTATTCCTTTATCATAATCCATTTTGGGTAACATCGTTGGAGCTTTTATTTTACTTAAAAAATAATTTTGCATTCTAAAAAATATTTCAGATATTGGAATATAAGATATTACTAAAGCAAAAGTTGAAATCCAAAATTCTTTATTATTATAAATCAAAAAAATATATAAAACGAAACAAAAATATATTGGAATAAACGTACTTGTAGCAACATATAATCTTGATTTCTGTCTATCATTTAATGTCTTATGATTCTTTATTTCAAGTAAATTATTTAATTTTTCTATACCATCTTTTTTTAATAAATAATATCCTATATGTGATTTTTTTATATCTTCAAGATTATTGGAGTCTTGGAATTCCTGACATAAAGTAATTATTTTCTCCGCTATATATATTTCCGAAATCTTATTTTTACGAGCCAACTTTTCTAATCTTCTTCTATAATAGCTTTTTGATTCTTCATCCATTTGTGTATAAATTCCTGATGGATCTTGTTTTAGTATTTCTTCTGATGCATTCATATAACTAAAAATTTCTGAAAAATCAATCCTATTTATTTCTTTAATACTTGTAATACAATTTCCCATTGTTATTTTTATATTTGCTATATTAAAATGTTCTTTCTGTATAACTTCTGAAATTGAAAGTCCTATTTTTTGAACTTCTTTTTCTAATATATTTTGATAAGAAATTGCACTTTTACCATATAATTTTAATTTATAAGACATGTATTCAATAAAAGGATATTTTAAAATTTCATCACCTATTTTTAATGTTTTTTGTGGAGAAATAAATTTTAAATTTGGATAATTTTTCTTCTCTACTAATCTTTCTACAATGCTTTCTGCCTTATATTTTTGTACTTGAGAAGAATATATTTTTTCACAAAGTTTTCTTATATGAGATATTATTGAAATTTTTAAAAATATTCCTATACTACATAATTCTTCCATAGATAGAATCTTTTTCTTTTGGTATGCATTTAAAGCAATATCTATAAGTTCCCTATCAATTTTGCAATCTGAAAAAGCCACAATTTCATTAGCTAAAACATAGCTTCTTGAAAATCCAAAATAAGATTCATTTGCCAGCCCTATCATATTTTTATATTTTTTCAATGAAATTTCTTTTTGAATTACTTTTACAGTTTCTTCTATCACATAAAAATTGTCTAAGATCCATTCTCCTGCTGAATGAATTTTTATTCCAAGTTTTAAATGTTTACTAAGAAGATTATAAGTTTCTAAAATAAACTTATAATCTTCAATTAGATTAGGTATCGGATAGGTATCTTTTCTAGAATTACTTTTTATATTATGATCTGAAGCTGTTTTTTCAATATGCTTTGCTAACTGTCCTCTGTCTAAGAGAGTTCCTGGAATATTCAACTTTTTGTATTTTTTCATAAAAATCCCCTCATGTTTTTTTATCTATTTTTTCCGAAATTTTACGAAATATACAAAATTACGTTTATATTTGATTTGACAAATGATAAATTCTTATTTATCTAAAAGTATAAATTCAAATTTATTCAAATTTTATAAATAAAATAACTAATTGAATCATATATTTTCTTATAAATATAATTTTTAGGAGATATTATGATTTTATTAAATAAAAAGCGAATATTATTTATATCTTCAGTTATACTTTCTTCTATTTTTTCTTGTTCTTTGATAAATAATTCACATTATAAAACAGAATTAGTCTCATCTACTCCCATCAGTGGACACAACATTATTTTAGATGCTGGTCATGGAAATCCTGATGGTGGAGCAACCGATATTAACGGAACAATTATAGAGTCCGAATTAAATTTACAAATCGTTTTAAAATTACAAAATTTATTAGAAATAGCTAATTGTAATGTAATTTTAACTAGATCTAACGAAAACGGAATCTATGAAACAACTACAAGCTCTATTCGTGAAAAAAAGGTTTCAGATATGAAAAATAGAGCGAATATTGCAAACACATCTAATGCAGATGCCTTTATATCTATACATATGAACAAATTACCACAAGTACAATATTCTGGTTGGCAAACATTTTATAAAAATAATGATGATACTAGTAAAAAAATTGCTCAAAATATTCAAACTAGTCTTAACTTTTTTATAGAAAAAGAAAATAATAGAGAAATAAAATCTATATCTGGAATATATTTAACCAAAAATGTTAATATACCTCTTGTTATAGTTGAGTGTGGCTTTTTATCAAATTTAGAAGAATCACAGAAATTGCAAACTGAAAAATATCAAAACGAACTAGCATGGAGTATTTATATAGGATTAATGGATTATTTTAAAGAAAAATAAAAATGTTTCATACTTTTCTTATTTATTTTTTTTCAATATAGCTATAATAAAAATACTTTCTTTCAAAATTGACTTTCTTATAAAATTATAATATACTCAAGCTATACAATTTTGAAAGGAAATAATTATGGGCCTATATGGTGAAAAAAAAGATTATGAACAACTTGTCAAAGAAAACATTTTCAAAGCAAAACTTCTTTTTGACCTGTCTAATGAAGACAGAATAATAGTAAATAATCTACTTAATGAAAAAGAAAAAATTAAAGAACAAAACGGAATTTGGGCTAATTTAAAATTAAAAAAAATTGATAAAAAAATCAATAAAATAAAAAATAAATATAAAAGGAACTAGAAAATATTTTCTAGTTCCTTTTTGGTACTTATTGACATAAAATTACAATTTTAATTATTCATTTTTACTTTTTATTTTTTTTCTAATTATAATTTGAATAATGTTTATCATAGCAACAAATATTATTATTCCAACATAAATTATCGGTGAAGTATCTCCTGTAGCCAAAGTTTCATTTTGATTGTTTGGTTTTGGAGTATTGTCTGTAGGTTTAATTATTGTTTCTGATACTTTTACGTCTTCTTTTACGTGAGGTATCTCTTGTGGAGGTGGATTTGTAAAGTAATAATAATATGTAACTATTATTGTTTCTTCTTTCATTACACCGTTTTTATTTTCTGGTTCTTTATCTAAAGTATAAAGTTCTATTGTTTTAGCCTCTGTTGTATAGTCATCTCCTACTTTTCCTTCTTTAATAACCTCTTCTGATAAAACCTTGTTTGTTCCTCTTTCCAAATATCTCACTATTACTATTGCATTTTTCTTTGTATCTTCAGGTTCATCTGGTTCTTCAGAATCCTCAGGATTTCCTGGTTTTTCTGGTTCATTTGGTTTCTCTGGTTCTTCAGGATCTCCTGGCTTTTCTGGATCATCTGGTTTCTCTGGCTCTTCAGGATCTCCTGGCTTTTCTGGATCATCTGGTTTCTCTGGCTCTTCAGGATCTCCTGGCTTTTCTGGATCATCTGGTTTCTCCGGTTCCTCAGGATCTTCTGGCTTTTCTGGATCATTTGGTTTCACCGGTTCCTCAGGATCTCCTGGCTTTTCTGGATCATCTGGTTTCACCGGTTCCTCAGGATCTTCTCCTGGCTTTTCTTCAACTTTTGAATAATAATATCTTACATAAATTGTATCGTCTACAGTTCCATCTTCTTTTACTATTACTATCATTGTTCCTTTTTCATTTTCAGGACGTTCTTCTTCAATTAATTTATATCCATCAAACTCTTTTCTTGTAGCCTCATAAGCCTCCCCTTCATGTCCTTCGATTTCTTCAGTAGAGTCTACTTTTACTTCTTCATCTGTAATTCCGTCTCCATCATTGTCTTTTTCTGCAATTTCAAAGATTTTCTCTCCTGTTGTCTTGTCTAAATATTCAACAACAACTTTAGCTTTTCTGATATAATAGTAATTTACCTCAATTATTTCTTTTGTCATTGTACCTTCCGCATTTTCTGGTAATTGTTCTTTTACTAAATCATATCCTTCGAATTCTTTATCTTCTATTTTGTATTCCTTACCCTCATATCCTTCATGAATAATCTCTGGTTCAAGTTCTTTTCCAGTCTTAATATCAATATGTCTTTCGATAACTTTTGTTTCTTGAACATAATAATATTTTACTACTGTTTCAGTTATTACATTTCCATCTTCATCAGTTACAACATCCATTGTACCTTCAGAGTTTTCAGGAATTTTTTCTTCTACTAAAATATATCCATCAAATTCTTTTGAATTTGTTGTATATTCGTCACCTTCATGTCCTTCAATTACTTCTGTTGAATCTTTTTGTTCTGTTCTGTCAATAATTCCATCTTCATCTTCATCAATTTCAACAGTTTCTTTAATTACTTCTCCTGTTACATTATCAATATACTCTACTTTAACAGAAGTTTTTCTAATGTAATAATATTTAACTTCTATTGGTTCAATTGTTACAATACCTTCAAAATTTTCAGGAATATAATTTTCATCTGGATTTAATTGATTTTCTGTAAGCTCTTCTTCTGTATAAATATCTTTATTTTTAGCAATATCATATCCATCAAATTCTTCCGAATTTATCGTATAAGTTTCATCTAATGGTAATTCATGATATAAGCTATCCAAAACTTCATTTGTTTTTACATCTACGTGTTTTTCATGTAGACCAGATTTTTGTTTTGTATAGTAGTAAATTACTTCAATTGGAAGTCTTGCCATTCTTCCTTCTGTATTTTCTGTTGACTCTGCGAAGATATATTTCTCAATATCTTTTTGTATTGTTTTATATTCTTTGTCAACATATCCTTCAATAATTGTTTCTTCATCAATTACTAAATTATCATCATTACTTGGTGTATCATCTTTTTCAAGATATTTCACTATTACACGAGTATTCTTAGCATAGTAGAATATAAAAGTTTGATTTTCTTCTGTAAATTCTACTTGAAGATTTTCAGGTTCCCAGGTTAAAGTATATCCTTCGATGTCTTTTTTATTTGTTGATAAATCATGAGTATCAAATATTTTACCATCTATAATCACATCTTTTTCCAATTCATATTTAGTTTCTTTGTCTAAATATTTCACAATTATTTGAGAAGCTTTCAATTTATAATATACATTTATTATATTTTTACTTGAATCTTCATCTATTATCAATGGTAAGTTTTCAACTCTATCAACTTCATATCCTTCTTCTAATTTATCTGGATACTCAGTAATTTCTGTTCCTACTTGTGTTTTTATGGTTTCAGTTTTAGTTTCATTTAATTGATTTTCATAATAGTAGTTTATTGTATATACTGTTTCTAAATCTACCGGAGTATTTTCTGTTGCAACTTGCTCATCTTCTTTTATAACAATATATTCATCCGGATTTTCTTCATTTTGAGTTAATATTTCAATTTTTACAGTTACAATATTTTCTACATTTTCTAATTCTTCTAAATTTTCTTCAAAATTATATTTTAAACTTATATTTTTGATAAATTCAATATTTTGTGGTTCATCATTTGTAAATGTATTAATATTATTTATTTCTTCTATCCAAGTAATAGTATTTGTTGTTGAATCATATATTCCATTATCTAGATTTGAAGCTTCTACTGTAATTGGATATGGTAATTTATCAACTATTGTAACTTTAGCTTTTCCTTCACAATGTTCTATTACTGCATTATATTTTATTTCATAATTTACATTTGTCTTTAATGAAGTAATTTTTTGCAGACCATTTTTTTCTAGTGTAGCAGAAATTTCATTCATTGGTCCATTATAAGTATTGGTTACTTCTAAATTTACCTTTTCTGCTATTACAGCTTCTTGCTTTGTCTCTTTTAAAATACTTTGCATATAATTATAATATAACATGTATTCATCGTCTGAAATTGAATAAATTGTTTGATATTGCACTTTTTGGTAAGGTATGCTTGAATCTGCCCATTCGATTTTTCCTTCATCATTTAATTTAATAATCAAATTACTAGGAACATTCTCATCAGCCAAAAGAGTAATTTCTTTATTACTAAATGTTTTATCAGCATTAATAACTAAATTTCCCATTAACATACCTAATATAACACATTTACCCTCTTCATCTACATACAAATCATAAGGCATTGTCATTTTAGATCCTTCAAATGTTTGTATCCATTCGATTTTCAAATCACTATTTAATTTCAAAATAAATTCTGTAGGTGAACCTTGATTTGAATTTAATTTAATTTCTTCACCTTTAACTGTGTGTTCAGATGATATAGTTTCATTTTGTACTATATAACCAGTTATTATAATACACTTATCTTTTGCTATTCTTATCTCATCAACAGTAAGTGTTGTAATGTCTTGAAGTGAAGTCATGTAATTTGACGCATCATATTCGTTTGTAATCATTCCATCTTTTAAAGAGATTTCCAAATATTTTAAATCTCCATATTTATTTGGTATTATTAATATATTATCATTTGCAGTTTCATAAGCTGTACTATCACTCCAATAATATTTCCAACTTTGATCTACATAAATCCATTTAATTTTTCCATCATCTGTCAATAGCAGAACATAGTATCCTGAATTTATTCTTATTTCTTGATTATCTACAGTAGCTTCTGCTGGAATTGTTATAGAGTTACTAGAATATCCAAATACAACAAACTCTCCTGAGGTTGTCTCTATAGCATTACTATTATATGAATATCCATAATCTGAATTTATCTTATTTACCCATTCAACATTACCTTGTAAATTATACTTAATTGCCACAGCTCCATCCAATGAATTATTTTCTGTTGAAATTTGAAGTTCACCATCAATTACTGTTGGATGCCCTACAATTTCGCCTAATACTATGTATCCTCCATCAGAGGTAGCAAATACTGAGTTTACATATTCATCATTATTTGTAGCTATGTTTTTTACAAATTCAATTTTAAAATCAGAATTATATTTTATAATACCAATATCTGAACTTCCATTAGTAGATATTAATTCAATTTCTTGATTATTTGTAGTATTTTCCGCAGGAATTATTATCATATCTCTAAAGTTTATAAAGCTAACAAATCCATTATCATTTAATTTTGTAAATTTATCACCATATAAATTACCTTCCCAAGTTTGATTAATATCATAAGTTGGTGGTTCATTAGCTTGTATTTCAATATAATGAAAATTATTTTCACCTATTAAATAGTTTTCTGGTGCTTGTACTTCTGTAAGCTTATATTTTCCAGCTTTTAATGGTATATTTATTTCACCATTTTCATTAGTAGTTACCACTCTCAAGTTTTCTCCATTTATTTGTTCTTCTTGACCAACCAAATTTCCATAGCCATCTTTAGCATCTTTTTCTATAGTTGTACCATTTTCTTCAGCTATTTCTTTAATAGTAAATTTGGCACCTGGTAATAATTTATTACCTTTACTATCTTTTTTAGTCAAAGTAAATATCGTCTCATTTTCTAAACTTACTTTTACAATTGGATTGTTTCCGTTTGCATTTTCTATTACAATTTCATCTTCTGTTTCTTTAAATGAACCATCTAATACTTTTAATTTTAATTTAGAATCAACTGTTTCTAAAGAAAATACTTTTTTAGAATTATTTAATAAATATCCTTCAGCAGTTTCTATTTCGCGTATTTCATACTGTTTTTCTGCAATTAAATTACTTATCGATAGTCGCCCATTTTCGTCTGTTTCATATTCTTTTGCATTTCCAGTTGAGCAATCAATTAATTTAAACTTAACTCCTGGTAATATATTCTCTTCTTTTGCTTCATATTTAGTTAATTCTAATGTATAGTCTTTTAATTTATAATAATAAGTAACAATTATCGTATCATTTCCTACTGTTCCTGTATTATTATTTGGAATTGAACATAATTCATATGTCGGATATAAGTTTTCTTCTGAAATACATTTTGTTTCATATATTTCTCCATATTGTTTTTCATAATATTCATCTGGTACAGCATCTCCATTTTTAAATTTAACTGACGTTTCTGTGCCTTCTATATAATGATGAACCATCACTTTTGTAAGGATTCTTTCAAATGTTACAACAATTTTGATATCTTCAGTTATATTTTCAAATATAGGTAAAGTCACTGTTCCATCTTCATTTTCCAAAAATTCATAATTTTCACCATTAATTGTAATTTGACTTACTTTATGTGCATCATCTTCAGGAGTTACAATTATTTCTTTTTCATTAGATTGTCCATACTCTACAATTTCATAAAACTCTTCTCCATCTCCAGAAATTGTACCACCTTTAACTATCTTTGTTTCACCTGTTACTGTTGTTTCAATTTTTTCTTCAACTCTTGTTGATATATCAAATGTTTTTATTCTATAATAGTAATTTACTACAACGTCAGAATATTCAAATGTTCCAGTTGCATTACTTGGAATTTCTACAAGTTCATATTTCTCGTGCAGTTCTTCAGCTGATATTGCCTGCGTTGTATATTCTTGACCAGCATTACCATAACTTATTATTTCTTCAACACTACTTCCATCGTTTAAAATTACTGGTGTTTCAGTTCCTTCAATATAATGATTTACTATAATTGGTATTGATTTTCTCATATAATAATAAGTTACTTCTTGTTCTCCTGAAACGAATTGTCCTGTTGCATTTTCCGGTAATTTATAACTTCCATCTTCATTTGTTTCTAGTTCATGCTCTGCAAGGTCTAGTTTAGGACTAGTTGAATATGGGTGTCCTGCTTTATCCTCTAAAATATCTATTTCTGCAAGTGGATGTTCTGTATATGTAACAGTTCCATCTTCATTTTCAATAGCTTCATTATGATTTACAATTACCTTCGCAAGTATAGAGTTATCTATTGTAATTTCTTGAGCTGAATCTTTTCTAAATTCTACTACTGTAGCATTTTCATTTAATTCATATCCTTCTGGTGCAATAATTTCTTTTATTGAATATATACCATGAGGAATTTCAACCTTTGCACTTCCTTGACTATTTGTTGTTACCTCTGTGTGATATAAGTGTTCTCCATTTGGTACTACTTTTATAGAATTTATTACAAATTCATCATCCCCCTCATTTGTCGTAGAATTTTTATAATATCCTACATGTAAATAATATTTGTTTCCGCCTTCTAATACTGTTGTATAATCTGTTGGTGTTATAGAACTTTCAGTTGTTCCAGAAATATATATAAATCTTCCTTCTGTTTGATCATAATTTGGTGTATTAGCATTTTGGCTTATAGTAGCATATCCATAATCACCAACTTCACTAGAAATATTTGCATTTACTATCAAATTATATTTTCCTTCGTAATCTGTTAAATCTACTAAGAAATATGAATTTGCGGTTCTTGAATCTAACCCATTAATACTTGATTTATATTTTCCATCTTCTTCAACAAAACCATATACTGTTGGCATAGTATTATATACTTTTACGCTATTGACAGTAAATTTATCTTCTCCACCATTTGCAGTTGCATTTTTATAATATCCTAAGTGTAAATAATATATCTTTCCACCTTCTAATAGTTCAGATTGATAATTATTTGATTCTGATGAAATTCCATCTATATAAACGAATCTTCCTGTTGTTGAATTATATGCAGGTCTTGAAGTACTTTGGGTTATTGTTGCGTATCCACAATTTCCATATATACATGATACTTGCGCATTTAAAACTACAGAATATTTTCCAGTGCAATTTGTTAAATCTATTGGTATATATGAATTTGAAACTGTACTAGACATTCCTTGATTTGTTGATTCATATTTTCCATCTTTCTCAACAAAATTATATGTTATATCTTTAGTTCCATATAATTTAATACTGTTAAAGATTATTTGATCACTACCTGAATCTCCACTATAATTTTTGCTATATCCCAAATGTAAGTAATATTTTTTTCCACCCTCTAATACATTGGCTGTATAATTTTTAGTACCAACATAAGTTCCATAATCATATATAAATCTTCCTGTTGAATTATAATAACCAGGAGCATATGTTGTTGTTGTAACAGTAGCATATCCATAATCAGAGTAACCACTTGATATTGTTGCATTAACAACAAGCATATATTTACCTTGGTATCCAGTTAAGTCTATAGGTATATATGAATTTGCTACAGAACTTGATATTCCAGCAGCACCTCCATTTGCTAGCTGATATGTTTTACTATTTGTTGGTACATATACTTCCTCTCCATATGCATTTGTTTCTTTTACAAATACATAACTTCCATTGTCAGTCAACTCACCTAAAGCATCTGTAATTTGATTTGTCTCATCTATTAATGTATATGTTTGTCCATTATCTACTAAATTGCCTAACACTCCTTCTGTTTCTTTATTTAACTCATAATATGTCTCACCATTATCATTTATCTCTCCAATAACATGAGCTGGTGTTTCTCTTTCTTCTAATTGGTCTAATTTAAATACAGCACCTTCTAACGGTTCTTTTGTTTCACTATCTATTTTATTTATAGTAAATGTATTTTCTTTTAGTCCAAACTTCGCTACTATATGTAAGTCTTCTGTTACATTTGTAAATATCGGCATTATATATGAACCGTCTTCGGCAGTATTAAATACTGTTTCTTCTCCATTTACTTTTATAGATATAATCTCATATTCACCTTCTGGAACAAGTTTTATTTCTTTTGTTGAATTGTCTCCATATTTTATTGTTTCATAAGGTACTTCATCTTCTCCTGAAATTGTTCCGCCTTTTACTCCCTCTGTTTTTTCTATATCTGTTGTAATATTAAATTCTTTTCTATTATTTTCAACAATCAATTCTTGGGTTTCTTGTATTTCTAATAAATCTTCAATTGTAAACGTAACAATATCATCATCTATAGTAACAATTTCTCCATTATCTAATTCTACTTCAGCATCTCTTAAAGCAACTTCTAAAGTATATTTTCCTTCTGATATTTTTTCGAAAGAATAAACTGATGAACTATTCGCATCAATTTTTTTAGCGCAATCTACTTTTCCATATTTATTATATTTTACTAACACTATATCTGTATATCCACCTGTTATTGTCTTTCCATCACCTAAATCTACTGTATCACTTGCAAATTCACCCAAAACTATATATCCATTATCTGAAGTTTCTACTGCATCTGTAAAATACTCTCTGCCATTAGCTCCTTTTGCCGTATTTGCCCATTCTAAAGTTCCATCTTTGCCGTACTTTATTATAATTCCTTCTTCATCATAATATGAATTACTTGTATTAGTAAATATAAACTTATTTTCTAGATTTATATCTAAACTGTTGAAATGTCCTGTGGCTAAGTATCCACCATCGCTAGTTTCTATTACATTAGATATATAATCATCATCATCACCACCAATAGCTTTAGCCCATTCAATCTTCCAATCTTTGTTATATTTTATTATTACAATATCACTATTATAAAAGTCATCATCATAACCCTGTAATATAAATCCATCTCCCAAATCTAAGGTTTGTTTAGCGAAAGTTCCCCATTCAATCCATCCCCCATCACTTGTTTGCTTTATATCAGAACTATAGCGTTTTCGAACCATTTTTATGTCTCCATTAGCTGTATAATTCACTATAAAACCTTCATTCCACTCACAATCTAAAGTTAATCCTTCGCCAAAATCAGGACTAGAATCAGACGCACCACCTACCACTATAAAACCAATATCGTCGATTTCTAATATATCGTATATTTCTTCATATCTATATCCTGTTATAGATCTTTGCCATTCTTCATGCCCGCTTTCAGAAAATTTAACTAAATTGCTATCTGTATCATATATTTCATCTTCATATTCCCATTTATCATAAAAATATCCATTTATTAAATATCCACCATCTTTAGTTTCTATAATTTCACGAATATATTCATGTTCATCTTCTGATTTATAATTTTCTTTGTCTTTTATAAGAATAGATTTAGCCCACTTTAACTCACCATTTTCTGAGTATTTCATTATCATTGAATCTGCAATATTTTTATCACTACTATTAGTTAATGTAATATTATTTTCAAGTTCTATAATATTACTTTTAAACGATCCACCTACAATATAATCTCCTGTTTTTGTTTCTATTATTTGACTAATTGAGTCGTCACCAGCCCCACCAATAGTTCTTACCCATTCAATATTATTTTTTGAATCGTATTTAACAATAGCGGCATCTTTTTTACCATTACATTTTAAAAATGTCCCATTAGGCAATTCTGTATCTACTGAAAAACTTAATATATCTATATATCCGCCATCTTTAGTTAGAGAACTAACATCTGATTCTGATTGAATATCTGTAATTGCAAAATCTACCATTTCTTTTTCTGAAAGCTTTATTACAACACCATCATTTAAGCCTCGGCTCTCTAGTTTTGTATCAAAATATGCTACCCCATAAAGACTTCCTACTGCTAAAATATCTCCATCTAATAATTCTTTAGCAGAATATACTCCAGTAGTAGCTGACCATGTATAATCCAATTTTCCTTCTGAATTATATTTTATAATTCCACTTCCATCAATGCAATTTCCGAACCCAACTTGTTCTTCCTCAAATTGCCCCAATATCAGACAACCATTATCTTTTGTTATTTCTAATGAATAAATTTGTAAATTATTTGCAGCTATTATATCAGCCCATTCTGTCTTTCCACTAGAATTATATTTTACTATCATTGAATTATAATTATCGCCATGTCTTGTTAATGTTACTTGATCTCCTAAATCAATACTCTCACTGTTGAATATACCTTGTATAATAAATCCACCATCAGCAGTTTTTTCAAGCATATCAATCATCTCATCTTGATTTCCTGAAATAGATTTTGTCCATATTATACTTCCATTTGAATCATATTTTATTAAAGCAGAATCCATTGTAGAAGTAACTTTATTAGTCAATTCAAACCCGTTTTCTAAATCTACAGTACTACTCATAAAGCTTAATGTAACTAAATAAGAACCATCTGTCAATTGTTCAATTGAACTAACTATATCTTCACTTACTCCTCCAACTTTTTTTGTCCATTCTATACTTCCATTACTATCATATTTTATTATTAATCCATCTGTTGTACTTGTAGCTGAATTTGTCAATATCATTCCATTTTCTAAATCTATACTTTCACTTGAAAATAAACCTGAAACTATAAATCCACCATCTAATGTTGGTTTTCCTGATATTAGTTCTTCATAACCACTTCCACCAATATTTTTAGCCCATTGTAAAACACCTTCACTGTTGTATTTTAATATTGCACCATCTTTTCCTCCACTATTGCTCAAAGTAATTTCATTTCCCAAATCTAAATTTTGGTTCTCATAATTCATCATTACCATAAAACAATTTTCAACAGTTTCAGATACAGAAACAATATTAGCACTATAACCAACTTCTATTGCATTTGCCCACTCAACATTTCCTGTTATATCATATTTTACTAGCATTCCACTTCTTGTTCCTGGATTTGCTAATCCAACTCCATTTCCAAAATCTATGCTTGTGCTAGTAAATGTTCCTGTAATTATATATCCACCATCACTTGTTTCTTGAATAGTGTATATTTCTTCGGTATTATCACCTCCTATTGATTTAGCCCATTCAACCTCTCCATCATTACTATATTTAATTATAATTCCATCTGAATACGTTGAATTTTTATTATTTATAATTTCACCATTAGCAAGTTCAATGTTTTCACTTACAAACTGTCCTACTACAATATATCCACCATCACTAGTAGCTTCTACATTCAATAACACATCATCTTTTTCTCCACCAATAGCTTGTGACCAATCGGCTTGCAATCTAACTTTTCCTTCTCTACTTGCTCCAACACCAAAATAATAAATTGAATTTTCTATATTGTATTTATCTGGTGCTTGTAACTCTATTGCTTTATATAAACCTTCTGGTAAATCAATTGTTAGTAAGCCGTTATTATCTGTTGTTACTGTATAATAATCTTTTCCATTTATGTGTTCTAATGTTCCTATCTTTTCGCCTTTACTGTTTGTTGCTGGTTCAGAGTTATTTTCAAAATTGTATATTGCAAATTTAACATTAGCTAATGCTTCACCAGTTTCAGCATCTTTTTTAATTAATTTAAATGCCGGACTATCTTCCACTACTAATTTCACAGTTGAACCTTCAACCGTAGTAGCTCTTGTATTATTATCAAGATCAATAAACTTTAATTCTCCATTTATATTTTGTACTTTGAAATTTACATCTTTTGCTTTCACATATCCTTCTGGCGGTAATACTTCTTTTAATGTGTATATTGCTTCTTCACTTTTTCCGTCTACATATTGATATAATCCAGAAATTAATATTTTTCCATTTACATCAGTTACATATTCTCCAATTTCTTTTGAATTTTTATATAATTTAAATTTCGCTCCTGCAAGATATTCTATAATTGATTCCTCTGTATTGTTAGCACCAATTTGTTCTTCAGTCAACTCTGTCTCTAAGATTTTCTTTATTTTACTTATTTCTAAGTTATAAGTTTGTATTTTTTCATTTTCAATAGCTATACTAGCAACTGGGAAATTACTTTCTTCACCAACACTGCTATTTAATACATTTCCTTCAATTATTTCTATTGAATAATTTCCATTTTCATGAAGAATTTTGAATTTAATAGGATTTTCTAAATAATATCCATTAGCTTTTATTTCTTGTAAAATATATTCTTCATTTACTAATAATCCATTTATACTTGTCTCGCCATTTACGTTAGTTGTTAATATTTTTCCGTTTTCACCTAAGTTTTTTCCAGCTATTCTAAATTTAACGAAGCTTACAGGATTTTCTGTATTTTTTTCTTTTTTAGTAATTTTTAATTTTGCTTTTGGTTTGTCTTCCACTTTTACAATAACTTTATGTTTTTCATCATCATTTTTAGTTACTGTAATATCTTCTTTGGTTTCTCCTTGATTTTTAATTATTGATATAGAACCATCATCCTGATTTACACTAGCAATAAATCTAATAACATCTTCGCTTAATTGATAATCTTCAGGAGATTTTATCTCTTGTATTTCATATGTTTTTTCTGCATATAAATCCTTCATTAAGAAAGTACCTTGAGGATTTGTAACACCAGTTCTCATTTTTCCTATTGTTCCATCTGTATTTATTTCTGTTACACTATAAGTTGCAGCTGGAACAAATATTTCTTTTCCTGCATGTGTTTTTGTTAATTCTAAATTAAATTTTTCTACAAGTCTAAAACCTAATCTATTTGGTTCCGTTTTTGTTCTATATTTTCCTTCTGCAGTTTCTAAACTAAAGTATATTCCATGATGGCTATATGCTGTTTGATTAAAGTCAATATCTTCTGGCATTTGTATCGTATAATAGAATGTATACTCTTTCTTTTCTGAGATTTTTTCATTCCCAAAATCTATTAAAAATGTTTTTATATTATCCCAATTTGTTACATTTTCTGCTAATGTCCATTCATTTAGCTCATTATTAATATCTTTATCTGGATTTTCTTTTTCTGAATAATACACTCTTATTTTTCCTGATAATTCTTCTGGTATTTCAATTCCAGAACTAATCATCTTAGTTGTAAATCCAGAACCTAAGTCTTTATCACTTAATACTGTTCTATTTCCTTTAAATGGTATTTTTCCTAATATTAAAATTTCACTTATATCGCTCGAATAATTATTTGTTAATTGTATTCCAATTTTGGCTGTTAATGCTTCATTATCAATTTTTACATATTTTGGTGAAAGTTCTATTACCTTTGGTGATACAATAACTTTTCCAGATTTGTCAAATTCACTTGCTGTTTGGTTTGTTAATAAACTATTTGGTGCAATTAAGTTTACTATTGTTTTTGTTTTATTAATTAATTCTTCTTTGTTTAAATTATCATTCACATCATATATGTCTGCTGCAGAATAATAATATTCAACTCCTTCATAATTTACTGCATATAATTCAATATCACCTATTGTAGTTGGAATTCGTGGATCTGGAGTTATATTTGCATCAACTTTAAGTTCAAAACTTTGTAAAGTATCACTTTTATTAACAGTATTTATTTTTATAAAGTTTCTATTCTCATTTTCTATTATTTCATAAGTTAATATTTCAATATTATTATTATTTACAGTTACATTGTTTATTTCAACTTCTAATATTTCTTGTGGTAATTTAATTAGAAAGCTACCATCATTCCAGCCTAATTGATTATTATTAATATCTTGACTTGCATTTATAGTTATAATCTCATTTTCTTCTGTTGATTGTGTTGATAAATTACCATTGTTTAAATGTATTGTTGCAATTGAATACGGTGCTTCGTAAAGTGCTTTGTCTTTAGTAGTTCCAATATAATTTTCTCCCAAATATCCATTTAAAGTTGAATGTATGTATTTTAAATTATCAAATTGTTCTTTTGTGTAATTTGTTGTTATATATTCATCATCTAGTTCTTTTATATTGTATACATATAAATAAGCTTCTTTATTATTACTACTAGTTTCGACCCTAATATGTCTAACTGGTATTTCATATTTATAATAATTCCAACTAGAATAATTATTCCAATTTTCTTTTGTAAATGTTACTAATAAATTATCAGTCTCATCATCATATACTTTTATCCAACCATCTTCTTTTAACATTGTATTTGCTCCTGAAAAAGCAATTCCAATATTGTTTGTAAGATTTTCCATACTTTCTGTTGTATTATCTACTTTTTGAAAATAATCAGAGATTTGAACTTCATCATGTTTACGTTCTTTCAATATAATACCAGATGATTCACCATATGTTCCTGTTGATAGTTCCCATTTAACTATATATGTATCATCTTTTTCAACTTCACTTATTCCATTATATATTCTCAATGGTTTTTGTTTAGATATCATATATCTTGCTTCCGGACTGTATGCATATCTTCCTACATGTATATCTAAATATGTTGTTTCTATATCCTCTACTAAATACATATAGTTCACACACAAAACTGTAGACGCAATATTTGATCTATATGGATTTTTAAATTGTTCATTTGGATTATTAAATCCCTCATAATAAGTTCTTACTGGTATTTCGATATTTACAGATTCTTTTCCTGAATTTTTATACGCATCTAAAGGATAAACGACTTCTATTTGATAATAATTATATCTTGACACAGAAGTAATTATAGTACCATTTTCATCAACAGTAGCTTCTTTATCAATAAAAAATGTTCTTGTTCCATCATCATAAGTAAAATTTAAATTTTTCGAAGAAACTTTTATTGGAGCATAACCATTTAATTCAGGTATAGTTCCTTCAACATGATTTTTTTTCAAATTCAATAATCGATCTATTTCCTCTGTTTTAACCTCAAAATTCAACTTTATTACTTCATTTGCTTCATCTATTATACTTGAAAGAGTTCTATAAGTTTGATTTTCTCCATATATTCTTGTTTCAGTTGTTCCATACCAATCTACTGTAAGCAAGATTTCCTTTGTAATTCTAGTCTCTTTTCCATTTTCATCAACATATATTCCTGTCAAAATTATTTTATTATCTTCTCTCGAATAGTTATTTATATTATTTCCAATTGCGCTATTGATGATATCTGAACGTGAATAATCCCCACTTCTTACAATTCCTGTTAATAATTTTTGAGTTCCATTTACTATTTGATTAAATTCTATTTTCTTTACATTATTGCCAATATAATTATCTTTTAACTGTTCATCTTTTGGAAGAGTTGTTTGCAAATAAAAATTTTGCCCTTGAATTTCTACTTTTGCATCTTTTAGATAACCTTCTGTTTGTACATTAAGTTCCATGTATAAAGTATCTTCTGTTCCGATTTCTTTACATGTTCCTTTTACTTTTTCAGCATAGCCATCTCCATCTAAATCACGCAAAAAGAACGCACTAAACTTAACATTGTCAGTTGCCTCTAAATTCTCATCTCCATCATCAAATTGTTCATACTGCATTGCTCTCATTAATTCTGGTGTTGCAGTAATACTTGATTTAGTTATTGTTTTATCTTTTACTGCTAATATTCCAACTATTGCAAGTAATATAACAAATATGCTTAAACAAAATACTAACTTATCTATTCTCTTTGATTTTATTCTTAGTCTTTTCTCACCAAGAACAGCTTTGATTTGAGTTAATTTACTCAAGTCTTTTAGCTTTTTTAAATTCTTTTTTTGTTTTTTAGAATCATCTCTTTTTTTCATAGTAAAAATTCCTCTCCCAAAAGTTATTTTCTTCTTTAATATAAAGGATTTAAGCAGTTTTTACTATAACAACTATTTTACATTTTTTAGTATTTTTATACCGTTTTCTAGGGAATATTCAATTTTTAGTTTTTTATCTTTTTATTTACGTTTTCCTATCTTTTTAGTTTCTAATACTTATTATTTTCCGTTTTTTTCTAGGGAAATGGTATTATTTGCGTATTAAATTAATCTTTTAATTTTGTAATTACAAAATATAATTTATTTTTCACTTACACTTTACAAAATCTCTTAACGTTTTCAATCTTATACCGTTAATTTAGTAATTAATAAAGCAAAAACTCTCAGCATATTAGCTAAGAGTTTTTTGTTTTATTCATTATTTAATTATTTTTATATACAAAGTGTTATCTCATCAAATATGAGAATATAACTGAACTTAATTTTAAGCTATTATGTTTTATCGTTCCGTCTGTTGTAGTTAATAAATCATCTTCTATAAGTTCATATTTTGCTTTTTTAATATTTTCATAGTCAATTGGAACTTGATCTTTTTGTTCTTCTGTCTCATACTTTTCAAGCATTTCTTTAGGAATATCTGTATTGCTTGCTATAACAACGTCTATTGCATTCTCTCCTAAATATTGTTCTAATACTTTTATGTGATCACTAACACCAAAACCATCAGTTTCACCTGGTTGAGTCATTGCATTACATATATACATAACTTTTGCTTTCGCTTTTTTTATTGCCTCTACAACGTCTTTGCATATTATATGAGGCATAACACTTGTATAAAGACTTCCAATACTTAAAATTATTAAATCTGCCTGTTCTATTGCATCAAACACTTCTGGTAAAATATGTGGTTCTTCTTTATAAAAGAATTTTTTATATTTCATATTTGCTTTTGTAATTTCTTCTTCGCCTTCAATTACATTTCCATCAATTGTCTCTCCCATCAAAGTTAAAGAATCTTCTGAAAGTGGCAAAACTTTATGTTTTACATCTAATATTTTACTTAAATATTGAATGCTTTTTTGAAGACTTCCCGTTTCCCTAATTAAAGAAGTTAAAACCAAATTCCCAAGAGCATGCCCATTAAGTTCACTATATGTAGATAATCTATATTCCATTACATCTCTTACTTCATCTGGTAATGTAGATAAACTACTTAAAACTTTTCTAATGTCTCCAACTGCTGGAGTAGAAAATTCTTTTCTTAATCTACCTGTACTACTTCCATCATCTGAAACCGTAATAACAGCTGTTATATCAACCGGGAAATATTTTAAACCTTTTAATACAAATGAAGTTCCTGTACCTCCACCTAGTATTACAACCTTTTTATTTTTTTGCATAGTCCATCTCCTTTATATAAATACTAATATATTTTATTAGCATTTATATTAAAATGTCACCTAAATCTCGCTTCTACCTTCTAAAGCTTTTGTAAGAGTAATTTCATCTGTATATTCTAAATCGCCTCCAACTGGAATTCCTCTAGCAATTCTTGTCGCTTTAACTCCAAGTGGTTTTACAAGCTTAGAAATATACATTGAAGTAGCTTCACCTTCAACTCTAGGATTTGTTGCAAGAATAATTTCTTTAACATTTCCATCCATTATTCTTGTTAAAAGTTCTTTAATCTTAATATCATCTGGACCAACACCATTCATTGGAGAAATTGAACCATGTAAAACATGATAAACTCCATTAAATTCATGTGTTCTTTCCATTGCAATAACATCTCTAACATCTTCTACAACACATATAACACTTTCATCTCTTTTAGGATTTGAACAAATATTACATGGATCTGTATCTGAAATATTAAAACATTTAGAGCAAAAATGTAAGCTTTTTTTAGCATTAAGTATAGAATTAGTAAATTCTTCAGCCTCTTCATTTGATAAATCAAGCATGTAAAAAGCCAATCTTTGAGCCGTTTTATGACCTATACTAGGTAATTTCTCAAAACTTTCTATTAATTTTTCTATTGAAGGTGAATAATATGACATTTTAGTTTCCTTTACATTATATTTTTCATTTACCTATATAATTATTTTACATTAATCCTGGAATATTATATTTTCCAAGTTGGGCAGCTTGAGCCTCATCAACTTTTCTTAAAGCCTCATTTACTGATGTTAAAATTAAATCTTGTAACATTTCTACATCATCTGGATCAACAGCATCTTTTTGTAATTTTATTTCTTTAATAACTTTGTTTCCATTAACTTTTACATATACAGCTCCACCACCTGCAGTAGCTTCAAATTCTCTTGAGCCTAATTCTTCTTGTGATTTTTCCATATCTGCTTGCATTTTTTTAGCTTCTTTCATAAGTTGGTTAATATTCATACCTCCAAAGCCTCCCATTCCTCCTGGAAATCCTCCTCTTTTTCCCATTTTTATATCCTCCTTAAATTTTAATCTATAATATTTATTTCTATTCCTAAATCTGCAATAGGAGATTTAGGAGCGTTTTGTACTTGTTCTTTATTTGTAGCTTTAGGATCTTTAAGTTTTAAATGAATCTCTTTTCCTGTTGCTTTAAACACTTCTTGAGTAAGTTCATTTTTATTATTAACATCTTCTAATATCTTTTGATTAAATGAAGTTAGTCCATTTGGAAATTCTATTTCCCAAACCAAATCGTTTAAAATATTTATTCTCGTATTTATTAACGATGTATATAATCTTAGTTTTCCATTTCTTTTTAAAGCTTCAATAACTCTCTTCCAAATTTCTTGAGCACCGCCTGCCTGTTTTGAAGAAACTTCTTTTTTAGTTTCAGTAGTTTCTTTTCTTGGTAGAGAAGCACTAGTTGGTTGAAAATCTTGCATTCCCATTGGCTGAGCTGGTCCAAATTTCATATTAGCAACTTTATTTTCTAAAGCCTCTAAACGTTTCAATAGTGAACTTCCTCCAGCATTCGAAGCTTCTATTTCATCTCTACAAGCTTTTATAATTCCTGTTTGAAACATAATTGTTTTTTGAGATGACCATTTAATATCATTTTCTAAATCTGATAATTGATAAATTATATTTAATAGTCTTTCTTCGTTTGTTATATCAGCTAAATTTTTAATTTCTTCAATCTCTTTTTCTGAATAAAGAGTTAGCGAATTTGTTGTTTTATAAACTAATATATCTTTAAAATATTTTATAACTTCCCATAAAAAATTATATAAATCTTTTCCATCATTTATTACATCATCAATTGCAGCTAATGATTTTATAGTATCTTTTTCTAAAACTCCACGAGCAAGTTTATTAATATATTCTAAACTTGGAAGTCCAACTAATTCTTTTACTTCTTCTATTGTTATATTTTCTGAATTTTCTTGACTACACCTTTCCAAGATACTAATTGCATCTCTCATGTGTCCTTCTGAAAGTACTGCAATTACTTTTAAAGCTTCATCATCTATTTTAATATCAGCCCCCTTACAAATTACATTTAATCTTTTAATTATATCTGGTTCTGGTATTTTTTTAAAATCAAATCTTTGACATCTTGAAAGAATTGTTGTAGGTAATTTTTGTGGTTCTGTAGTTGCTAAAATAAATTTAACATGTTCTGGTGGCTCTTCTAATGTTTTCAAAAGAGCATTAAAAGCACCAGTTGAAAGCATATGAACCTCATCTATAATGTATACTCTATATTTAGCTTTTGTAGGTAGGAAATTTACTTCATCTCTTATTGATCTAATATCTTCAACACTGTTATTTGATGCAGCATCCATTTCTACAACATCAGTTAAAGAACCTTCTAGAATTTCCTTGCAAATTTCGCATTCATTACAAGGCTCTCCTTCTTGAGGATTTAAGCAATTTACTACTCTTGCTAAAATCTTTGCCGAAGTAGTTTTTCCTGTTCCTCTACCACCATTAAATAGATACGCATGTCCAACTCTATTTGACATTACTTGATTTCTTAAAGTTCTAGTAATGTGTTCTTGACCAACCATATCTGAAAATTTTAATGGTCTAAAATTTCTATAAAGAGCTGTATATGACATTATTACCTCCTAAATCTTTTAAACTTTTGTAAGCTTGACAAAATACATTTTTTACCTACTTTCTCTTTTTATATAAGTTCTGTATTTTATCAATATGCAAAAATGACTTTCCTTAAGGAAGGCATGCGAAATCACATAATACACTACTTATCGCTGCTTTCTTCCGAACCTGACGAGATTCATAGCTTTTTATTGAAGCATACCTTCCTTAAGAAAAGCCACTGTTTTTTCTTGAGTAATTATATAACGCTTTTCCTTATTTTGCAATACTTTTTCTAAATTCTCTTAAATACCACATCTGAAAAGTCTGTTATTTCTTTATTTGAAGAACCTTCTTCTATTACAGTATCTATAGGCAAACTTAAATTAATTGTTCCTTTAAAACTAATATTTTCACTTGTTGTAATAATCACGTCAAAGTTAACATTAAACTCAATCTCTGGTACTGTTACTCCTAAATTAGAAAGTAATTTACCGTCGTAAGTTATAGTTTCATCTTCATTAGATATATAATTTCCTAATTCTTCAACAGAAATTCTAAATCCAAGAATTCCACCATTATTAGAAATTTCCAGAGATTTTAAATCGTCAATAACACCACCCGTATAAACAATTTTATCATTCAAATAATCTTGATGACTATGAGTATAAAGGTTAGCGATTTCTCCTGTTGGTCTTAAAACTTTTAATTTTCCTCTATTTGGAGCTTTATTTATAACAAAATTTTCTATTTTTATTTCTTTAATTGTTTGTTCATCATCTTTTATCGTCTTGTCCACATACAAGTATAAGTCATTTACTTGTGTAACACCAATATTCCAAATATTTTCTGTATCTTCATTTAATTTACCATCAACTGTACTTACAACTAAAATCTTGCTAATCGAAAATGGAAGTTTTTTTTCTCCTTCAACATCATATTTTATCATTATTGATATTACAATCATTAAAAGTACAACTAAAAAGATTATAAATAAACTTTTTTTAAGAATTCTTTCTTTCAATCTTATTTCTCTCCCTTAAAAACTTAAAGAAATCTTTAAGTAAAGTTTCACATTCCTCTTTTAATATATATTTCTCAACTTCGATTTTATGATTAAATTTATAATCGCCTAAAAGATTTAAAACCGAACCGCAAGCACCTGTTTTTCCATCATCAGTTCCTATATACAATTTTTTTATTCTTGAGTTTATTAAAGCACCAGCACACATTGAACATGGTTCTAATGTAACATACATTTCACAATCTAAGAGTCTCCAAGAATCTAATTTTTTGCACGCCTTTTTTATAGCTAAAATTTCAGCATGACATGTAGAATCCTTTTTAGATTCTTTGGTGTTATGGGCTCTAGCTATTATTTTTCCATCTTTTACAATTACAGCACCTACTGGAACTTCTTCTTTATCTAAAGCTTTTCCGAGCTTCTTTTAGTGCTTCTCTCATAAACTTTTCTTTCAATCTATGTACTCCTTATATTGACAAATGTTTTATAAATCTCATATATATTTTTTAATTCACAACATTCAATTCTTATTCACTAAACTTTATTTTTTCTCCAACAAAGAATTCACTTGAATTTAATGCTGTGAAAACAGAATGACCTGTATCTTTTTCCTTTATATCATCTGCAAAATATATTTTTCCATCTTCATATATTAACAAAACAGCCTTCGTACGATGTGTTCCACTGTCTTCCTCATAAAAACTTATAAGTTTTTTCCCAGGAGATGCAAGTGGTAAGTTCACTTGCATATAATAATCATTTATAATATGTTGATATATTGAACTATCTTTTGTTGTTTCTTGTAATTTTGTATTCCAAAAACTATCATAACCCGAATGCATAATTAAACCAATTTCTGGTTCATCGTAATCTATAAGAATATGATTATATTGATACTCTGGCATATCAAAAATTCCGCCAGTTATAATAGTACTTTTTTTATATCCGATCTTCTCATCACATTTATTAATCATTTGTTTTGCACAAATTTTGTCTATAAATCTTTCTACTTTAGCAGAATATGAATACATAAGTAAAGAAATTATAATAAGCATTCCTATAATACAACAAATTTTTATATACTTTTTTAAACTAATGCTCTTAACCTTTCCTACTTTTTTCCTTAAAATATAGCAAACTTGAAAAAATAAGCAAATTGGAATAATCGGTATACTAAAAGAAAAAGTATAGAGCATTAACAAAGTGCTTGTAACAAATGCATCAAAACCATATGTAGTATTATAGAAAAAAGATATACCTGTAAATGCCCCTATTATACCCTGAATTAGTATAAATACATATGGTAAAAATGAAATAATAAATACAATTTTTAGAAAATTTTTTTTCATATTATCTCCATCTAATATCATAGTTATTATCTTATTTGCACTTATAATATGTGGTGTGCACAAAGGGACTCGCGAGCCGCGTCGGTAAAATAGTCCACTGGACTATTTTAACCCTCTCTTTGTTCGGGCAGCCTCCTTTTCGAGTCCCTTAGTCTAATTTTTTTATAATATGTGGTGTGCACAGAGGGACTCGAACCCCCATCGGTCGCTTAGGAGGCGACTGCTCTATCCTGCTGAGCTATGAGCACATTTACTTTTATATTATATATGTATTTATAAGAAAAATCAAGTATAGCTGTCAAGGTCACCTATTTTTGTTTCCTCTTTACTAAACTTGATTTTCTAATCTAAAACTTTTATAAAATTATATTTATCACCTTCTGGATTTAACATCTTTATTAAATATCCTGAATATATTCCTTCATCATCACTTTCTAAGTCCACATCAAGATCTAAATTACATACGAATTTTTCATTATAATTATTTGTTATATTAATTGAAAAACTTATTTTGGTTTTTAAATCCTCCACATCAATTCCTGCACTTTTCAATATTGTCCCATCAAAATTCACAGTTCCAACATCTTTGCTCACTTCGCAGCCTTCTAATATATTCCTATTTATATACCCTAAAGAAATTGGATTCGAACAATCTGTAAAAAATATATTTTGATCATAATTTGCACTTTCATTTTCTTCATTAGTACGAATAATATTGAATAAAATACCATCAGCTTCCCAATTTGATAAATCCACATATTTACCACATTTTTGTGGATTTTTATAATTAAAAATCTTTTCCTCATCTTCTTTTGTACTCTCGATTTTTATATTACTTATATACATTTCATTTATTGTATTTTCTGCTGTTATTTCTTCAACTTTAGATTTATTATCTATATAAATTTCTATATCAGTAAATTGACTTATATCAATATCCTTTAAATCTCCATTACTATTATCATTAGCAAATGCACTACTATATAAAATTATTTGACCAATTTTAAATACAGGATTTTCATTTTCTTCAATAAATTTTGTTGTCTCTTCAGCATAAGTTCTTTTTAACGTTTCTACTTCAAAAATATATTTATATATAAAAAATGAAAATATTAATAGTCCGATATTTATTAATAATATAGCAACTGTATTAATCTTTCTTTTTTTCAAACTTTTATCATTCCTTTTCTAATTATAACTTTTTATATAGTGAAAGCATTATTTCGTAAACTCTTGTTGCCCAATTAGAATCACTAGCATATCTAACATTTACGCCCGAAATTGTAGGGCCATTATAATATGTACCATCTGCAATTTGATCATCAAAAATTTCTGTGCCTCGTTCATTTAAATAATTCTTAGCCATGGTTCTTGTAACTACATCAATTCCATCTTCATAACTATCAAATATGTATGAAGATTCATAAGAAGATGAATCATAAGAACCATAACCAAATAAATTCTTCTTTTGAATCGCTATATTCGATGTTCCCCAATTACTTTCATGAATTCCTATTGCCGCTATAAAAATGCCATTAACATTATACATCTGTTCCATTTCAAAAAACACTGTAGCATTTTCTTCAAAAATCTTATTCGTATCATTAGCATTTCCAGAAAAAATTTTTTTGAAGTCATCTTTTGTAAGACCACTTGGTTTATTTAATTTCATATCTGGATTAACATTAACAACAATTCTTTGTATTCTACTCTTTTCTTTAATTCCTGGTGTCATTGCTTCTGAAGTAATTTTATTCGCTTTAACAAATCCTTCCGTACCATCTACTAAAACTTTGGCTACCCCATCTTTCTCCGAAAGTATTTTTAAATCTATATATGGATATATGTAACCTAAAGTTTCTTCTAAGTTCTCATTTGAGAAAATATCTATCTCTTCAAGTGTATACATTAAATCTCCCACATGAACCTTATTCTTATATAAGAATTCTGAAGTCCCTACCTCTATTATTTCTTTAATTGGTTCAGAAACAGTACACTCATTTATTACTTCTTCACTTAATAATTCACCATTTTCATAGCTTAATATCAACGTTTGTTCAATTTTTCCATTTGATCCACTTTGAATAATTTTTTGTTCATCCTTAGGCAATAAATCTGTTTCTACATATTTAGTTTCATATGCAATATCAATTTCTTTACTAATAATCTCTTTTTTTGTAAAAGCACTAATATTGGTTGAAATTGTGTCCATCATATTTATTGATTTTTTATTTTCTTCAAATTTTCCTATCGCAATCTTTTCTTCATCAGTTTTGGCAAATATATAATTGCCATGAATTGCTGTAGAAAATAATATCAAAAATAATATTCCAATTATTACTCCAGCTGCGTTAAATCTATGATCAACAACATATATTCTATTAAAATTTATTGTTTCTTTATCTCGTTCTAATACTTGTGCCTCGGCTCGTCCATATTTTATATCTTGAATCTCTCTAAAAAGGTCCGGAAGTCTTTTTGCTTCTTCTAAATAGTCTCTATCATACTTACTCATTTTATTTACTTCCTCCTTTCATTAGTGCTTCAAAATCTATTTTTACAATTATATTGTATAGTATTTAATATATCTTATCAATAGTTTTTTATGGTAATCCTTTTACATTTTGATTACAATATTAATTATTTATATATTTTTTGAATTAAAATATTAACACTTTCTTATAATAAAGAATAATTTTTATTATGTTCTATTTACTAACTCCTATCAATTTTTTGTCATAAAATTAATAATTTTAATCTTACAGTTATTTATAGTTATTTTATATAGTCTATTTATAAGCATAAAAATAAACTGCAATTTCAATATCAATTTATTTTATAAATATATGCTACATTGGTTTAATTATAAAATTATTTATTTCCTATTGATTTTTCAATCATAAAATTTTATAATATTTATATAAAATTATGTAAAATTAAATGAGGTAAATTTATGGAAAAATTTCTTATGTATATAATTCTAGCTCTACTTACTTTCATTGGGTTCTTTTGGTATTGGGGAAGGACATCTGGAAGTCTTAAAGAAGGTGGCGTAGTATACGAATGGTGGAAAAATTATCGTCAAAAAAAGAAAAATGAAAAAAAATCAAAAAATACTAAACAAAAATAATTTAATAAGAAAAAACATCTTTTATAATAGTAGCTTTAAGCTTACTTATATAAAAGATGTTTTTTTATTTAATTTTATTTATTAATATTTTCAAATCATCTAATTAATAAATTCATATTAATCTTTATTCTGTTATAGCAACTTCCATACTAAATTTAGAAATCGCATTATTTATTTCCTCTTGAATAACAGCTTCATCTACGTCTTCAGTTCCAGAATATTTTTCCATTACTCTAACTGCAGAGAATACTAAAGATAATGCCATATCTCCATCATCAACAAATTTAGGGAAAGTAAATTTGGCTGTTATAGATTCATCTGGTCCTAATATTATATCTGTAAATTCTGAAGGTTGCCTTGTTTCGTTAGGTAATAGAAGTTGAACTTCATCCTCTTCCACACCATCAGCAACAACTACAATATAATCAGATCTATTAGTAAATTTCACTTCATAAGTTTCTATACTATAATTAACCACTTTATCAATAACATCAATTTTTAAATAATCATTTTCTGAAATATTTTTTATATCTGTATGATATATGTAATTTCCAACATTCATTTCCAATCCATTATCACCATAATAGAAAGTAATATCTTCTGAAGTATATTCATATTTCGAATTAGTTAAACCTGTTGCTAAAAAATCATCAAAATATCTGACTTCATAAATATACATATCCTTTTTACCATATTTAATATTTGAATAATTTTGAATAGCATATTGTTTTGGTGTTGGCATTTTAGTAAATACATGTTTCATATATTCATTAATATCGTAATTAAAACCATATCTTTTGCAATCATCTGACAACATATTAAAAGCACTTTGAAAATTTCCTTCATTCAAATAATCAACATATTCTTTTATAACATTTTCTATTGGTTGCCTCATAGATTTTGGCGTTTTACTTGAAGTGCTCATTATTGAAGTATGTGCATCATAAGAAGTTTCTGGTTCATAGTTTTTAGGCATATTCATTATTATTTGATTAACTAAAAATATTATAGCCCAAATTATTAATCCTATAATTATTACTTTTCTATATTTTCTAAAAAAGTGTCTAATTTTTAATCTTAATTCTGTAACATTCATATTTACATTCCTTTCTAAATAACTGAGAATGATAAAACAAAATCATTCAAGCCCTTTTCTTGAACTACAAAATTCATTTCAATACCAGCATCTTTACCTTTCATTAAATCATACATAGTTGTCCAAATAACGTATATATCACCATTTCTTTCAATATTAGTATGCTCTAAAGTCATAGTAGTAGGAAACTTATTTTTTGCATACTCCTCAAAACTAGCTAAAGTTGGAAAGTAATTATTTTTAAATTCTTCATACAATAAATTGTATGCTTCTTCAAATTTTCCAAGGTCAACTTTTTCCATAAAGTCTGAAGCATAGTGTTGAATTCTGTCTCCTTCCTCTAGTTTTGCAAGATTTTTTAGTCTTACATCTTCAACTTTTTCTTCAATTGCAATATCAATTTCATCTTCAGACATGTTCTCATAATCTGGTTCTTTATTTTGAATCTTCAAATTCAAAACTATTACTAAAAGTACTGCAATTATTCCAAGACCAGCTATTACAAATTTATTGTTTGTTTTTTTCATAATAATTACTCTCCTATTTTATTTAATTATTAATCTTCATGAGGAATTTCTATATTATGAGCTCTTTTAGCTAATGAATCTCTTGTTCCATTTAATTTTCCCCAATTTTGATATACTGCTTCAGCTCTATTATTCGCTATTCCTGCTCTATAATCTAATGCAGCTCTTACTACAGATTGATATGTTTCTGAACCATCATCTTCTAATCCCATTTCTTGTTGTAGCATTCTACTCATATCAAATGAACCGCCACTACCGTAAACAAAGCTTCTATCAATAGTTTGTTTTAAGGTATCTAATGTTTTCTCTGCACTACTAACATCATTATCTGTTAAAACATTTTTCATATCTGAATCCACTTCTGGGTCATTTTGTTTTTGTTTTAATTTTAATTCCATTATTGCTTGTAATAATGTATCAGCTTTGGCTTCAAGCTCTTTTGCACTAAGTGCTTTACCTTCTATTGTATTTTTCTCTCTTCTTTTCTTTTTGAATTCTTCTTTTCCTTTTCTAGTATCCAATTCAGCCCTAGCTTGCATTGCTTCTAATACACCATCTTTTTCATATTTTGCTTCTAACGCTTTCTTCTTCTCTTCTGGTTTTGACTTTTCTAATGCAGCTTTTTCTTTTTCTTCTTCCTTTGTCAATTCGCTCTTATTAGAAAGCTCTTCTAAACGAGCTACATCGTTAATACAATTTGCATATTTTTGAGCTTCTGCATTAATTTTGTCATCCGAATTGTAATCTGGATTAACTTTACCTGTAGCATCTGTTGCAGCTGCCATTACAGCTGAATTTTTATTGTATTTTTCTTGTTCTAACTGTGCTTCTTCACGCTTATCATCTTCTTCTCTTAATGTATCGCTTGTGGTTCCTAAAGTTGAACTAAATAGCGCTTCTGCTCCTTTTTGGAATCCTGCTCCCATACCTAGAGCTTCCATTGCTCCAGAAGTACCTGTTGCATAAGACATTGCACCTGCCATAAGTCCAAGGGCACCTGGCATTGCATTCATTAAATTATGAGAAGTAGGAACTCCTTTTGCAAGCCAGCTCTTAGCACCAGTTATTAATCTATTTTTATTTGGATCATTTGCTTCTTTTCCTAACTTATCATGGAAATTATCACTCCATTTTTTATAAGAATTAAATTTATTTCCTGTCCATTTTCCTACATTTTTAGCAGCTCCACCAGCTTTTCTTAATGCTTTTGCTGGTAATTTATCTGAAGTTTTAATTCCATACGTTACTCCTTTAGCCCATTTACCTACTTTTGTATTACTAAATTTAGCATCAGGAAACTTATCTCTAAAATTCTTTGCATCTTCGCCTATATTTCCTTTTAAAGCTGTTGCGAAATTTTTGGCACCATTTATTCCTTTTATTGTTGATGTACCAATTTTTTGAGCATTTTTTAATACAGCAATACCAACAACAGCTCCTGCAGCCATAGATGTTAAGTTACCATCATCTTGGAATCCGAATATTTTCCTAATAGCTTTTTCACCATCATTCACGAATTTTAAGCAAAGCACAACTAACATTCCATTTGCTAATTGATTATACTCTGTTGCAAATAAACTTGCAAAAGTACCCAAAATTGTATTATTTGGCAACAAAGCAACTGCTGCATTAACAAAAGCCATATAAATTATGCAATGAAATGGTTGTATTAATATTGTATAAACAAATTCTTTAAGCCATGCATTTAGTGCTTGGGCTTTTCCATCTCCCATTTTATCAATTGAATATGTTATTGATATTAGTGGAGATATTATTAATAAGAATGCAACTTTCAAAACACGTTGCATATATGCTATCATAAACGAAATTGTTTGGAAAACAATCATAACATATACAAAAGTAGCAACTATACTTACCGTTCCAACTGGCATAAGTGCTTGCAAAGCAATTTTTCCAATAGCCTCATCTAAATCGCTTCCATTATGTAATGTCTTTAAAGCATCAACAATAGCATTGTTTGCATATATTGTAAAAATAGCAATATATTGTAAAACAAATATCAAAGCCAAACTACAGCACCAATCAAAAAACATCTTTTTGTATTTTGCCTTATCTTCAGCAACTGTTGAGATTGCCATTCTTATTCCAACATATATTAATATACAAAGTAATATCGAAGCTGAAAAATTTCTCATAATGTAGAACCAGCTAGCCGTACCTCTTCTAATATTATTTAAAACATTATTAGTTCCAGTAATATCAAATATATTAACATCAAATAATTTATATTTATTAAAAAATATAGCAAATGGTGTTGCAAAAGCAAGTTTTGATCCCCAATTAACATCACAACTACCAGCAAATGAAACTGATAAAAGTTCATTAAATACCGAAGATATTGCAACAGCAATTATTCTTTGAAACCAAATTCCATAAGCAACAAGGCCACCAGCTAAGCTCGTTAAGCCATTAATAAATTCAGGACTAATATCCATCGCATAGGAAATATTGCTTGAGAAGCAAAACTCAAACATTAATATTGCTATTATAAAAATTATCAGTATTTTACTTATAATTTTTTTCACTATGCTTTTCCTCCATAATTAATTTTAGATTTATATTTTTGATGTAATTGAGAGAAACTATCTTTATTTCCCATTTGTTTTATAATCTTTTCTAAATACTCAATTGTTTCTTTTTGTTCTGTATTATCATTTCTAAGCCTTCTAAGTTCTTTTATAACATCATTTGGTGTTAAATTTGGGTTTTCATTCCAAATTCTATCAGCTTCATTCATAGAAAACGCAATTTCCGCATTTTGTTCTTTAGTAGCTTCTTGTATACGCTTTTCAAATTCTTTTTTATCTTCAGGAGAAAGTTCATCTACTTCAACAATAGAATCATCCTCTCTAGAATCATCCACTTGTTCTTCATCACCTTGGTTAGGAGTAGTCGGTGGATTTGATGGCATTTGAGTAGAATTTCCATCTTGTGATGCATCTGTTTGTACTGGTTGAGTAGATGCATTTGCAGTAAATTTCCTCATTGTTTCTTCAATCATCGCATCATTTGACAATCCCCATGTTCCCACTGTTGTAAAGTTTTCGTATATTTTCGCATCTCTTTGAAATCCTATTAATTTATCTAAAGATTCTAATCCCCTAAAATTATCTACAGATTGGTTATTATTTTGAAGTATCCCTTGTATTTTATCATCATTAGCAAGGGTATCTATAATTTGAGCATTATTAGATGAAGGATTTTCTAAAATTTGTTTATCTACAACATTTTTAATTCTACTCTTTAATTTTTTTGAATCCTCTCCATCTAATTCGCCCAATGCTGCTTGTATTTCAGCATAAATTTTATCTATCTCTTCTGATGCTTTTTCAAATTCCTCAGAACGTTCTAATACTTCTTCAATTTTTTCTCTACCTTGTGACTCATCTTGTGCTCCAGCCCCTTGAATTAAAGCAGCTGTATTTTGAGAAACATTCTTTGAACTAGTTTTAAAGAATTCTTGCGAACCTTTATATGTACCAGAACCTAACATAATTGATTGTACTGCATTTCCACCAAGACCAAAACTTCCCGCTCCTACAAATACTCCTACACCAGTAGAAACCATTGCTGGTAATACTTGTTTTGTTAGCATATTTGCAGTTTTACTTTGAGATATAAATGTTCTAGCATTTTTTATATTTTGTTTTCTTTGATTTTTCTTTTCAGTTCTTTCATCAACTCTTCTAGTTGCTTCTTTTCTAGCTGCTTCTTCTCCAGCACCAGCTGCCATTATTTTTTGAGTTTCTTTTTCAATAGCATTATTTCTTGCCTTTTCTTTTCCTTTAGTTGTTGCTTTCTCTTTTGCTGAATTTAAAGCACCTTTTACAGCTGTATATCCCGTTACCCTCTTAATTGTATTGCCTGTATTTGTAGCAAAGTTTTTAACTTTAGCATCTTGAGCACTAATCTTTTCCTCTGCAGAAGCTTTTGCGTCTTCAATTGATTTTCCATGCATAATAGCTCCAAGAGTTGCCAATTCAACTCTAGCATTTCTTAGTGGCTTAGATGCTGCAAAATTCTTTGCTCCGTTAACTAATGTTCTTGCTCCTTTACCAATATTTTTTGCTTGTGATGTTAAAATCATAGCTGCTCCCATACCAGTTGCTAAAGATGCACCAGATACACTATCATTGAAATTAAATATTTTTCCTAATAATTTTTCAGCTTCTTTTGTGAAGTGAATACATAATATAATTAGAATCATTGCTGCAAGATTATTATCATCAATTTCTCCAAAACCTAATATTCCAACTCCACCCATCAATTTTATTGCCATTCCTACAAAAACCATATATATTATGCAATGAAATGGTTGCAATAGTACTGTATACACAAACTCTTTAAGCCACGTATTTAATGCTTGCGCTTTTCCATCTCCCATTTTATCAATTGAATATGTTAATGTTATAAGAGGTGAAATTATAACTAAAAACGAAACTTTAAGCATACGTTGTATATATGATATAAGTAGAGAAAATGTTTGCCAAGTTAGCATACAAATTACTACAGTGGCTGCAACTGAATTCAAATCATGTCCAACTGCTGTAAGAAATAAATCTTTCGTAGCTTCATCTAAAGCTGTTACATCTCTTGTTTCTGCTAAAGATTTTATAAAAGCAGAATTTACTCCAAAAGTAAATACAATTATATATTGTAATAAGAATATTAAAGCTAAACTAACACACCAATCTATTAACATTTTTTTGTAAGCAGCTTTATCAGATGCAATTGTTGATATAGCCATCCTAATTCCAACATATATAAGCACACATAACAATATAGTTGCGGCTATATTTCTCATTACATAATACCATCCAGCTACAGCTACTCTTATATTTCTAATCGCGCCCAATTGACTTGGTATGTTGAATATATTTACATCTACTAAAGCTACTTGATTAAAAATTATATCAAACGGAGTAAGAAATAGTCTATCTCCTAGTGAAACAACTCCAGTTGATATGTTTCCTTCAGCATCTGAAGTTCCTTGTGAATACGCAACACCTGCCATTAACATCTGTGCCCCATAGGATAATGGTAGCACAACTAGCTTAGGAATAGCAGCCAAAAGTCCTATTACAGTCCCTAATAAGTCTTCTAATTGATCTCCAATAGCCGCTATAATTGGATTCTCTGCAGCATAAGTTATATTTGATATGAAAAAATTATTTAAAGTTACTAAAATTAGTATGCATATCAAAAATTTTTTCAGTATTTTTTTCACTATTTTTTACCTACCTTCCTGCTGCCATCAGCTGCTTTATTTATATCTTTAATTATACTATTTATATCAACTGCTGGTCCCGCCATTTTCATTCTTTGATCTACTCTTCTTATTTCAGAATTTTTTTGTTGAATTCTATTGTAAATACTTTTTGCGTCTTGATCTCTATAAGGATTTGCAGAATTAGCATTTTGATTTGAATTTTTAACAGCGCCAGTGAATCCTTGACCATTTCTATTGTTTGCTCCTGCTCTTCCTTGACTTCCAGTATAACCTTGACCATTTCCGTTGTTTGCTCCTGCTCTTCCTTGACTTCCATTATAACCTTGACCATTTCCGTTGTTTGCTCCTGCTCTTCCTTGACTTCCAGTATAACCTTGACCATTTCCATTGTTTACTCCTGGTCTTCCTTGATTTCCAGTATAACCTTGACTATTTCTATTGTTTGTTCCTGATTTTGCTGAATTTTCGTCAAATCTTTGACCGCCATCATTATTGGCTTTTGGTTGTCCTTGTAAGTCACTATATCCATTTTGTTGAACACCACCAGCATTATCTAATTGTTGTAAATCTTGTGTTCCATTAGCACTTTGTTGTTGATATTGCAAATGTTGTTTTTCTAATTGATTTATTTCAATTGCTAATGTACTCTTCTTTTGTCTTTGTTTTACATATTCTTTTGTACCACTCTTCATACTTACATCTTTAATAGCAATTTCATTTACAGCTTTTATTTCCAATAATTTTTCTAACATCTTTGTTGCTGTATCTGCTTCAGCATCATTTAATGATACTTCTCTTCCACCTTTTGTAACCTTTTTACTTGTTTTTACTTGTTCTAACATCTTTTCAAGTGATAAATCTTGTTCTTCAGGCATACTTTCAGTACCATAAGTTGCATCATTTTCAGGCAACATCATATTTAATGCTTCCGCAACTTTCTTTCTGCTGCCCTTAGATTTCATTTTTTCAACTTTAGGTCCAGAAGTTATTGCAGTTACATATTTAGATATTGCATTATTTTTAGCTTTTGATTCTTCACTTCCATCAGAAAATACAACAACACTATCTCCTGTTTTTCTAGAATCTACTACACTTCCACGATCTGAGGCACCTGCTGTCATAGAACCATCTTTAGAAGAATCCACAGCACCACTAGCTTTTGCGTCACTCGGTGTTTTACTTACACTTCTTGATCCATCTTTAGATGAGTCAACTTGTCCACTAGATCTAGGAGTTGCAACAGAACTCTTTCCTGGAATATTTTCATTTGAAGTTCCAGATGAAGAGTTAGCAGACTCTTCAGCATATTTCATTCTATCTGCTTTTTTGTTTATTTTTTCACTAAGTGTTGTTCTTCCACCTTTAAATATATCTTCCGCTTTCTCATCACCTTTTATGTATCCACCTTCGCGTAATAAACTAGTAAATTTATCTATTATAGTTGACTTTGCGCTTTCACTTTTTACATCTGTTATACCACAAATCTTTAATGCTTCTTCTAATACTTTATCAACCTCTTTATGACTTGGTTTTGAATGATTTTTTTCAGGTTCCTTTATATCAGTTGCTTCTATTACTTCTTCAACTGGTACAGATTTATTAGGAACAACTTTAGCATCATCTCCTCCATTGCCACTATTCTCACTAGCAGCAGTTGCAGCTGCTATAGCTAAGCTAATTTGTTCTAACATAGATGTTGAATCTTGCTTTTTGTCTGATTTTTCTATTACACCTTGAACTACTTTAAAATCATCTTCTCCTAAAATTGATTTTAGCTCTTCTTCTAATTGTTGCACTTCTTTAATTTTACCAATTTTTCCTTTAACAATTTTGGTAAATCCATCTTTTCCGTCTGTAAATAAATCTTCTACTTTTCCATCATATTTCTTTTCTTTCAATTCTTTTGTAAATGCAACCATAATATCACTTTGTGTTTTTGATGCCCTCACATCTCTATGAGAAAATTTTGGTAATATTTTATCAAGGATTTGATCAACATCTTTATGATTTAATTGAACATTAGATGTATTAATTGGTCTAATATCACTAGCTTCAACTCTTTCTTTTCTAGTCATCATTCTGGTTTTAGGATTAAATACATATCCTAACTTTTCTGCAGCTTTAATGTCCTGAGCTTTTGTGCTATCTTCTAATTTTTGGAATTCGGTTGCCATCAATTGAGCCATCTCTGCTCTTGATTGAATTCCCATTATTCTAATGGCATCCTCTCTAATTCCTTGTTCCAATTTTCTTCTTTGATTTAAAATATGTGTTTCTACATTATCTATATTCTCACTTATACCAAGCTTTCTATAAAATCTACCACCAACATAAGTTCCTGCATTTCTTGCTCTTGAAGAATATTCAGAAGCAGTATATGAAACATCTTTTGAAAATTCAACCACGCTTTCTTTCGCGTCTCCTAATTTTTCTCTTCTATATTCAGAATCAATTACAAATTTTCCAGTTGATTTTGCTGTTGAAGCTGTAGACCTTGCAATATTTTTAGAAAAGTTTGTAGCAGCAACTCCAGCATTTTTAACTGACTGTACTTTGTGTTCTTTATCTGATTTCATCCAGTTAACTACTTGCATTGTTGAATTTTTAATACCCTTAGCTGTTTTTACAGGATGTAACGCTGTATGAGTTGCAAGAGCAACCGGTCCTAAAGTAGCACCGAAAGCAACTCCTAATGTTACCGCTTTTACATCACCTTTTTTAAATTTCTCTACAAAACCTTTTCTACGAGCTTTTAATCTTTCCCCAATTGTTCTTCTAGATGCTTTTGAAATCTCTTCAGTAGCACCTTTCGTCATAGTATTTATAGCACCTACACTTGGTCTTACATATTTATATTTTCTATTTTTATATTTATCATTATCTTTGGTTCTGTGAAATGTTCTATGTGTTGCTGGAATTCCGACAGCTAATAGTGGTAATCCCACTTTAGGATCCATTACAGCCATTCCCATACCACCAAATAAAGATATCATACCACCTATACTTTTTCCCATAGGTAATAAAATTTGTTCTTTTAGTATTTTTTTATCATCTTTTGAAAGTCCTAACATATTTTCTGCTGAGAATCTTGTATAAATACCATCCTTTGCTCTTACATATTTCATTTTCTTAGGATCAAAATATGCAGTACCAAATATCGCATCAGAAATTGCATTTAAATTTTGTGTATTAACTTTAAAATCTGTTTTTCCTGCTACTTTTGTAAATCTAAATGCATTCTCAATATCAAATATTTTTTCAGCACGACCTTTTACAATATCACTTGTTTTAATTTCTGTTAATTCGTTATATTTATCTATATCAGCTTGAGCTGCAGCATGTCTTTGTTCTGCTTCATTATAAGTTTTTCTAACTTGAGAATCATTAGGACTGTTCTCTAATTCTTTTCTTGCTTTTTCTAGCTCAATACTACTTTCATCTAATTTTGCTTGATAATCAGCTCTTGGAGTTTCCAAAAATCTATCATTAGCTGCTCTTGTTATTTTTGGATCAATTATACCTTTTTGCATTAATCTTCTAGTTGCTTCTCTTTGCATTTCTTCAATTTCAGCATCTCTATCACTACGAGTAGCATAAGAACTATGCTCTGCTTCTATTTTTGCATATTCCTTGTCCCATTTTCTTTGATATCTTCTATCTTCTCTACCTTCTTTTCCACCAGTTAATTCAGATATCTTTGAACTAGCCTTTGCTGTTCCAACAACAGCTCCTGCAACAGCCATTTTTCCAATTCCTTTTAACGCTTTTGCATAAGGAGTATTTGATAGAATTTTAGCTGCTGGTTTAGCACCTGTAACAATAGCTTTTGTTGTTTGAAAGTTTTCTTTCATGCTTTCCATTGCATTTTCAGTATGTCCTAATAGACTATCTTTTCCACCAAATTTAAATATTTTCTTAAATACTTCTTCTGCCTTTGAAGTATAATTCATTAATACTAAAGCAAAAATCATTCCAGCAATATTTGTTAAAGATAAGATTAGTGCTTGTGAAATAAATATTGCATATATTAACGCATGAACAATTTGAATAATTACGTTCATAATATATTCTGTCATCCATGTTTTTAAAGCATGACTTTTTCCACTAAATACTTTTTGTAATGCATAAGCAACACCAATTCCTGGTGCCATTAATGTTAATATCATTATTGTAAATAATCTCTTAACATAGATTACAGTGAATTTTATTGCCATAAATACTAAAGCCATATACATAATCATGCCAGTGATACCATTTGTTAATTTTGCATCATAAGCTCTTGTTCTAATTTCTTCATATACTCTTATTTCTAAATCTTTTGAAGCTAATTCAAGATCACCTAGTTCCATGTTTAAATCATCAGCAACAGATTCTAAGGAAGCTTGATTTACAGATTGAGCTGATTTTTCTATAACACCTATCATTATATCATTTGTACTTATTACAAATACCATAAAGTAGTGTAATGTGAAAAGCATTATCACACCAACCACCCAATCTACTAGCATTCTCTTATATACAGCTTTATCAGAAGCAATTGTAGAAATAGCCATTTTTATACCAATTGCAAGTAATACAACAAGCATTGCTGCCATTGCTAAAGTTCTAATAATGTAATACCATGTAGCAATTAATTGTTTTAGTCTAAATATTATTGGATCTTTTATTTTTAATTGTTCAACATATATTCTACAAGCATCACATCCGCCACATGCACATGTACAAATGCTTTCGACATCACCATAACTTTCTGGATTTGCCATTATTTGAGCTGCTTTTTCTGCTGAAATGCATTCATCTGCATATTTTGCTTTATATCTTTTTAGACCTAAATCATCAGTGAATTCCTCACAGTTTTCACATACTAATCTATGTCCTGTAGCAGAAAGTGTTCTATCAAATTCTGTTTCAAAAATATCTGCATCTAACGCTGCTACTTTGTTATAAACAATCGCTTCAACTGTAATATTATTTTTCGAATCTGTTACATCTGTTAAGTCTGTAGGATCTGAAACAATAGTACCATCTACGCTAACACCACTTGCTGATTCAACTCCCCAAGTCAATAATTTTTCCAATAAAGCTGTCCACCCTACAAATACCATCCTTGGTCCTAATGTTATAATGCCCAGAATCCAATCGGCAATATCTGCAAGCGATTCTATAAACCAACTAAATATATTTCCATTTTTAGGTTTATATGAACCTTCTGTAGTTCCTGAATAGTAAAAATCACCATCTTCCAAATCTAATTTTGCATTAGATACAGGAGTAGCAAAAAACATCATTAAAATAGATATTAGTAGAACTATTAATATCAATTTTTTTACAACTATTTTAAATTGTTTCATGTTACTCTCCTTTCTAGTTACAATTTTTAAAATTGTAACATAGCTTTTTTATCATCATATTTTAAAATTCCATCTTTGTATTCTTTAAGCTCATATGTCTCATTTCCACTTAGACCATCTATCTTTTGTACCCTACCTGTATTTAAATTATAAAAATACACTCCAATTCCTGATTTAGAAAATAAGAAGTAATCATTATTTACCCACAAATATGAAAAAATTCCGTCATTTAATTCTCTATTAGGTTCTTCTCCAAATTGTGAAATGAACTTCATAGAATATATATATCCATTCACATCTTTTTCAGCATATATAGAATACTTCATACTAGTACCGATTCTATTTTTCTCAGCTTCACTTAAAGTTTCTTCATATTCTCTACATCTATTTAATAGCTTGCTTGAAACTTCAAAACGACTTTTTTCAGCTTCATAAACTAAGTCTTTTTGAAGTCTTCCAACAAATATTGTATTTTCTAAATATCTGCTAATTTTTGACATATTGCTCTTATTATTATTATACACCAAAATTCCGTTTATGTCACCATAATTTATGCGAATTTCTATACCTTTTAGCGGATATGTTATGTATACATTTGTCTTTCCATAAATATACTCTGTATAATCTGGCCACATATATGTTAATTCGTTCATGAAATCTAATAAATTTAATTTTCCACTAGTATATCTATCAGATAGTTCAAAAAAATCATCAGAATCTATACTACTATTTCTATATATAGATATTTCATCTCCTGTAAAGAAAACATAAAATTGGGTTCCTTTATATCCTATTACTGTTGTACCTTCATCCTGAAATGTAGGTTTCCCTAGGATTGTCGTAACATAATCAATTCCATTCGCAGTAGAAATATCTTGAATTATATTTCCTGTATATCGTTTTGTAAAAACTATATTATATATCTTTCCATCAATTATTCTTGCTTTAATTCCTTCATCAAAATATATATTATAATTATCAAATATACTATCTCTTTCTCCTAAATATGTATTAGAAGACCAATCATTGTCTATGCATCTTTGTAAAACTTCAGATTGAACTGAAAAATCAGTTGTTTTTATTTCTTCATATTTTTTCATGCTTATTTGAGAATCTTTATAAATAAAATAATCTTCAATGTCATTTATTATTATAGAAGTTATTTTTTGCCCATTACAAATAATTTTTATAATAATATCGTTTTCATCATCAATTATCTTAAAACTCTCATATCTCAATATTCTTGCACAATCTTCTAACAATTTGTCATAATATTCTTGATTACTTTCGTCACCTTTATATAGTGGAACTACAAATTTAACATATATATCTAAATAAAAACCTTTTTCTGCGCTTTTATTTTCTGATATATATTTAGATTTATGATACTCTATAACATCTTTTATCGTAGATATATTATCGTATTCAATTATATTTTCTTCTTGTGTTTTTTCTAATTTATTTAGCAAAAATAACGCAAAAAATAATATAAAGACCAAAACAAATAAAACTATTGGTATTATTTTATAGTTTTTTTTATTTTGATCTTTATATTTTATCTTTTTCATCTTTATCTCCTCTTAATTAATCAACAATTGTAAATTAATTACTCTTTCGTCTTTCTAATTCAATTTTTTCTACAAGATCGACGTCTGGTTCAAAATCTATAATTCCATTTTTCACAAGCGATTTTGTATAGTCTGTAAAATAGTAATTCTCATACAAAGTAATACCTTTTGGACTATTATTATGGATTTTTATATGAACTCCTCTCGTAGAATATAATATATCTGCACTTTGTGTTTCTTCATCGTATTCTAAATGGTCATATGCCATCCATTTTTTAGAAAGATTTTTAACAAATGAATCTAAATTTTTGTTTTCTAAATATTCTTTTAAAGTTTCTTCAAAAACATCATTCTTTTTATAAGAATACGGATATAATGAAACTTCGTCATTATAAAAAAATAAATAATAATCAGATTGTCTATATCCTAGATATTTTTCAGATAAACTTCCAAAAGCATAATTTGGTTCTAATTCCTTTATCTGTTCTAAACTAGTTTTCATGTTTATCTTAGTTGTTATATTCTCTTCATAATCATCGGAAATTACAATGTTTCTTACCCCTTTAGTTGGAATAGTTCTTAATTTCAATTTCCCATCTAAATAAGATGTATAGCCATTTTCAAGAACTTTTCCTTCTCCTATTTTTCCTTCTATAGATTTAAAATAGAAGTTATTAATCATTAAAGTAACTAAATAATAATCTTCTATTACCATACTTTCACCTTGAGCTATTTTAGCATTTTCAACTTCTATATATTTTTTTCCATTGGTTTTATCATAAAAATCTTCTATATCATTTATTATTACTGTATGTTCATTATCTTTATACTTAATGAATATATATATATCTTTGCTATTATCTATAAGATAAAAACTGTTTTTTTCAAAAAATGGAATTAAATCTCCTATTAGATTTTCAAAAAAAACCTTATTACTATTTCCATTCTCTTGATATAAATCTTTAGCAAATTCAAGATAAATAGTTATCCCAGATTGTTCTATATATTTAGAATCATATTTTTCTATAATACTTTGAACTGTATCTGGTTCCTTTAAATCATCAACAGCAGAAACTGAAGTATTGCCAACTTCAGTTCCTGCAGTATCTTGTTTTTTTAAAATATTCAATAGGGCACAGCAAATAAGTAATAAGATAAATAATAATATTAAAAAAATTAAAACAAATATCGAACGACTTTTTTTCTTATCTTTCTCCATTCATTATCCCTTCTTCATAAATTTATTAATACCTCTTAAAGTAGTTAATCCTTTCATATCAAATACTACTTTAACCATTCTTTCTACAGTTCCCATAGATAATAATAGCGCTAATCCAACTAATGGAGCTTCTATTGCTAATGCATTAGCAGTTAGAATAAATATAAGATATATTAGTGCATGTAATGGTTGTATCAAAACATTTACCGTAAATTCTTTCATCCAAGACGAAAATACTTGCGCTTTTCCATCACCAGCTTTATCTATCGAATAAGTTATAATAATTAATGGTGATACAATCATTAATAACCCTACCATTAAAAATCTCTTTATGTATAACCAGAAAAATTTAATCTCTTGAAATAAAAGAACCCAATATATAATAGACCATATAGTTAATTGTAATCCTGAAAAAGAGAAAACATATTCCAAGGTCTTTTCACGAATAGTATTTTCAAACACTCCATAATCATTACTAGAATCATTAATTAATTGGCATCGCATATCATAAAACATACCAGTAAGTACATTACCTAATTCTATAATCGCAGCCATTATGTATAGTAATACAAATAATACCACTATGCTTTCAATCCAACTAATAAGCATTTTCTTATATTTTGCTTGTTCTGATGCAACCGTTGATAACGCCATTCTAATTCCTATATAAATAAGAACTAATAGAGAAATTGCCATCGCTAATACTCTACAAAATTGATAAATTTTAGCTATACTTGATTTTATTTTTACGTTGCTTTCATTAGCTGTTATTTCAGCACTACCTACATTATAGTTAAAATCAGTTAATGTATAACTATCTGGATTTTCTGGTACATTAAAATAATCAACATCAAATAATGGAACTCTGTTAAATACACATCTGTCTATAGAAAAGAAAAATTCTGTTCCATCAGTTTCTAAATCATTTGGAGTATTAACTTCGGCAGCCGTCATTGTTCCCATCAAAACATCAATTTGTACAACTAAAACATTTACCAACCTGGCTAAAATCCCTGTAATCATTCCTATAGTTGATGCTGCTGCCCCACCAATACTTAAAATTGTCTTTGTAGCAGAACCTTGTTTTTGAGAAACCGTACCTGATTCCATCATCTCTGATATTGTATTATTCCCTATTACAACATTTTTTGTTCCAAGCCCTCTATCAAATGATGGCGTATCAGGTTCGCTCGCATACACCAAATTACACGATATGAAATTAAATAACAATATAAATACCAACAAACTTGTTATAACTTTTTTCATATAATTTCCTCTTTTATTGTCTTCCTTCAGCTTCTCTTCTTGCTCTTTCTAATGCTGCTTGTTTAGTTAAGTTTGTTTCAACAAATTCGAATTCTTTCTTAGTTGGTTGAATTGCTAAAATCGCCGAATCTCCACCAACTTTAAGTAACCCTTCACCTCTACTACATGTAATTAAGAATCCAGCTTCACCTTCGCTTAGCTTAAATACTTCTTTTAAGTATTGGATTTCTGATTTATCTTGTGCTAAGAATAATTTAGTTTCTGATGATGTTAAAACCGCTTGAACTTCTTGTTTTTCATAAAAGTCTTGGAATTTTTGTGAAATAACAGCTAGAGAAACATTTCTTTTTCTGGCACGTCTAGCCATTGTATTTAAGAAATCAACAGCTTCTGGGTATGGTAAAAGCATCCATGCCTCGTCAACTAGAACTCTCTTTTTAGCTGCTTTTGCTTTATCTTCACTATTTTTCTTAACATATTTTTCCCAAACCCAAGAAAGCATAATTTGTTGTGCCAAAGGTCTAGCAAATCTTTCTTCTAGTTGAGAAATATCTATATTGATGAAAGGAACTCCATCTAATAATTCGAATGTTGATTGTCCATCGAAATAAGCCATTTGTCCTTGGTATTCTCTAACATATTGTCTCATAACTTTTACTAAATAACTGTAATGGAAACGATAGTCAGGGTTCTCATTTTCTTGTGCTTTTCTGCAAATTCTCTTATACCATGATCCTATTGTAGGCATCTCTTTTTTAGTTCTTCCTAAATAGTTTTCACTTAAATTTACAGGTCCGCCATTGTCATCTCTAACATATAAACTTTCAATATTGTTTGTTATACCTAAAGCTGCATATTCTTCTGCAACTGCTTCTGATATAATTTGTTTCGTAAGCTCGTTTACTTCTTTACTTCTTGTACTACCTCTAGCCATTGTTAAAAGACCATTTGTAACGTCTTCTACTTTATTTTCAACACTTAAAACGGTTCTTTCTTTTCCTGTAATTTCGTCTTTTACATTTTCTGGTTCAATATCAAAAAGATTGATAACTGTTTTTGAATTTGGACTTAATGTTACGTTTACACCACCTAGTGCCTCAGCAACAACTCCGTACTCACCTTCAGCATCAAGAGCCAAACTTTCGATTCCCATCAAAACAGCTGATCTTGCTGTAATTGTTTTTATTGTAACAGATTTACCAGCACCAGATTTACCAAATATAACCATGTTATAGTTAGTTAATTTTGAACTAAAGTTATCATAAAGAATTGGTAATCCTGTTTGTTTATTAAATCCTAAAGGAATACCATTTTCATGTCCAACTTCTGATGTAAAGAATGGGAAAACAGTAGACATAGCACGTCTATCAAATGTATGTGATTTTGTCATCTTATTATCACAATAAGGCATATTACTTCTAAAAGCCTCATCTTGCATAGCCCATGCTGGTTTAATGTCTATAAGGTTTTTTGACATTTCACTTGACAATAATTCTGTATACTTTTCAAGTTCATCCATACTATATGCAAAAATTGTTGCTATTATTGAAGAATCAAATAATTTGTTAAAACCAGCTGCAATAGCGTCACGAAGCTCCTCTGCTTCCATTCTTTTTTGAGCTATAATTCTTTCTCTGTTAATATCACCTCTATCTAAAGCAACAATTCTTTCAGACTCCAATTCATTAATTGTTCTATTTAAGTCTGTTTGTGAAGTTGCTTCACTTACAGGATGGATAAATACAGAAACATTTAAGTCTCCAAATGTATACATTCCCCTTAAAAATTCTGGGAATGTACACATTCTAGGTAAGTTTGCAACAATCATACTTCTCGCATATCTTGTTCTTGATGAAGATATTTCTATATGATTTGTATAACTCGCATCAATTCCACCTGGAGCAATTAAATCCTTAATCGCTTTTTCATTCTTTTTAAAAATACTGGTTTCTTCTTTATCTTTTTTTACTTTCTCGATTTCATTACTAGGTTGTTCTACTTTATTATTTCGACTCATTTTTTATCCTCCCTACTCTTTAGTTCCCTATATCTTTCTTCTTTTAACTATTTTTTTCTTAGTAACACCATCTTTTGGTGCATCTAATTTAGGAGTTTCTGCTTTTTTCTTTTCTTTATCTTCTGATTTTTTTACTTCTTCTTTAGCTAATTGATATACTCTAGGATCTAATTGTTCTTGATATGTATCTAATATCTCATTAGCTTTTTGTCTTATTTTTTCTTCTTTGCTAATTGCTAAATCTAATTCTTCAATTTGTTTTTGCCTGTCTGCTTTTAATAAACTATCTGTTGCCATATCAATTGCAGCAATATTAATTTCTTGATCAAGTTTTTCTTGTTTTTTAGTTAAAACATCTTTTCCTGAAGTATATAATGCATCATATTGAGCATCCAAAGCTTTTGAAAGTTGTAGTACTTCTGCCTCATCTCTGTTATATGCAACATATAATAGTTCTGCTAATTGTTCTGAATCTAATATTGTGCTTGAAATTTGAGAAGTTCCTAATGCACTAGCTATATTTTGACATCTTGTATATAACTCCGCAAAACACATGTTATAAATTTCTTCTTTAGAATATTTATCTAAGCCACCACCAATTTCAGCTGAATAATATGACACAACAACATATGTTCTTTGTTGTAAAACATTTCTATTTGAACTTAATTTGTCAACATAGTCTGTAATATCAATACCATATTCTAAAATGTTTATTTTTCTTCTTTTTTCAAATTCTAATTTTTCTTTTAAAGCTCTATTTCCAGACATTTGTGCTTGAGCAATTTTAGCATCTAATTTATCAATTTCAATTGTTAAATTATCAACTCTAGATTTATATTCATCAATTATATCTCTTAAGTTTAATGTTCTACTTTGGATATATAGTTGGATAGGAAATCTTAAAGTATTTAAGAATTGAACAAATCCTTCTTCAACTGCTATTTTTTCATCTTCAGACATTAAATCATAGTTGACACCATTACATTGTAAAATCATGATATACTGAGTTGCATTTTTTCTTACAATCATGTTATCAACTATTTCATCAAATTCCATAAAATCAAATATAGATTCTCTTGTTAAATTTCCAGTAAATTTTCCATAATTTTGTTCTATTTTCTTCTCATTATCAGAAGTTTCTATCATTTCATCATTTACTTTTACTTCTTTAGATTTTCTTGGTCTCATTAAATACACATATAAGCACACTAAAGCAATCATTATTGCAACTATAATCCATATTCCCATTTTTAGGATAAGTACAACACCTTCAGCTTCCATCTATTTTTCCTCCTTTGTATACACGTACATCTTTCTATTTTTTCTAAACTTCATATACCTTAAAATTATTTCTCCAATTGGTTCTCCACCAATTTTTTTAGTTATTGGAAAGGCAACGATTGTAGGTATCTTTAAAGCTCCAACTGCAAAACCAATAAGAGCAAATATTGCCATAATTGCAACACCAATCATATTCATATTCATTGCTTTAAATATAACCCAAAATATTGAACCTAACAACGCACCAACTGCTGTTGTTATTAATGATTTCACAGTAAATATATATAAAATTCTTGATTCTCCTCTATAATTACGAGGTATGTAATAAGTTCCCATTTTTTTCCTCCTTAAAATGTAGATGCTATGTCAAGGACAAGTGCCCAAATATTATAAGCTCCAAATATAACAACTCCAGAAACTACAACACCAATTAATTGTGTTTTTAATTTAGCTTGTGCTTCAGGCCCAGCAGTTAAATATTTAATTCCCATATATGTAACAACTGCAATCATAACCCCAGTTCCTATCATTGTTAAAATACTACCGATATCCGCAAATTCTCCAACCACTTCACCAGTATTTATATTTGCGGAGCTTGCACTACTTTTAAATGTATTTATTTTAGATTCCATTTCACTAAGGCTTAATGCGCTTGCGCTATGTGAAAAAGATAGTAATACTATCATTAATAACATTAATAATGTTATTTTCTTTACCAATTTATTTACCACTTTTTTATACCTCCATCTATTTTGCCTATTTATACTATTCTATTATATTAATTATACTTAAATTAGAAATGTTTTTCAACATTTTTTTCAACTTTTGCTATTTTTAACACAAATGTAATAATCATAAAATAAAAAAGTGCTAAATAAAATTCAGCACTTTTTATCTTTATATTTTTATTCAGTTGCTTTAGCCAAATCTGCAATAGCCGCAGTAATATTTACGGCACCAAATAATAAAATACAGCCTATTAATATTGGCATAATTTGTTTTTTAGTATCTGCTTTTTCAGATGGACTAGCAATTAAATACTTTATACCAAGCATAGTAATTACAACCAATGCAATACCAGTTCCAGCGACTTGCAATAAACCAATTACTGTATTTATTGCCCCTTTAATACCTCCACTACCAGCATCCAAGTTAGATACATTTTGCATACCTGACTTAATAGCAGAAAGATCATCTGCCGCATATACATTTGCAACTCGAATAGATAAACTAATTAATAACATTATAATCAAAATTGAAATAATTTTTCTCATATATTTCACCTCTCATTATTGAAAATTTACATATTAAAGAGATTTTGTTACAAATTCTTTTATTATAGATAATATACCAGAAGCAGACATTAAGATTATTGCTCCAACAACGTAATTAAAAGCATATTTTTTAATGTCAGCTCTATCTCCAGCAGAAGCCATTAAATATTTCCCAGAAATTACTAATAAAATTACAACAGCAACAGCTGCACCTATAGTTCTAACCACATCTAATACTGATGCAACTATTTGAATAACTGTATCAGAGCCAGTAACGCTGCTGTTAGTAACAAAACCTGTTACAGATCCCGAACTAACAGTTGCTGCATTAGTAATATTAGTTAAAGATATAATACAAATTATGATGAATAACATCAATATAATTTTTAACACATTTTTTTTACTCATAAAAACTTTCACCTCTACTCTATACTTTAACAACTTCTGCAAATTTTCCAATTATTCCTAATATTCCACTTGCTCCAAATAATATTGTTGCACCAATTACATAATGAACCGCATGTTTTTTGATATCTGCTCTATCCCCTGGTGCTGAAAGCATATATTTCATTGAAATAACCAAAAGTACTACCACAGCAATTGTTGCACAAATAATTCTTGCCACAGATATTACAGTTGCAGCACCATTATCTACTAGTTTTTTTACATTTCCCATATTAGCTCCGTTCCCTTCAAATGCATTAATATCAAAATTATCTGCATTAGAAACAGTAGACAACATGCTTATAGCAATAATTAAAGCAAGAACTATTACTGATATTTTTTTTACTCTTTTCATATTTGTTACCTCACTTTTATTCTATTACGCTTTTACAGCAGTAGAGAATTTTTCAATTATTCCTAAAATTCCGACTGCACCAAATAATACAACTGCACCAATTACATAAGGAATTGCACTCTTTTTAATATCTGCTTTTTCTCCAGGAGCAGCAATCATATATTTCATTGCTAATACTAATAACATAACTACAGCAACACAAGTTGCAGCAATTCTTATAGCTGTTACAATTGTCGCAGACATACTATTAACTTTTTCTGCTGCACCAGTTGAATCTGTATGGTTCTCCTTTATAAAAGACATAAGTTGATCTGAGTGAGAACTTCCAGCAGCATTACTCATTGTTTGAAATAGCCCTATAAAAATACAAAAAATCAACATCAATATTAAAGATTTTTTTAATATTCTTTTCATTGTATTTTCCTCCATCTAATATATTAATTAATACTGTTTGCAAAGTTTTGAATTATTTCTAAAATTCCAGTTGTTGCAAACATTATAACAGCACCAACCACATAAACAATAGCATGCTTTTTGATGTCTGCTTTTTCACCAGGTGCTGAAGTCATATATTTTATAGCAACCATACAAATCATCGCAACAGCTACACCAGCACATACAACTTGAACAATAGTTATAATTGAACCAGAAATACTTTTAGTAGCATTAACAACACTTCCATTTGCATTAGTATTTATTTGATTGTTAATTCTATCCATCATAGATTCAGCAAAAACTTGGTTTGAACTCACTATTGCCAAAATACAACAAACAAATACTAATGCAATTATTACTTTTTTTAGCTTCATACTTTTTCCTCCGTTTAAATTTATATTACTTTAATTATAGCATTTTTGACATTTTTTTTCAATATTCTTCATAATTATATTAATATTATATTATAATTCTTGTTTTGTAAATACTTTCCGATAGCAAAAATTTGTAAAAAAAAGAATGCCTTGCGACATTCCTTTTTACCTTCAAAATAACTATTGAATATTTTTTGAGAAGTTTTTAACAATTTGTAGAATACCTGTAGCTGCGAATAACACAACAGCACCAACTACGTAAACAACAGCATGTTTTTTGATATCTGCTTTGTCTCCAGGAGCTGCTGATATGTATTTAATTGCAAGAACAATTAACATAATAACAGCAATACCAGTACCTACAACTTGAACGATAGTTAAAATCGCACCTACGATTCTATTAACACTATCTGCTGCTCCAGATGTATCTGTTGCACCACTAGTTACTTTATTAACTTCTTGAACATCTGCATAAGATAATGCATTAACATTTGATGCTAATGAAGCAACAACCATAACTGTTAATAAGATAACAGCCATAACTTTCATTACTTTTGACATAATAAAATCCTCCTTTTACCATATTAACTATATTATATACCATTTTTTTACGTTTTTCAACAAAATTTTAGTATATATTAAATTATTTTAATCTTAGCATATATATATTTTTTTGTAAATATTTTTTAAAAATTTTATTTTAATTCTTCCCATTCATCTTTCTTATACCCTACTAACACTTTATCTTTCGCTATTAATAGAGGTCTTTTTATAAGCATACCATTACTAGAAAGAAGTCTAATTTTGTCATCATCTGTGCAACTTTTTAATTCTTCTTTTAAATTCATGCTTCTATATAGTAATCCACTTGTATTAAAAAACTTACTAACTGGCAATCCACTCTTTTCAATAATTTCATTTAATTCTTCGTATGTAGGTGTATCTGTTACGATATGTCTTTCTTGATATTTAATTTTGTTTTCATCTAAAAATTTTTTTGCTTTTTGGCATGTAGCACATTTTGGATATGTTATAAAAATATTATCCATATATTTTCCTCCATTTGTAATATTTTTTGTATCATACTTTATAAGTATAACATATTTTTATGTTAATTTCCAGTTTATTGAATATTTTTTTCAAATATTCAATATTTCTCTTTTTTATTTACTTTTATAGGTTTTATGATATAATTTTTTTACCAAATACAGAAAGGAGATTATGAAGCTTTAAGTTTCATAGTATATATCATGGACAAAAAACAAAAAAAACTTTTAATTATTTTTTCTATAGCAATTGCTTTTTTTTCTATAGCAATTGTTTTTAAAACATTTCAAAATGATACTTTTTTCAATATAGCAATTGGAAAACACATTTTGGAAAATGGTATTGATATGAAAGAACATTTCTGTTGGGTTGATGATAATTTATATTATACTCATTCTCATTGGATTTTTGATATTATAATTTATCTAATCTACAATTCTTTTGGATTCACAGGAATTTATGTTTCAGTAATTATATTTACAATTTTTACTGCAATCACTTTATTTTTATTTTTAAGTAAAAGAAATAAATCTCCAATAATTTCATTTTTTATTACATTAATTTCATTATATCTTGTAAAAAGTTGCTTTACTGCACGTTCTCAAATAATTTCTTTTGTTTGTTTTATAATAGAAATATTTTGTATAGAAGAATTTATTGAAACAAATAAAAAAAGATATGCAATTACATTGGTTATAATTTCAATTATTGTAGCTAATTTTCATGCTGCAACTTGGCCCCTTTTATTAGTTCTTTTCATGCCATATATCGCTGCATCTTTTTGTAATATATGTACTTCAAAAACCATATATAACTTATGTATTAAAAGATTAAAAAAGAAAATTTCAAAACTTCCAAAAGACTCTGAAAAAATTGCAATTTATGAAAAAGATATAAAAGATTATGAAAAAATAATGAATGAAAGAATAAGTGAATATGCGAATTATAAAGTAATCCGTAGGGAAAATTACAATACAAAAAATTTAATTATTCTAATGATTATTATTGCACTTACTGGTTTATTAACTCCTACTCATGATACACCTTACACATATATAATAAAATCAATGTTCGGACCAAGTAATTTTGAAGATTCTCTTTCAATTTATTATATTAACGAAATGCAACCTATTGTGCCTCTTGCAAATCTTCCTTTTATAGTTTTTACATTATTTTTATTAGCATTTTTAATCTTTTTACCAACAAAAATAAAGACAGAACATGGATTTCTAATTGCAGGATTATATATAATGGCATTATCTAGTGCAAGATATGTATATCTATTAGTACTATTGGGTTCTTTCGTACTAAATGACTTGATTGTATATGCAACAAATTTGCTTATAAAGGACGACATCAAATTGTTAGAAAATTTCTTTAGTAAAACAATTACTGGTATCATCACTATAGAAATAGTACTTATTTTTTCAATTCCGATTTTTTTAGAACATTCTAATGCAGATTATATAAATGAAACAGAATATCCAGTAGGAGCTGTTGAATTTATAAAAAAAGAGTTAGATTATAAGAATATTAGAATTTATAATTCATATAATAATGGTAGTTATTTAATGTTAAATAACATACCAGTTTTCATTGATTCAAGATTAGATGTTTATTGTAGTGAATTTAATGATACAGATATATTCTATGATTTTATTGAAATTACAAGTGGTCATAAGCATTATAAAGACGTTTTTGACAAATATGATTTTACTCATATTTTATTAAAGCATAATGAAACAGTTGACATATACCTTGCAAATGACAACAATTATAAAGTAATCTACAAAGATGATTCTTATATTTTATATGAAAAATTAAAATAACTTTATTATATAAAATCTTTATAGCCAATATACTAAATCTTTATATATTCAAAAGTTAAGTTTTTTTGCATAAAACACTTGACTTTTGAATATAACTATATTATAATTCATTACGTTCCAATTAAATATGTATCGCGGGATGGAGCAGTTGGCAGCTCGTCGGGCTCATAACCCGAAGGTCGTAAGTTCGAGTCTTACTCCCGCAACCAAAAAACCACCAAAAACGGTGGTTTTTTTATTATAAAAAATAAATGAGTGTAAATAAGAAAAGGCTTGAAAACAACATTTTATTTCTATTCATCATATCCATTCTAATTATCTTATATTCCATAGCCACTTGACAAGTTAACATAATAATAGTAAAATATTTTCATCCGATGTTTTGGATATACACTTTATAAAACATCGTAGTATCCCTGCAAAAAAGAAGAAAAGGAGAAAAACAGTATGAACAAATTCCCCTCAGCACCCTCTGGCAAATCCTATTCCTCGCGGCATCCAGCCCCGACTGCGCCAACCTTTGAGCCCAATAATTGTGAAGGAGCAGATGCATTACCTGTTCGCAAAAAGTGGCCCATCTCTCAGTTGTTTACAGTTGGTATGATTCTTATCATTCTTATGATGAGTTTCATTCAAATATACCAATATAAGCAATTGGGTGAGGCCTTAGAGCAGAATGCTTACACTCTTTCTGTTTCCATTAATTTGATGGAAGATAATCTTCTGCTCAAACATGGCTTTTTTCCAAAAGATATCGGTTTTGATGACCTGCGATCCGCATGGATTTCTACCCCTTGCTACGAAACAGCAATCACTTATCATGACGCATTGCAAAATGCACTTGAATATTTAGATAAGTGTCTGGAACCAATAAACAATTATAATCCGATTCCAGTTTAAAGTGTATTAAGGTAGCTTATACCTTTCAAAGTCCACCTGAGCAAGGTGGGCTTTCATTTTACCACAATATATTTTTTTAAGCTTTCTAATTTTTTTTCACCAATTCCACTTACATTTTTTAAATCATCTATTGTTTTAAAATTTCCGTTTTCATCCCTATATGCTACAATTCGAATAGCTAATGATTGTCCTACTCCGGGTAATTTGCATAATTCATTCACATCAGCCTTATTTATATTTATTCTTTCTGAAGATTGATTATTGCTTTTCTCTACAATTCCATCACCATTTTCTCTAGTTATGTATTCATCAATTTTTTCATTTATATTTGGAATATATATTTTTTCGCCATCCTCTAAAGAATATGCTAAATTAACTTGGCTTATATTAGCATTATCTGTTAACCCACCTGCATTGTTTATTGCATCTTCTATCCTTGATCCTAATCGTAATTCTTTTACCCCAGGATTATTTACTTCTCCTGTTATATATATTTTTATTGTTTCATTTTCCATTTCATATAGGTCACAATTTTCTGTATTTATATTGGTAAAATTATTATCACTTTCTGTTTCTGATATTAGTTCCATATCTTCATATAATACATCAACTTTTCTTTGTTGGTTATAAAAAACTAAAATACAAATAGCAATTATTAAAATAATTATTATAATTAAAATTCGCTCAAAAAAATCTTTTCTTTTTTCCATTTTTTTCTTATCACATAATAAATTTTCACAATTATGTGATATCTCCTTTCTTAATTTTATAGATATTTTCCAAATTTAAAAATTAACTTAATGTGTTTTGATATGATTTAATTACCTTTTATATTTGCTCTTTAAAACTTCATTTATCTATTGAATTTTGTCGATTTTTGATATATCATAATTCAAATAATAAATTTCATGTGAGGGAATTTTATGAAGTTAAAATCAAAAATCATTTTATTAGTTTTTTTATTAATATTTAACATTCAATCATTTTCTTTTGCGGACGAAATAAAGCTTAACTCGGAAGCTGCAATTTTAGTAGAAATTAGTACTGGACGTATACTTTATGAAAAAAATTCTACAAAAAAAATGTATCCTGCGAGTACTACAAAAATTTTAACAGCAATTCTTGTTATTGAAAATTGCAAATTAGATGAAATTGTTACTGTAAGAGAATCTGCTTTAAGTAATATTCCTAATGGATATGTTACTTGTAATTTGCAAATTGGTGAGCAATTATCTGTAAACGATTTACTTTATGCTTTAATGATTCCTTCTGCGAATGATGCCGCATATGTTTTAGCCGAATATGTTGCGGGTTCAATAGATGAATTTTCTACAATGATGAATGATAAGGCACGAGAACTTGGTTGTAAAACAACACATTTTGTTAATCCAAACGGTATTCATGATGATAGCCATTATTCTACAGCTTATGACTTATATTTAATCGCAGATTACGCAATGAAAAATGATACTTTCAGAAAATTAGTTGCTACAACAGAATATACTCTACCAGCCACAGAACAATATCCAAATGAAGATAGAATATTAAAAACAACTAATGAATTATTAAATGAAAATAGTAGAAAATATTACTACAAAAATGCAATTGGGATTAAAACTGGATACACTTCAAAAGCAGGAAACTGTTTAGTTGCTAGTTCATCAAGAGATGGATTAGAATTCATTGCGGTTGTTTTAAATGGTGGAACTACTAATGAAGGGTTAAATTCAAGATATATAGATTCAAAAAAATTATTTGAATATGCATATGATAATTTTACTTTAACTAAAATTATTGAAAAAGGTTCAATTGTACAAAGTCTTGAAATTGAAAATGGAACTAAAGAAACTAAAAATTTAGATTTAGTAATAGATAAAACAATAACAGTAGTAAATAATAAAAGTATTGATATGAATAATGTTATTCCTGAAATTACATTAAAAGATACTTTAGAAGCTCCTATCCTTGCTGGAGAAAAAATTGGAACTGTAAAATATAAAGTTGAAGATATCGAATATAGTGCTAATTTACTTGCAAAAACCACGGTAGAAAAAATTGATTACAGTATTTATTTAATAATTGCTGGTGCTATTTTGTTAGTGATTGCATTCTCAATGATTAAGTCTTCTCGAAAAAAACAAAAAAGAAAAAAATAAATTTTATATATTATAAAAGCTTGCTCCTTTAAATGCAAGCTTTTTTGTTTAAAATTGAAAAAATTTAATTATATCAATATATTTTAGTGCTACTTTATAGATATTATACTTATTTTTCATAAAAATATTTTGTCACATTATATACTTTTGTGTTATAATTAATTTATATTAGCAAAGGAGAGTTTATTATGATATTACCTTTAATTTTTTTTATTTTAATAT
>JAFXGW010000008.1 GCA_017536685.1 Clostridia bacterium | reverse complement strand
TAGTCTTTCATATATATTTTATTAAATAATTTTTAATATTTTATTTTCTTGATTCAATAATTAATTTAATTCCTGTTCTGTCTTCTCCTTCTACTTGAACTTCTGCAAAAGCTGGTATACAAACTAAATCTACTCCAGCCGGTGCTACAAACCCTCTTGCTATAGCAACTGCTTTTATTGCTTGATTTAAAGCTCCAGCTCCTATTGCTTGCATCTCTGCTCTTGTAGATTCTTTTACCAAACCTGCTATTGCTCCTGCAACTGAATTTGGGTTTGATTTTGATGAAATTTTTAAAACTTCCATTTTTCTTCCTCCTATTATTTTTATTTTATCTTGTGTTTCGATGAAATAATTTTACACCTCAAAAGCTTGTACTGTCTAGCGAATCTCATCTTCAAAGTTTTATCAAAAATTATATAATTTGACAAATTAATACATATTTTCTGTAATATTATGAAGAAAAATGAAAAAGAATATCTTATTTTATATAAATTAGTAGTTAATTTATATATACCAAATAATTTCATAATCAAAATAATTATCTAATAAAATTTATATATAATAGTCATTCATAGAATTTTATTTAATAGTAAACGTAAATTTTCTACTTAAATAAAAAAATCGCTAGTATATTTTGACTATACTAACGATTTCAATATTATTTATTTATTCTTATTATTTTGGTTACTTTGTTTGTTTTATCATCAATTTCAAACATACAACTATTAAATTTTCCTTTTCCCTCTGCAATTTTATATTTTTCTGGAAGTGAGGTTTCAAATCTTTTTATTGATGCTCCTACATCCATTCCTATTACTGATTTTACAGGTCCTGTCATACCGATATCTGTAATATACCCAGTCCCTTTTTCTAATATCGTTTCATCAGCAGTTTGAACATGAGTATGAGTTCCAAAAAGAATTGTTATTTCTCCATCTAAAAAATATCCCAAAGCAATTTTCTCCGCTGTTGCTTCCGCATGGAAATCTATTATTATTATATCTACTTTATTTTTTAATTCTGTAACTATTTCTTTTGCAACTAAAAAAGGATTTTCAGATAATACTGACATAGAGGTTCTTCCAATTAGATTTATTACGCCTATTTTTTTGCCTTTACATTCATATATATCATATCCTCTACCTGGATTATTTTTCGAATAGTTAGCTGGTCTTATAATATTTTTATCATCAATAAAATTAAAAATTTCTTTTTTGCCCCATGTATGATTTCCCATTGTAACAACATTAACATTTAATGCTAATATTTCTTTGTACATTTTTTCTGTAAGCCCCATACCATCAGCAGCATTTTCTCCATTTACAATTATAAAATCTATTTCATTATCTTTTATTACTTTTGGCAATACTTCTTTTAATTTTTGAAGACCTGTTCTTCCAACAATATCTCCTACTGTTAAAACTTTCATTAAATTTTATCTCCTTAATTTTTTATCTTTAATATTTTACCATACTCTATTCATTTTATCAAGTAATATAAAAACGAAGTGATACCTTGTATCACTTCGTTAAAATTAATCACAATTAAACATTGTTTTTCCTTCTCCGCAAAGGCCTTCAAAGTCTTTTGTGAATACATCCACTGCTGATGAAATGTTTGGATTGTTTATAAATCCTTCTATTATTTCAGGAGCAACAGTTGATGCTCCAACTCCATATTCACAAAGTTCTAATACTTGTAAAGAGTTTTTAAAACTTGCAGCTAATATTTGAGTTTTCAATCCATTATTTTCAAAAATATCATGGATTTTTCTTGTTACTTCAATTCCATTTGTACCTAGATTATCAATTCTATTTACATATGGTGCAGCATAATTAGCTCCAGCCTTTGCTGCCAAATATGCCTGTATAGGAGTATATATAGCAGTTGCAGTTATATTATATCCTTCACTTGATAATTTTTTCATAGCTTTAAGCCCTTCTTGAACTGTAGGAATTTTAATATATGTATTTTTCCCTAAAACATCTACTATTTTGTGACCTTCTAAAATCATTTCTTCTGCCGTGTCTGAAACAACTTGCACATGAAGTTCAGCGTCATTTCCAATAAATTCACGAATTTCTTTTAATGTTTCGTATGGATTTTTTCCATTTTTAGCAAGTATTGATGGATTAGTTGTAACTCCATCAACTGCATAGTATTCATATATTCTTTTTATATTCTCGATATTTGCATCATCTATAAGTAACTTCATCTTGAATTCCTCCTTAGTTTTTTACATTTTATTCCCATTCAATTGTTGCTGGTGGTTTTCCAGTAATATCATAAACAACTCTGTTTACATGTTTTACTTCATTTACAATTCTGCTTGAAACTATTTCTAATACTTCGAATGGTATTTTGCTCCAGCTTGCAGTCATGAAATCTGATGTAGTAACAGCACGAAGTGCTACTGTGTAATCATAAGTTCTCTCATCTCCCATTACACCAACACTTTTTAAATTCGTAAGTACTGCAAAATATTGATTAATTTCTTTATCTAATCCACATTTTGCAATTTCTTCTCTAAATATAAAATCAGCATCTCTTAAGATATCTAATTTATCTTTAGTTATATCTCCAATAACTCTAATTGCTAAACCTGGCCCAGGGAATGGTTGACGATATACTAAATATTCTGGAAGTCCTAATTCTAATCCAACTTTTCTAAATTCATCTTTAAATAAATCTCTTAGTGGTTCTATAATTTCTTTAAAATCTACATAGTCTGGTAATCCACCTACATTGTGGTGACTCTTAATTGTAGATTTTGTTCCAGCACCACTTTCAACTACGTCTGGATAAATTGTTCCTTGAACTAAATAATCTACAGCACCAATTTTTTTAGCTTCTTCTTCAAATACTCTTATAAATTCTTCACCAATTATTTTTCTTTTTCTTTCTGGTTCTGTAACACCAGCAAGTTTTCCTAAAAATCTTTCTTGACAATCAACTCTTATAAAGTTAACGTCTTCTCTATTTCCAAAGACTTCAACAACTTCATCTGATTCATTTTTTCTTAAAAGTCCATGATCTACAAATATACAAGTTAAGTTTTTTCCAATAGCCTTGCTCATTAAAGCTGCTGCTACTGATGAATCAACTCCACCAGATAAAGCACATAAAGCTTTTTTATCTCCAACTTTTTCTCTAATTGCTTTTATTGCCTCCTCTGCAAAAGAATCCATTTTCCAATCTCCACTGCATCCGCAAACATTATAAACAAAGTTTCTAATAACCTTTGTTCCATTTACTGAGTGATTTACTTCTGGATGGAATTGAATTCCATAGAATTTCTTTTCAACATTTTGCATAGCTGCATTTGGACAATGAGCTGTTTTTCCTAGATTTTCAAAACCATCTGGAAGTTTTGCTACAAAGTCTGTATGGCTCATTAAGAAATTATTTGTATTTCCAAAACCTTCAAATATTTTTGAAGTATTATTTATTTCAACTTCAGTTACACCATATTCTCTTTTATCTGCTCTTTGAACTTCTCCTCCTAAAATATGAGTCATAAGTTGCATTCCATAGCAAATACCAAGAACTGGTATTCCTAAATTAAATATTTCTTTATCACACATTGGGGCATTTTCAGCATAAACATTATCAGGTCCTCCTGTGAAAATAATGCCTTTTGGATTTTTTTCTTTTATTTTTTCTACTGAAATATTGTAAGGTACTATTTCTGAATACACATTACATTCTCTTACTCTTCTTGCAATTAATTGATTAAATTGTCCATGAAAATCTAAGATTAAAATTAATTCTTTTTCCATATATTTTCCCCTTTTTAAAATTTTTTAAGTTCTTCAAATCTTGTCACCCTATTTAAATATAATACCAAGAATTCAATAAAAAATCAATATTGGTTTATCAAAAATCAAAGCATCAAACTACAAGATTGCTATAATATTAAATTCAAATAAATTAAATAACACAAAAACGGACTTTGTAGAAGATTTCTCCCCTAAAAGTCCGCTATTTGTAATTCATTGATAGTTATCAGCTTTTTACTGCCACAACACTATATCTAGGTAACAAGCCAAGTTTTACTTCACCATCACAGTTCTTGTCGTTCTCTCCCATTGAGAAAACAATATTTTTGTTTTTCATACATTCAAACAAATCTGCATCTTTATCTGTTATGTTAACAGCAAAAAGCATATCTGCTCTTCTGTATAAAAGCTTTCCTTCATTTTCCTCAAGAACTTCATAATCACCATAAGCAAATGTAGCTCTATGGTCATTTCTGAAAATACCTAAGTTTTTATAAAGTTCATAGCTCTTAACATCTATATTGTCCCAAGGAAGCGGGAACTTGTTGGTTGGATCCTTTAGTCCTGTTTCACCCATTTCATCACCTGCAAAGATTGAAGGCAATCCAGGTAATGTGTACTGTAAGAAAACAGCAATTCGCCTTAAGTTTTCTGCAAGAGTTCTTGTTTCCCCCGTAATTTCGAGATTCTCCATCTCATATTTTCTGAAACGATAGGTATTGAAAGTTCCATCAGGATCAATCCAATCTGGAGACTTTTCCATATCCCATACGTTTTCATAACTCTCATCTTCCTTCATATATTCATTCGTAAGAATGTTCATAGGTCTAGGAATGTCATGAGAAGAAATGAAAATTGGTGATCTGCGAAGTGCTCTTTCAGGATACAGGTTATAAATATTAGTGGTAATTCTCTTGAAATATTCGCCATTTCCCCATCTTGCATAACGATAAATCGCATACGCAAATTGATAGTTCATGACACAATCAAGTTCTTCACCATTAAGAAATGTTCTGTGTTCTCCTGTTATAGCGTGTTTCCAAACTTCACCCATAAAATTAACATTTGGCAGCTGAGATTTTAAATGCCTAATGGTTGAACTTTCCAAGCTGTCTGCAACATCAAATCTAAAGAAGTCGCAATATTTAGAAAGATTCTTAAGCCATTTTGTAGCATAATTTAAATACTCTTGCTCGCTTTGGTCAAATTCAGGCAAATGTTTGTAATCCCACCAACACTTTGGCTCTACAAGCCATTCTTTCCATTTGTAGAGTTGTGGAGCTTCTTTCAAAAGCGGGTTCAAAATGCTAGAATGATTGATAACAACATCAATACCAAGATTCATTCCATATTCATGGACTTTCTTGTATAACATTGCCATATCATCCCATGTGCCAAGAATCGGATCTACCGTTTCATAATCGATTGTATCATATCGATTTGAAGAACCAGATTTAAGAACAGGACAGATATATATTGCAGTTACTCCCAAACTTTTAATGTGAGGAAGCTTTTCAATTATACCTGCAATTGTACCTCCATAATATTGGTCATTTCGGTATTCACCGTCTTCGTCAGGCCACCATTTAGGTGGAGCATCCCACGAAACAACCTTATCTTTAAATTGTTCCGGTAAGTTTTTTCTGTAGAATGTATCAGGATAAATCTGATAAGCAATTCCACCTTCCAAACCACAATCCGGAGTATCATACTTTAAAGAATATGGCATAGTTTCCCAGAATGCATAGCGATCATCCTCTATGAACTCAGTCAAAACTGGCTCACAAGTAGAATAATCTCTTTTAACGTACATTCTCTTGTTATTCAATTGTAGTGCGATTACAAATGTTCTGTAACCTACAGTTCCATGTTGAAATTGAGCCACAAATACAGTTTCATTTTCCGTAGATTCTTGACTGTTATAAATCATTTCATAACAGCCATCTTCCCCCGGATACTGTCCATATTTGTTGAAGAAAACTTTTACGTTTTCGGCAATTCCAAACTCATTTGAAATCTTAAGCTTAATCTTTTGCGTTTCGAACAGTTGATGCGATGTGATGTATTCAAGAAAAAGTCCTGATGATCTTTGAATCATAGATGCATACCCCCTTAATTAAGTTTTTTACACATCATACAAAGCACTAATTGCTCTGGTGACAATTTATTATTTTTTTCGACATTTGTCAACATATTTATTTTAATTTCCAGCTTCATATTCTTTTAGTACAACATCATGAGCTCCGCCTTCAATTATACTTACATTTGAAACCATTGTTAATCTAGCTTTTTCATGAAATTCTGGAATTGAAATACATCCACAATTACACATTGTTGATTTTATTTTGCTAACAGTTACATCAACATTGTCTTTTAATGGTCCAGCATAAGGTATGTAAGAATCAACACCTTCTTCAAATGTTAATTTATTTTTTGCTTCTCCTCCCATATCATATCTTTGCCAGTTTCTAGCTCTATTTGAACCTTCACCCCAATATTCTTTCATGAATGTTCCATTCCTTTTTACTTTTCTTGATGGGCTTTCATCAAATCTTGCAAAATATCTTCCCATCATTACAAAATCTGCTCCCATTGCTAATGCTAAAGTGATGTGATAATCATGCACAATTCCACCATCTGAACATATTGGAATATATATTCCTGTTCTTTCAAAATATTCATTTCTTGCTTCGACAACATCTAAAAGCGCACTAGCTTGTCCACGACCAATTCCTTTTGTCTCACGAGTTATACAAATTGATCCTCCACCAACACCGACTTTAATAAAATCAGCACCAGCGTCAGCTAAATAATAAAATCCTGCTTTATCAACAACATTACCTGCTCCTATTTTTACTGAATCGCCATAATGTTGCCTTACCCAATCAATTGTATTTTTTTGCCATACAGAATATCCATCTGAAGAATCCATGCAGACCATATCAACTCCAGCATCAACCAATGCTGGTATTCTTTCTGCATAATCTCTTGTGTTTATACCTGCACCAACAATAAATCTTTTATTATCATCCAATAAAGAATTTGGATTTTCTTTGTCTGATTCATAATCTTTTCTAAATACTAAAGTATCTAAGTTTTCATTTTCATCTAATATTGGAAGACAACTAATTTTATTCGCCCAAATCATATCGTTTGCTTCTGTTAATGATATTCCTTTTCTGGCAAAACAAAGTCTTTCTTTTGGCATCATATAATTAGAAACTGGTTCATCTAAATTTACTCTTGTTATTCTATAATCTTTATCTGTTACTAAGCCCAAAAATTTGCCTTTTGCTGTTCCATCTTCAGTAATCATTACTGTAGAATGTCCCGTTCTTTCTATTAATGCTAATAAATCACGAATTGTTGTACTTGGTGTTACATTTGAATCACTAGTAATAAATCCAGCTTTATATTTTTTTACATTTCTTACCATTTGTGCTTGAGATTCTATTGATTGTGCTCCATAAATAAATGAGCAACCACCTTCTCTAGCTAAAGCTATAGCCATTTTCTCACCTGATACAGATTGCATAATTGCAGATACTAAAGGTAAGTTAGCACTATATTTTGGTTCTTCTCCTCTTCTATATTTTACAAGTGGTGTTCTTAAAGATACATTATTCGGAATGCATCTTTCATCAGTTAAATTTGGCAATAAAAGAAATTCGTTAAATGTTCTTGATACATCTTTTAATATTTCAGCCATGAAAAAAATCCTCCTTAAAATTTATATATTTTTTATAAAAAACTAATTATTAATTCTTGATATATCTTCAAGAAACTAAAATTAATATTAATCTAATTACTTTAATTTTTTTACAAAAATCACATTAGTGCTGTGGGATTAATGTATCTATTGGACAATAATTATCTGTTAAAATTATATCCTCTTCACCAATTTCCAAATTGTATAGTTTTGTTTTATCTATCTCTAATATTCCATCTGTAGCAATTACCATATTATTTTGTGGTAATTCTAAATCATCTTTAGTTATACAAGGAATTACATAAACATTTAAAAATACTTCTTTTAATGTTTTTACTTCAGCCTTCATAAATTTAGAATTCTCACCTTCCAATGAAGATATTATATTAGTTAGATATAATCCATTTTCATTTAATGACTTTTTAATATTTTTTACCGCTTCTAATGTTGTTAAAGTTGCAGCTGGTGTAGTATCAGAAAAAGCGTCATTTAAAATTGCATCATATTTTTTGGTATTGTTATTTAAATATGTTCTTCCATCTTCTGTAATTAACTTCAATCTATTATTTTCTTCGGTTTTATATTCATCTATTAATTTATCTAAATAGAAATATTTTTTTGCAATTTCTGTAACCATAGGATCAATTTCAACAACATCCATAGATTTGTCTAAATATTTACTAATATAATGTTTTGGATATGAATATCCAGCTCCACCAATAAGTAAAGTATCTTTTATTTCTTTTGATGATTTAAACATTAAATCATACATTTTAGTATATTCGAAAACAAGTTCATTCCATCTGCTTTCATCTACATAAGTTGCAGATTCATGTCCACTATCCATTGTGAAACTTCTTACTAAATCATTATTTTGATCATATCTATTAAAAACTAATATACGACTATATTCAGTATCATAACTTACATATTCATTAACTTTACCGGCTAAAACTTTTTCACCTTTTTCAGTATTTTTATTAGAATATATGTACATAGCACTTATCAAAATAATTAAAGATATTATAATAAATAACAATTCTTTTTTTTCTATTTTAAAATCTACAAGCGGAATTAAAACTAAAATTGCAACCACCATAAAGAATAGTATTTCAATACTTCCAAAACTTGGAACTAACCAAAAGCCACCTATAAAAGTACCAAATATTCCTCCAAGTGTAGCCAAAGCATATACTTTTCCTGAAACTTCTCCACTATTTTCTAAATTTGTTATCTTTAATTTTTGTACCATAGGAACTAAAAATCCTAAAAACACAGATGGTAAGAAAAATAAAAATACTGTTGATATAATAGCACCAATTCTTATATCTTTAAACAATATTGAAACAGCTTCTATTACTGGTGTTTGAATAAATGGAATAATAAATATTAATATACCAGAAATTAATAATATTAATTTAAATTTTTTATTTACTTCTGGCTTGTCTGCTACAATTCCACCCAAATAATTTCCAATACTACCACTAGCTAAAATTATACCAATAACACTTGTCCAAACCAAATTACTACTTCCAAAATATGGTGATAAAATTCTTGATGCAACAAGTTCTAATATCATACATACAGCTTCTACCACAAATAATATAATTTCAATTCTATATTTTTTCATATAACGTCCTCAAATTTAAATTATTTTATATTATATCTATAAACACGAATAAAATCAAATAAAAAATAAGTTTCTTTAAGTATTTCTTAAAAAAACTTATCTCATATTATTTAATTAACTACAATAGCTACACAATATACTTCTTAATCCAACATCGATATCTATTTTTCCATTTTTTGAATTATAGTCTAAATTGTAAAATTCTTCTAATATTTTTCTCAATTCAGATTTTTTAAAATAAGAAGCTTGCTTTTTATATTTTGTTACTAAAAAAGTTTGATTGGGTTTTAAATTTAAAGAATTTACTACATCTTTTTTTAATTCTACTGCTACTGTGCATAAATATATTTTTTTGAAATGATTATATAAAGTAATTAAAATTTTTTGAAGCGGTTCTTTTTGATAAATTAAATTGTCTAAAACTTCTAAAGCTTTATCTATTTTCTTCATTGCTAAATTATCTGTAAGCTCAAAAATCACACTCTCAATTTGTTTTATAGACAATTTATTTACAGCATCTAAAGTTATTGTTCCATTCTCTCCAGCATATTCAATTAGTTTTCTAATTTCATTTATTAAATGTTGAAGATTGGTTCCAGAATTTTCTATTAAATAATTTAAAGTAGAATCATCTACATTTACTTTATATAAGTTACAAATTTGTTTTAATTTTTTCACAAGTTGAATCGGCTTTAATTCTTCAATATTACATATTATTCCGTTTTTAGAAATAGCATCAAAAACAACATTTTTATCTACTTCTGCCTCTACAAAAACTAATATTACAGCCTCTTCAATTATATCCATATTATTTTTTATATAATTAGCAATTTTATCTTGCATTGGAGAACCGGATTTTTTTCTTCCATCTTTTTTGAAAAGCCCTGAGTTTTTTACTATAATAAGTTTTTTATCATATCCAAACGCTGGCATTTCTATATCTGAAATCAAATTATCAAGATTCGTTTCATCAATTAATATATAATTAATTCCTAAAACTTTTTCTCCAAATTTCTTTTTTATTTTATTAACACTTGTATCAACTAAATATTGTTCTTCTCCATAAATTAAATACAAAGGTTTTAATTCAGTTTGAATACTTTTATCTAATGCATCATAGGTTAAATCCATCTTTTCCCTCTTCATTTATAATTTCTATTCTATACAATCTATTTGTAAAATTTCTGTATTTCTGTATTTTTATATTTTTCATTTTATAATTTATATTTTTCATTGTCAATAAATAACTAATAGTATTCATATAATAATTTATATTTATGTTTATAAATTTATCTATATTAAATCGTTGTCTAAAACTTATGTTTCACGTCTACAATTATAAATTTATAAGCATATAAAAAGTAGTTTGGAAACCAAACTACTTTTCATCTATATTTATAAATTTTGATATAAAACCTAATATTTTTGTTGAATTCTTTTTTGCAATTTCTTTTGTTATTGCTTTTCCACCAACAGTTACAGAAGAAACAATAGCACTAAATACAAATTGAATTGATGAACTCATTCCATAATTTTCAGTTAATTTAAAAGCAATCATTGCACTAATTGCACCACTTAAAACTCCACAAATATCACCAATTACGTCAGCACAAAAATTCGAAACTTTTGCTGAGTTTCTAATCATTTTTATAGAAGTTTTGGCACCTTTTATTTTTTTACTAGCTTGAGCGTGAAAGTCTTCTTCGTTCCCAACAGTTACTGCAACTCCTATCAAGTCGAAGATTACACCAATTAGAATAACTACTATTAAAATTAAAACACCTAATATAATATTCAAATTAGCAATTACTGTATTAGATATAAATGAAAAAAGCAAAGATAGTACAAATGTGGTAATAGCTATAAATATTACCCAACTATTATTATTTGTTTTTTTCTGTTTTTCTTTCAATTTTTTATCTCCTTTAATACTTATAAAATTTAATAATTTTCTTCATTTTTATAATAAATTTATCTTTATCATTCTCACAAAATATAAAAAAATACGGATTTATAATTTCCTTAAATAATAGAAATTATATATTCGCATAATTAAAATAATTTTAAGATTTAATATAATGCTTTATTGGTAGGAATTCGAGTAAATTTTACGGTTTAGGTCTAGCAGAGTTTCTCAGTTTTTCACTTCTCATTACTGATAAGCCGTTTCCGTTTAAGAAAAACCACATCTTTTGTGAAAGATTGTCGCCAGATCACCACTTAAGTCCGTACCTTAATCCTCAAATTCCCAAGCTTTAATTTAAAGCCAACATTCTAGAAATTTTCTTTGAGTATCCGTGCCTATTACTAGTCTTTTTTGCAATGGTTGTTTCAAAATCAATTAGTAACAGTTATTTGGCCAAAAATAATTGTTATAATTATCGATTTATCCCCAAGCATCACTCAAGACAGTATTTGTTACCATATAAAGATAACATATATGGATTTTACCTATTCGATTTATGAATAAGTCTCATTGAAATTAGGAATCATTTATATGCCATTACAAACTATCCTAAAATCTTTTTTTCAAGAATCACGCAAAACTGGGCGTAATGCGCAAGGTTCTCAAAAAACTTCGACTGCTAATACTTTCTAGTAGATTTTTAGCCCTACCCTCATAATAGGAGTATACACTAGAATAATGCACCAACGAGTTTTATTATAGCAAGAATTTATAAATTCATCAAATTCAATGCAAGTTTTTCTAAGTTTAAAAAAGTAATTTGATTTTTTTCAGTATCACCCTCTCTTTCTTTTTCTCATTTTATCTCTTAAAATCTGTTTTTTTCTAGTTTATTCATGTAGTAACATTTTATTCAATTAATTTTTTAATTCAAATATTTAATAAATTTACATTTATCCATATTTAATAAAATTACTATATATAATTTTTATTTTTCTTTATAAAATTTTCCATTGACTCTAAATTTTCTAACAGCTATAATTTATTTAATGAAATTTTAAGGAGATTTTATATGTACAACGAAAGTTCAATGAAAAGTCATATTTTTTGGTTAAAATTTAGAAGAGTATTCTTACTTATATTATTTACAATAATCGGAACTACTATTGGGGTAATTATTAGTGATTATATTGTAAACATTCTTTTATTTCCAACAATATTTAGATCTATTATTGTAACCATTTCAGCAACTATATTTTTATCCATCGCTCTTTTGCTTACAGCTAATACAGGAAAAGAAATTGAAGATGGTTATTGGAAAATTTCAATTTATAAAACACTTGAAGTTATTTCAAAAAAATTAGACAATTTAGAAAATAAAGAAAATAATAATTTTGTACAGGTTGATAACATTTCTAGCACACCATCTCCAACAATTGTATCACCTATTGACGAAATATCTGATACTTCTAATATTGAAATTAGTGAAGTGTCTGAAAAAACTGAAAGTAATAGTTCTAATATAGAAATTATAGATGCAGAAATTCAAATCTCAAGCACTGTTGATTCTGCTCAAGAAATTACGCAAGAAAATAATATTATAGAAAAAACAGAAACAGAAATAAAATCAGATTCTGAGCAATAAAAAACGTCATTTTAAAAATGACGTTTTTACATTTTCTATTATTAATATCCTGGTTTTTCTAATAATCTAAACATATTCTTTTTATATTCTTCAACACCCGGTTGATTAAATGGATTTACTCCAAGCATTGAACCTGAAATTGCACAAGCTTTTTCAAAGAAATAAATTAATTGACCTAAATTTTCTTCATCCAATTTATCCATTTCTATCATCATGTTTGGAACATTTCCTGTAACATGAGCTAAAACTGTTCCTTCCATTGCTTTAGAATTTACATATCCTACTGTTTTTCCCGCCAAATAATTTAATCCATCTAAATTTTGATCATCTGGTTGAATTGTAATTTCTGACGCATTTGTTCCTATTTTTAAAACAGTTTCCATTAATTCTCTTCTACCATCTTGAATATATTGTCCCATTGAATGTAAATCTGTTGTTAGATCAACACCAGCTGGGAATATACCTTTTAGATCTTTTCCTTCACTTTCTCCATAAAGTTGTTTCCACCACTCTGTCATATAATGAAGCTTTGGTTCATAATTAGCTAAAATTTCTATTGTTTTTCCTGATCTATATAAAAGATTTCTTGCAACAGCATATTTGTAGCATTCATTGTATTTTACATCAGGTTCTGAATATTTATCTTGTGCTAACTTCGCACCCTTCATTAATTTATCTATATCAATTCCAGCAGTTGCTATTGGTAATAATCCTACAGCTGTTAATACTGAAAATCTTCCTCCAACATTATCTGGTATTACAAATTTTTCATATTTTTCGTTATCAGCTAAAGTTTTTAATGCGCCTTTTTGTTTATCTGTTGTAACATATATTCTTTTTCTAGCTTCTTCTACTCCATATTTTGTTTCTAGAACTTCTCTAAAAATTCTAAATGCAATAGCTGGTTCTGTAGTTGTACCTGATTTAGATATTACATTTATAGAAATATCTTTATCTGCAATATATTCCAATAATTCATTCATATATACAGGGCTTAAATTATGTCCAGCATAAACAATTACAGGTGTTTTCCTTTCTGGCATTTGACTATGAAATGTATGACTTAAAGCATCTATTACAGCTCTTGCTCCTAAATATGACCCTCCGATTCCAATAACCACTAAAACATCTGAATCATTTTGTATTTTTTTTGCAGCCATTTTTATTCTTTCAAATTCTTCTTTATCATAATTTGTAGGAAGTTCTATCCAACCTAAAAATTCTTTTTCATCATTTGCTTTTGCATGAAGTGTGTTATGAATTTTAGCCACTTCTTCACTATATTCATTAATTACATTTTCTTGTATGCTTGAATTTTCTAAATTTAACTTAATCATTTTAAGCCCTCCTAAAATATTTCTATTTTTATTACGAATTTGATTA
>JAFXGW010000007.1 GCA_017536685.1 Clostridia bacterium | reverse complement strand
TAAATAATCTTTTTTTCAAAAAAATATTATCAACAACGCAAAAAAACCTTTATTTACCCACACTTTTATTCCTCTTATTAATGTTGCATAAACTTTTCCACAATCTTTATTTTTTCTCCACAACTATATTTTATTAATATATACATATTTTACATATATTATTCTAATCCTATATTTTAGTTTTCAGGTTAATATTTAATACGCTTTAAAATCAAATTTAAGACTTTTTTCTCAATCATTAATAATAATTTGTCATTTGAATATAAAAGTGCTTATAATTTAATTTTCATTCCTATTTTAAGATATATAAACAAAAAGGAAGCTAAAAGCCTCCTTTTCATTTTATTTTTTTATAGCATAATTCGATTTTTAGAATTTTCTATTTTTAGCCACAAAATTTTTATTTTGCTCAGCAATTTCTAATGCGTATTTTTCTTCTTCAGATAATTGATATGTTGAGACTCCACCTTTTATTGGTTTTGCATATATATTTGATGATTCAGAACCATATAATCCATTTAAAACAACACCTGTATCATTTCCATCTAATAATGCTATAGCAAAACTTAAGTCACTTCCAACATCTCTGAAAGCATTATATCTAACAATTCCTACTTTTTGTATACAAGAAGCTATATCACTATCTAGCTTTCTGTAATATGCTTTTATTTCTGAATTGTCTTGTTTAATTTCTTTAACATCTTTCAAGTATTTTTTCAGCATTTCATCTAGATTTGAACCATTTCCTAATTGCTTCATAAATTTTATATACTTTCTATTAATTGTGATTAACATAATAATATTTATAACAACTGCTAGTATGAGTATAATATTTGTAACGAAAGAAATTATTAAATAATCCTCTGTTTTCAACACTTGTAAAAGATTTTCCATTCTATCACTTCCTTATTTTAATAGACCTAAAATTCTCTCTAAATCATCGTTAGAACTATATTGAATAATAATTTTTCCTTTTCTTTCTCCAGCATCAAGCTTAACCTTTGTTCCAAAAAAGCCTTGAAATCTATCTTCTATGTCTCTATATATTGGAATATATTTATCATTCTTTTTGCTAGCTTTTTTTCTAACCTTCATTTTCTTTTCAGCTTCTCTAACAGAATCCCCTGATTCTATAATATACAAGGCCATTTTATATTGTCTATCTTGATCATCTATAGACATTAATGATTTACAATGCCCTTCAGTTAGTTTTCCCTCTAATGCTAAATTTATTACTCTTTCATCTAAATTTAATATTCTCACAGTATTTGCAATACTACTTCTACTTTTTCCTAATTTTTCAGCAACTTGTTGTTGTGTAAGGTCATATTCTTCCATTAAAAGTTTAATTCCTCTTGCTTTTTCAATCGGATTTAAGTCTTCTCTTTGAATATTTTCTATTAAAGAAATTTCTTTATTTCTTTGTTCGTTATTGTCTCTTATAATAGCTGGTATTTCTGTGAGCCCAGCCTTTTTTGATGCTCTCCATCTTCTTTCTCCAGCTATTATTTCATAATAATTTTCTTTTTTACTTACAATAATAGGTTGAATAACTCCATATTCTTTAATAGAATTTGATAAATCTTCTATTGCTTCATCATCAAATATCTTTCTAGCCTGAGCTCTATTAGGCTCAATTTCATTAATATTAAGTTTTTTTACTATTTCTTCTTGTTTTATTTCTTCCTCAATCATTGGAGTACTAAACAAAGCATCCAATCCTTTTCCAAGTCCAGTTTTTTTCACAGCCATATTTATTCCTCCTCGCTTTTATTTCTTAATTCATCATTCCTTAACACTTCTCTAGCAAGCTTTTCATAAGCTCTTGCTCCTTTTGATTTAGGATCATATAAACTTATAGGCATACCAAAGCTTGGTGCTTCGCTAAGCTTGATGTTTCTAGGAATAACTGTTTTATATACCTTGTCTTCAAAATATCTTTTTACCTCTTTTACAACTTGATTTGATAAATTTGTTCTCATATCATACATTGTAAGTACGGCACCTTCTATTTCTAAACTTTTATTTAAATGTTTTTTTACTAAATTAATAGTATTTAAAAGTTGTCCAAGGCCTTCTAGCGCATAATATTCACATTGTACAGGTATTAAAACAGAATTTGATGCTGTAAACGCATTTAAAGTAATTAACCCAAGTGATGGAGGACAATCTATTATAATATAATCAAATTCTTCTCTTACACTATCGACTTTTTCTTTTAAACGTTGTTCTCTTGACATTTGAGAAACAAGTTCAACCTCAGCACCAGCCAAATCCATATTTGAAGGACATACTTTTAAATTCTTTATACATGTATCTTGTAATGTTGTACTTATATCAACATCATTTATCAACACATCATATAAAGAATTTTCATCTTGTTTTTCTAGTCCTAAACCATTTGATGCATTACCTTGAGGGTCTGCATCTATTAACATTACTTTTTTTCCTTTTTTTGCCAATATAGTGCTCAAATTAACTGCGGTTGTAGTCTTTCCCACTCCACCTTTTTGATTGGCAATTGATATTACTCTTCCCAAAGTAAATCCCTCCTTATGATTATTTCTTAAAGTTTTATCCAATTGTTAAATTTACTCTATAATAATATAAAAATTTTAAAGATATGTCAATTAATTTTACAAAGTTTTAATACATTTTATAATATAAAACTAAAGTCAATTTTCTATTATTTGTTACTCGTAGCGTTTTATTTAATAAGAAAGAAAACTTTCTTATTAAGTAAAAAAGATTGTTGCATGTGCAACAATCTTATCTAATTGGTTGTTTTAAAGGCTTTCCTTGACCTCTTGGAAATTTATTTGATGTGTTTTTTATCTTTTTTATCACTAAAATATTTCTTTCCATTTCACCTTCTAAATTAAATGTTTCTATAAGTTCAAATTTCCCCCCTAAAATTTCAATTGCTTTTTTAGCATCATCCAATTCTTCTTTATAATTTGGACCTTTCATACACACTGCAATTCCGCCTACTTTTACGAAAGGAAGCATATATTCTAAAATTGTTGAAAGATTTGATACCGCTCGTGTTGTAGCCACATCATACATTTCTCTATATTCTTTTTTAGCAGCTAAATCTTCTGCTCTTGTATGTATAACTTCTAAATTTTCTAAACCTATTTTTTCTGATAAATCTCTTATAACATTTAATTTTTTATTTACAGAATCTATTAATGTAAATTTCTTTTCTTTGTTTAAAATTTTTAATGGTATTCCTGGAAATCCACCACCTGTTCCTATATCAATAATTCTTTGTTTTCCTTGTAAATAGTGGTTTATAAGAAGAGAATCTATAAAGTGTTTCACGATAAACAATTTTTCTTCAGTTATTGCTGTAACATTAACTTTATCGTTCCACCCTATAATTCCTACCATATATTTATAAAGATTTTCTAATTCTTCATCATTTACATTAATATTATTTTTATCTGCTTCTTTTAAAAATACTTTTTTAAATTCTTCAATATTCATTTTATTATCCTTTTTTAATAAAAAGTGGTAAAACTTTTTGTCTACCACTTTTGCTTAATATTATTTATTATTTCTTTTTGATTGTTCTAAATATATTAATAGAACTGATATATCAGCTGGTGAAACCCCTGATATTCTAGACGCTTGACCAATTGAATATGGTTTATATTTGTTTAATTTTTGTCTTGCTTCTAATCTAATTCCTTTAATTGTATTATAGTCTAAATCTTCTGGTAATAGTTTTTTCTCTAACTTTTTAAATCCTTCAACTTGTCTTTTTTGCATTTCTATATAACCATCATATTTAACCATAATTTCTACTTCTTCTGTCACTTGTCTATCTAATTCTGGTCTTTTTTTATCAATTTCAGCTAATGATTTATATGTAATTTCAGTTCTTTTTAAAAGTTCTGAAAGTTTTGTACCTGCTGTTATTTCTGAAGTTCCTTGTTTTCTTAAAAAATTGTTTGTTTCTTCATTTGGCTTAGCGTTTGTTGTTTTTAATCTTTCTATTTCTTTTTCTATCTCTTCTTTTTTCTTTAGAAATCTTTCATATCTTTCATCAGAAATTAATCCGATTTCATGACCAATTTCTGTTAATCTTAAATCAGCATTATCTTGTCTTAATAATAATCTATACTCAGCTCTAGAAGTCATCATTCTGTAAGGCTCAGCAGTACTTTTTGTTACTATATCATCTATTAAAACACCTATATATGCATCTGATCTATCAAGTATTACAGGATCTTTTCCTTTTATTTTTTGAACAGCGTTTATTCCAGCAATTAAACCTTGTGAAGCCGCTTCTTCGTATCCTGAAGTACCATTTATTTGCCCTGCAAAAAACATACCACTTATTGCTTTTAATTCTAATGAACTTTTTAATTGTGATGGTTCTATTGCATCATATTCTATAGCATATGCAGGTCTAGTAAATTCACAATTTTCAAGACCTGGAAGAGTTCTGTACATAGCTATTTGCACATCTTCTGGAAGAGATGAACTCATTCCTTGAATATACATTTCATTTGTATCTGCACCCACAGGTTCAACAAAAATTTGATGTCTTTCTTTATCTGCAAATCTAACTACCTTATCTTCTATAGATGGACAATATCTTGGTCCAGTTCCTTCTATTTCTCCAGCATATAATGGAGATCTATGTAAATTTTTTCTAATAATTTCATGTGTTCTTTCATTTGTGTATGTAAGCCAACAAGGAATTTGCTCTATGTCTGGCATTTTATCTTCAAATGAAAATGGAACTAAATCTGTTTCTCCTTCTTGAATCTCCATTTTTGAAAAATCTATACTTTTTCTATTAATTCTAGCTGGTGTTCCTGTTTTAAATCTTTGAATTTCAATTCCCAAATTCTTTAAAACATCAGATAGCTTATTTGCTGCAGCAACGCCATCTGGGCCGCTTTCATAAGATGATTCTCCAATAAATATTTTACCTTTTAAATATGTTCCTGTAGCTAAAATAACACAATCTACATTATATACTGCATCTAAATTGGTAGTTACTGATTTTACTTTTCCATCTTTTACTTCAATATCTACAATTTCAGCTTGTTTTACATATAAATTATCTTGTTTTTCAAGAGTATATTTCATTTCTGCTTGATATCTTTTTCTATCAGTTTGAGCTCTTAAAGAGTGTACTGCAGGACCTTTTGATGTATTTAACATTCTAAGTTGAATCATTGTTTTATCAATATTTTTTCCCATTTCTCCACCAAGCGCATCTATTTCTCTTACTAAATGTCCTTTTGATGTTCCTCCTATATGTGGATTACATGGCATATTTGCAATACATTCTAAACTTATTGAAAATAGCAATGTTTTCATACCAAGCCTTGCTGCTGCAAGCGCCGCTTCACATCCAGCATGACCAGCCCCAATTACCGCTATATCATATTTTCCAGCATCGTATTTCATTTTATATAAACGCTATTTATTAAATAGCTCTCCTTCTTTATTTAAGTCTTTTAGGAAAACTTATAAACCTTTATTTTATTTACTTTTTACAATTTGTCAATCGTGAAACAATTTTATTTATTTTCCTAAGCAGAATTTTGAGAATATTTCTGCTATAACATCCTCTGTAACTGTCTCCCCTGTAATCTTTCCTAATTCTTCTATTATTTCTTTTAAGTGAGTAGAAATCATATCTATTGGCATATTATTTCTAATTGTTTCTCTTGCTTTATCTAAATTTCTTCTTGAATTTAATATTATATTTTTATGACGAACGTTACTTACAATTGTTTCTCCGTCATTTGCAATCTCTTTTAATTTAAATAACTTTGAAATTTCAGAATATAATTCTTGTAGACCATCTCTTGTTTTTGTTGATATTTCAACAATTGGCTTATTTACACTTTTAATTTTTTCTAAACTTACTTTTCTATCTAAATCAATTTTATTAAGTAAAATAATTGAGTTTTTATCTTCTAAAAGCCCAAGAATTTCTTCATCTTCTTTATTAAGTTCTCTACTTACATCAAAAATTGCTATTACAACATCACTTTTTTTAGCAATTTCTATAGCTTTTTGAACACCAATTCTTTCTACTTCATCACTAGCATTTCTAATTCCTGCCGTGTCTATTATTTTTAAAGGAACACCATCTATTGAAATATATTCTTCTATTGTATCTCTTGTAGTCCCTTCAATATCAGTAACTATAGCTCTTTCTTCATTTAGAATAATATTTAAAAGAGATGATTTTCCAGCATTTGGTCTTCCTATTATTGCAGTACTTATTCCCTCTCTTAAAATTTTGCCATTATAAAAGCTTTTTTCTAAAGAGTCAAGTATTATATCTACTTCGTCTAAAATTTTCGAAATTTTGGCATTTGTGACTTCTTCAAGG
>JAFXGW010000043.1 GCA_017536685.1 Clostridia bacterium | reverse complement strand
TTTTTTAACAAAATTGTAATATTTTTTACAAAAAAATCATATTTTTTTCTTGTTTTTATTTGAATATTATATTTATATATAGTATAATAGAAATGAAGTTTATTATTCGTTTATGAATAGATTGGAGGTTTATATGTGGCATATTTGGTTGATTATAGCTGGAATATTTGTAGTCCTTGAAATAGCTACAATGGGATTTCTAGTGTTTTGGTTTGCTCTTGGTGCATTAGCAGCAATGGTCGTTAGCTTCTTTGTTGAAAACATTCTTGTTCAATCAATTGTTTTTGTAATAGTTTCAACATTATTAATTTTTGCAACAAAACCATTTGTAAATAAAATTATGCCAAAAGATTCTTTTGTTAAAACGAATTCTTATTCTATAGAAGGAAAAGTCGGAAAAGTAACTATTGACATTGAGCCAATTGAAGGCAAAGGTCAAATTAAAGTTAATGGAGAGGCATGGTCTGCTAAATCTATAGACGACACATATATTCCTAAAGATACAGAAGTAGTTATCGAAAAGATCGAAGGCGTAAAGGCAATAGTAAAGCCATTAACAAAAAATTAAAAAAAATTAGGAGGTTTTTATAATGGAATATATTTTAGTATTACTTATTTTAATTTGTATTGTTGCTTACAACACAATTAAAGTTGTTAGACAATCTGAAGTTTATATTATTGAAAGATTAGGAAGATTTCACAAAGTAGCTGACGCAGGTCTTACAATTATCGTTCCTTTTTTAGACAAGGTTCGTTCTGTTGTTAGTTTAAAACAACAAACAATGGATATTCCACCACAAGGAGTTATCACATCAGACAACGTTACAATTACAATTGATACAGTTGTTTTCTACAAAATCACAGATCCAGCAAAAGCTGTTTATGAAATTCAAAGTTTGAAAAAAGGTATTGAATATTTAGCAATCACAACAATTCGTGACATTGTTGGTAAAATGGAATTAGATGAAACATTCTCTTCTAGAGATCAAATCAATGATAAATTAAGAGTTATTCTTGATGAAGCTACAGACCCTTGGGGATGTAAAATAGACAGAGTTGAAATTAAAGATATCACTCCACCAGCTGACATCAGAGATGCAATGGAAAAACAAATGAACGCTGAAAGAAATAAAAGAGCTTTAATTCTTGAAGCAGAAGGAGAAAGACAATCTGCAATCACTCTTGCTGAAGGTAGAAAAGAAGCTGCTATATTAGATGCAGAAGCTGATAGAGAATCAAGAATTAGAAGAGCTACTGGTGAGGCTGAAGCTATTAAACAAGTTGCTGAAGCTAAAGCTCAAGAAATTCAAAGAGTTTATGATGCAATCAAAAAAGCTGATCCAGATGAAAAATTAGTTCAATTAAAATCTTTAGAAGCACTTCAAGAAGTTGCTAAAGGTGAAGCAAATAAAATCTTTATTCCATTTGAAGCAACAAAAGCTCTTAGTAGTTTAGGTGCTATGTCAGATGTAGTAAAAGATAAAAAAGATAATAAATAATAATTACATACAAAAAGAACTGAAATTTAATTTCAGTTCTTTTCTTATTTATAAATATAAATTTTTAAAGAAACTGTTTATTAATATTTATTTTTAATTTTTTCAGTTTCTCACTCAGCTTTGCCTTTTTAATCTAAATTTATTTCATTATTTTCTATTTAATTTTAATTATATCTTAAAGTTTCTACTATTTCTTGAATACTTTCTATTAAATATTTTGTATCCTCTAATGTATTAGATTTTCCAAAAGTTATTCTTAAACTACTTTTTGCTAATTTATTTGGAACTCCTATTGCTAAAAGTACATGTGATGGTGTTAAAAGTCCAGCACTACATGCAGAACCACTTGATGCACATATTCCCCTTTTATCAAGTTCAGCAAGTAATTTACTCCCATCCACTCCACTAAAACAAATATTCGCATTTCCTGGTAATCTATTTTCCATATCACCATTTATTCTTATATAAGAAATCCTTTTCTTTACTTCAGAAATATAATAATCTCTTAAAAATTTAATATGATTATTATTTTTTTCCATATTTTCGATTGCAAGCTTAAGAGCTTGTGCCATTCCAACAATTCCAGGAACATTTTCAGTTCCAGCTCTTTTATCTCTTTCTTGATGCCCACCATCTTGTATTCTTATAAATGGAACATTTTCATTTATATATGCAACTCCTATTCCCTTTGGTCCATAAAACTTATGAGCAGATAATGAAAGAGCATCAATATTATATTTTTTCACATCTATATCTATATTTCCAACAGCTTGAACTGCATCTGTATGAAAATAAATCCCATATTTCTTTGCGATTTCACCAATTTCTTTTATTGGTTGAATTGTTCCAATCTCATTGTTTGCAAACATTATGCTTATTAATATAGTATTTCTGTTTATATTTCGTTCAAGCTCATTTAAATCTACAATTCCATTAGCATCTGTATTTATATAACTTATTCTAAAACCAAATTTTTCTAAAAATTTACAAGTATTTAAAATAGCAGGATGTTCTATTTTACTTGTAATAATATGATTTCCTTTATTTTTATTTGCAAACGCAATGCCTTTTAAAATCATATTATCACTTTCACTACCACCGACTTGTAAAATAAATTTCATTTACTTTTGCACCTAATAAATTAGCTATTTTCATTCTACAAATATTTATTACTTCTTTGTTTGATTTTCCAATGTTATATACAGAAGAAGGATTTCCATATTCTTCGCTAAAATATGGCATCATTGCTTCTAATACCTTTTTATCAACTGGCGTTGTAGCCGAATGATCAAAATATTTTATTTCCAATTTTTTCACCTTCCTCTATTTGGGTTTAAAATTATAAAAGTAATTTCTTTATATAATATGCTCAAAATCTAGTAAGGTGATACAAAATTAATTGTTATTTATTTTATCATTATTAAATAGCCAAAATACAAAAAAATCTCAAGATTATTCGTCTTGAGATTCCCATCTTTTTATTTTAATATCCTTATATTTATTTAAAATTTCCATATATTTTTGGTATTCTTCCTCCCACAATGCATCTGGAACTTTACCAAAAGCATCAAATATTGAATCAGCTTCTTGTAAAAACAATACTTGTTGTTGCGGAGTTAATTTATCATATTTTACCGAAAAAGCATATAATTTATTTAGAGTATCATTCGCTTTTATAAATGACACAAAATCTTTTACTTCCATACCTGCCATTTTTATTTGAAAAATCGCTAAAAGTGTTAAGAATAAAATTATTGTAACTAATATACAAATTATTACTACTGCTATCAAAATAACACCAATCCTTCTTTTGTTAAAACTAAATCGATTATAACATATACTTTTTTTTTTATCAATATCTTGTAAATTTTTTATTCTATGATATCATAAGATTTAGATTTTGTTTTATCAAAATCAACAACTTATTTGGAATAATACAACCAAACAATGTATTTGTATATTCTTATTTAAATCTATTTTGAAAGGATTTTATTAATGGAACAAGAAAAATTTAATGATATAAAAAAAGCTGGAATTTCTGGAATCATAGGAAATATCTTTTTACTTTTGATAAAAGCATCTATTGGTTTTATCACCAATAGTCAATCTATGATTGCAGATAGTGTGAATAGTGCATCAGACATAGTTGCCTCTTTAATGACTTTTATAGGCAATAAAATATCTAGTGAACCCAAAGATAAAGATCATAATTTTGGACATGGAAAAGCAGAATATATTTTTTCACTTTTTATTAGTATCACAATGATTCTCGTATCATTAAAATTATTAATCGACTCAGCTTGCAGTTTAATAAGTAAAAATTATTTCGACTTTTCTTGGATTTTAATTTTTGTTTGTATTCTTACTATTATAACAAAATTTATTCTATATATTTATACAAAAAAATTATATAAAAAATATGATAATATTCTTTTAAAGTCAAATTATAAAGACCATAAAAACGATTGTATTGTAACAACTTGTACTTTAATTTCTATAATTTTAGGATTTTATGGTTTTTATTGGGTTGATGGATTAGTGGGTATTGGAATTTCAATTTGGATCTTAATGACAGGAGTTGAAATTTTCATTGAAAGTTATAATGTATTGATGGATATTTCTTTAGATGAAAAAACAAAAGAAACTATTATGAATCTTGTAAAAGAACATAAAGATATAAAAAATTGCTACAATCTGTATACAGCACCTGTAGGTTATAAATATTTAGTGGTATTTACAATTGCAGTTGATGGTGAAATGAGTACTTATAATAGTCACAAACTTGCAAATCATTTAGAAAAAGATGTAGAAAAACTTGATAAAGTTGACAAAGCTGTTGTTCATGTTCATCCTGTAAATATGAATTAAACAAATAATAATCTCAACAAATAATAATTTGTTGAGATTATTATTTTTAGACTCTAATATTAGTCAAATTTTCCTTATCTACATTTTTTAGCAAAACTTCATCATTTTCTACATATAAGATATTTTTCTCATTTTTACATATTTTTCCATCTAAAATAAATTCTGCAATCTTATCTTCAATATAAATTTGAATTGCTCTTCTAATCGGTCTTGCACCGTAATTATTAGTATCAAGCTCTTTTCTTTCGATCAATTCTTTAACACTATCCTCTACATTTAAGAAATAATTTTGATTATTTAATCTTTTTATAACCTTACTTAATCCAATATCTATAATTTTTCTAATTTCTTCTTTTGTTAATTTATTAAATATTACAGTTTCGTCAATTCTATTTAAAAATTCTGGTTTCAATTCTCTTTTTAATTCAGTAAGAACAGAGTTTTTTATTTCTCTATATTCATCATCTCTTGAAATTTCTAAACTTGAAAAACCAAGTTTTTTCTTTTCTGTAATTGCTCTAGCACCAATATTGGATGTCATTATTATTACACAATTTTTAAAGCTCACTCGCCTTCCTTGACTATCAGTTAATATCCCATCCTCTAAAATTTGCAGTAATATATTCATGATATCTATATGTGCTTTTTCAATTTCATCAAATAAAATCACTGAATATGGTTTTCTTCTTACTTTTTCCGAAAGTCCATTTTGTTCATCATATCCAATATATCCCGGAGGAGATCCTATTAGTTTTGAAACAGAATGTGCTTCCATATATTCGGACATATCTAGTCTTATCATTGAATTTTCATCACCAAATAAAGTTTCAGCTAAAGCTTTTGTAAGTTCTGTTTTTCCTACACCAGTTGGTCCTAAAAACAGAAATGAACCAATTGGTCTTGATGGATCTTTTAAACCTACTCTACTTCTTCTAATGGCTTTTGAAATTGCTGAAATTGCATTTTCTTGTCCAATAACTCTTGTATGCAAGTTTTTTTCTAAATTTTTTAACTTTTCATTTTCACTTTCTGTTATTTTATAAATCGGTATCCCTGTCCATCTAGAAATTATTAATTCTATATCTTCTTTCTCAATATTGATTACTTTGTTATTTTTTTTACTTTTCCAATTTTCATTTTCTGTATCTAATTTATTAATTAACTCGTTTTCAGAATCTCTTAATTTGGCTGCTTTTTCATAATTTTGAATATTTATAGCTTCTTCTTTTTCCCTAACAATCCTTTCTAATTCTTTTTCCATATTTTTTAAATATTCTGGTTCTACAAACGTTTTCAGTTTTATTTTACTAGAAGCTTCATCTATTAAATCTATTGCTTTATCTGGTAAAAATCTATCATTTATATATCGACTTGATAATTCAACAGCAGCAATAATTGCATTATCTGTAATCTTAACATTGTGATGTGCTTCATATTTATCTCTTAATCCTTTTAATATTTGTATTGAATCAGATTGATTTGGTTCTTCAATATATACTGGTTGAAATCTTCTTTCTAAAGCCTGATCTTTTTCTATATATTTTCTATATTCTTTTAAAGTTGTAGCCCCAACAACTTGTATCTCTCCTCTAGCTAAAAGTGGTTTTAAAATATTGGCAGCATCTATTGCACCTTCTGCAGCTCCAGCCCCAACTATAGTATGAATTTCATCTATAAATAAAATAATATCTTGTGCTTTTTTTACTTCTGCTAAACATTTTTTCACTCTTTCTTCAAAATCACCTCTATATTTAGCACCAGCAACCATTGAAGTTATATCTAAAGTTATAACTTTTTTGTTTTTTAAATTTTCTGGAATATTTCCATTAACAATTTTCTGTGATAAACCCTCTATTACAGCTGTTTTCCCTACTCCTGGTTCACCAATTAAACATGGATTGTTTTTCGTCCTTCTAGATAATATTTCAATTACTCTATCCGTTTCTTCAGTTCTTCCAATTACTGGATCTAATTTTCCTTCTTCTGCTTGTTTTGTTAAATCTGTCCCAAATTGGTTTAAGTTTTGTGTTGCATTATGGTTTTGTGTATCTTGTTTTTCTCTATTAATTTCATTAAAGTCTTCATCAAATTCAT
>JAFXGW010000042.1 GCA_017536685.1 Clostridia bacterium | reverse complement strand
TTTAACGTTTGGTGCAAATCCACCTTCGTCTCCAACACCTGTTGCTAACCCTTTAGCTTTTAATACTTTCTTTAAGTTGTGGTAGATTTCACAGCACATTCTTAAACATTCTGTAAAAGATTTTGCTCCAACTGGCATAATCATGAATTCTTGTACACTTAATGTAGAATCAGCATGTTTACCACCATTCATTATGTTCATCATTGGAGTAGGTAATACTTTTGCATTTGTTCCTCCAATATATTGATATAATTCCATACCTAATGTAGCAGCAGCACATCTAGCAACAGCTAAAGAAACACCTAAAGTAGCGTTTGCTCCTAATACACCTTTATTTTCTGTTCCGTCTAATTCGATTAATGTTTTATCTAATTTAGCTTGGTCATATACGTTCATACCAACTATTTTTTCTCTAATTACAGTATTAACGTTTTCAACAGCTTTTAATACACCTTTTCCTAAATATCTTGATTTGTCTCCGTCTCTTAATTCAACAGCTTCAAAACTTCCTGTTGATGCTCCTGATGGAACCATAGCAACTCCGCTAACTCCTCCAGCAACAACCTCAACTTGAACTGTTGGGTTTCCTCTTGAATCCAAGATTTCTAAAGCTTTTACGCTTTCAATTTCTAAATAATCTTTCATTATAAAGACCTCCTAAATTTTATTGTTTATCTCACCAAATTGTTTGATGAGTATAATTCAAAGTTTTCTTGGCAAATTTTGTAATTTCTTTTTATCGCCGTTTAGAATTGTATCATAATATAATAATATTTTCAAGTACTTATTAAAAAGTTTGATATTTTTTTATCGAATCTGCTTGGCTCTCTATTTATATACCAATTGCTTTTGTTCATATATTTATTTACTTATATATTATATGTTTTTTATCAATACATTTATTTACTTATATTATTTGTTTATATATCTATTTTGTTGTAAATAATTTTCAATATATAAAAGTTTTAAATAATTTTCTTCTTAATATATTAGAAATTTATAAAAAACACTCCTCTTGTCAAATTTTGTTTTTTTCATTATAATATTTCTATGAGAAAATTAATTGTAAATGAAAAATATAATAATAAGAAATTAAATAACTTTATTTTGGATTCTTTTCCAAATTTAAATAAAAATACTTTATTTAAAGCTTTAAGAAAAAAAGATATTAAAGTTAATGGAAAAAGAGTTTCTGAAGATATAACTATTCAGTCTGGAGACGAGATCACAATTTTTATAATTGATGATTTTCTTTATGGTACTTCAAGCTTTAAAATTGATATTATTTATGAAGATGATAATATTATTGTTTTTAATAAGCCTGAAGGATTATCTGTAACTGATGATAACATTTCTAATGTTACTTTGACTTCAATTGTAAAAGATAAATACGGAAAAAATTTAGAACCTTGTCACAGATTAGATAGAAATACAAAAGGTTTAATTATATATTCCAAAAATTCAATTGCTTTAAATATATTACTCAACAAATTCAAAAATAAAGAAATTGAAAAACATTATTATACCAAAGTATATGGAATTCCTGCAAAAAATCACGATATTTTAAAAGCATATCTTTTTAAAGATAGTAAGAAAAGTTTTGTGTACATTTCAAATACTCCCAAAAAAGATTATTTAGAAATAATAACAGAATATACTATTTTAAACAAAGATATCAAAAACAATATATCAACTTTAGATATAAATCTTCATACAGGAAGAACACATCAAATAAGAGCTCATTTATCTCATATTTGGTTTTCCTGTTATTGGTGATGGAAAATATGGAAGCAATGAAATAAATAAAAAATTCGGATTAAAAACACAATTTCTATATAGTTACAAATTAAAATTTAATTTCAAAGAAAATAACGGTATCCTAGAGTATCTAAATGGTAAAGAAATATTTTTAAAAATAAATCCGTAATATATAATTATAATTGTTGCAAATAAAAAACTTGTCTCATTTCATCGAGGCAAGTTTTTTATATTTATACACATATAATATATTAACTTTAAACAACATTTTTTAATTTTATTTTCTTGTAAATTATACTCTAAAGAATTCTTCAAATTCCTCGCTTGTTATTTTTTCTTTTTCTAATAACGTTTGAGCTACTTTATCTAGTATATCCATATTATTTAAAAGAATTTTTTGGGCTGTTTCGTAAGCATTGTCTATTAAAACTTGTATTTGATTTCCAACTTGATCAATTACTTTATCTCCAAAAATTTGTATTTCATAAGGATCATCCACTTTTAATGAAATAGGACCTAATGTATCATCCATACCATATATTGTAAGCATATCTTTTGCAATTCCTGTTGCAACTTCTATATCATTACTTGCCCCTGTTGAAATTTCATTTAAAGCAATTTTTTCAGCAGCTCTACCACCCATTAGAGCAACCATTTTCTCTAAAAGTTCAGTTCTAGATACATAAAACTTATCTTCATTAGTTTTATACATTGTATATCCACCAGCTAGACCTCTAGGTATTATAGAAACCTCTTTAACTTCAGTTTGAGTTGGTAAAAATTTACTTACCACAGCATGTCCAGCTTCATGATATGCTGTTAATTTTTTGTCTTTATCTGAAATAACTCTATTTGTTTTTTCTAAACCTACAGTTATTTTCTTAACCGCATTTTCTATGTCTTCATTTGATATTTGTTTATGTTTACTTCTTGTTGCTATTATTGCTGCTTCATTTAATACATTTGCAAGTTCTGCTCCTGTAAATCCAGCAGTATCCCCAGCAATTGTTTTAAAATCGACATCGTCAGCAAATTTTTTATTTTTACTATGAAGTTTTAATATAGCCTCTCTTCCAAGTAAGTCTGGTGCAGGAATTGTAATTTGTCTATCAAATCTTCCCGGTCTTAATAAAGCTTTGTCTAACATTTCTGGTCTATTTGTTGCTGCTAAAACAATAATCGTTTCTTCTGTGTCAAATCCATCCATCTCTACTAATAATTGGTTTAGTGTTTGATTGTTTTCTGTTTCTGATCCACTATTACTTGTTCTTCTAGATCCTATAGCATCTATTTCATCTATAAAAATAATACATGGAGACATTTTTTTAGCTTTTTCAAATAACTTTCTAACTCTTGAAGCTCCTAGTCCAGCAAACATTTCTATAAATTCAGAACCACTCATTGATATAAATGGTACTCCGGCTTCACCTGCAATAGCTCTAGCTATCAAAGTTTTTCCTGTACCAGGTTTTCCATACAATAAAATTCCTCTTGGTATCTTAGCTCCCATTTCTTGATATTCTTGTGGCTTTTTCAAGAAATCTACAATTTCTATTAATTCACCTTTTTCTTCGTCTAATCCAGCAATATCTCCAAATCTTACATCAGGTGACTTGCTTCCATCTTCTCCACCATATACTTTTCCACTGTCTCCTCCAAGGCCTTGCATTTTAAACACCATTATCATTAAAACAATTAATAATATTGTTGGCAATAAAGAAAATAATGTATCAGATATTCTTAAAACTGGATTTATTGGTTTTTGTTTTAATTCTATCTCTTTGCCTTCTTTATCAACTTTATCTTGAACCAATTCCATAAAAGCTTGTATACTTGGTACTAATACCATTTTTTCTCTATCTTTTTCTTCACCTTCTCCATGCATAATAACCTTTATATTAGCACTTCCTGTAGTCATTTCAATTTTTTCAATTTCTCCAGCATTTATTGCTGAAATCAACTCTGTATAAGCAAGTTCTCTTTCTTCATTTTCTTTATCAGAAAAATATAATATAGCAATTGAACTTACTATGCAAATGATTAAAACAATTAATAGCAAAATTGTTTTAATAGATTCAAAGTCTCTTGGTTTTTTTTGTTTTTTATCTTTAGGTTTTTGATTTTCTTTCATATTCCACATTCCTTTTTATTATATTTCAGAACCATCTGGATCTCTATTTTCTTCTTTTTTCTCTTCTTCAATTTTTGTATCATCCATTTTTTCTTCTGATTGTTCTTCTAACGATTCTTTATCTTCTTTATTTTCTTCAGCAATTTCTTTTTGAACTTGCTTTTGAACTTCTATGATTTTCTTAAGTTCTTCGGTATGTTTTATTAAATCATATTTTATCATAAATATTGCTGCAATTATATAAACATATGCAATTAATAAGTATATTACACTAAAATATTCAACAGAAAAACCTGTCATTACATATATAACATCCAGTATTAAATCCAAAACTATTGATAATGATAAACTGTATATAGACATAGCAATCATTGGATTTATTTTAAAGTTTACTCCACAAAGTCTAGCAGCAAACCATCCAAAAACACCGACAACACAAATATCACTAAATACGATAAATACATTTGCCAAAAATACGCCTATTAATATAATTATAAATACAGACATTAATAAACTTGAAATTCCTGTTTTTTCTAGTAAATTAACTAAATCTTGTTTATTTGAAATTGTTAATTCTTCAACAGTTTGTGCATCAGCATTTTCTAAATTTGCAAAATAATCTGCATATTTAGTTGTATCTTCTGAAGTTTTTGTAATTAAAATAAATTTCTCATTTAATAAAATTATTCCATAATCACCATTTGAATATATTATATTTTTATATTCATTTATTTTTTCTTCTGAAAGATTTTCTGTTGTATCAGCAAATAATCTAAATTCATAATCATAATCGTATGCATCTATACCTTTTTCAAAATGTAAAGTATTATCTTTAAATTCAAATTCTGGTAATTCTTTTATTATATAACTGTAAGCTTTATTTATTGCACTAGAACATTTATAAGTAAGTACTAACGAAAAAATTAATGAAACTATAAATACTAATATAAAGAAATATTTAAATGCTACCGAAAGGCTTTCTCCTAAAAAGAATCCATAGTCCTCTAACTCAAATATGGCTTTCTTTAATCTCTTTAAAAAACCTATTTTTGTTTCCTTTTGTTCCACTTATATATACTCCCTTCTAATCTCGTCATTTGTTTGTAGAGGTGTTATATCTAATGTTACTAGATCTCCGAGCTTAATATCCTCCGAATCTGTTACATCAATAATTGAATGATACATCCCCAATCTTCCAATTATTTTATAATTTTTTCCATTTATTTTTGCTTCTAATCTATTATCTTTAAAGAGTTTCTTTATTTCCATTAATATAGAAATTATATTATTTGTAAATTTAAAATTATCTCGTTTAACAGTTTGGTTAAAACCATCCTTATATCCAACAGGAATAACAGCTAATTTTGTTTCTTTCTTTGTTGTATAAGTTTTTCCATAACTTATATTATAACCTTTAGGTACTGTTTTTATTTCAATAATAGAAGTTTTAAATCTTCCTATTTTTATTAAGCCTGTATTTTTTATTAAAGTTCTTCCTTGAAATACTGAACCTAATCTAACAGCATTTAATCTCATATTTGGATATTTCATAAATGCAGTAGAAGCACAACAATGTAAGTATTTTGGATTATATCCATTATTTTTCAAAAATTCGATTACTTCACAAAATCTATCATATTGTAGTCTTGTCCATTTTTCATCTCTAGCTTCTGAAAAATGCGTATACAATCCTTCTATTTCTATTTTTTCATCCATAATTTTAAAAGCACTTAATATTGATACTAATTCCGAATATAGAAAACCATATCTTCCAAAACCTGTATCTATTTTTATATGAACTTTAACATTAACTTCAGTTTGTTTATTACTTTTTTCAGTGCTTAATTGATTAACAACATAATTTAGATTTTTTATCTCATCTAACGAACCAATTGTCAATGTTATATCATTTTGAATTAATAATTGCAATTCTTTTTTATCAAGAACTGGTGTTAGCATTAAAATTTCTTCTTTTATTTTCGCCTCTCTCAATTTAAGAGCCTCTTCAATAGTTGCAACAGCTAAAGATTTTATTTCATTTTCAATTAAATAATTGGCATATTGAATTAAATCTAATCCTACTCCATTTGCTTTAACAACTGCATAAATTTTGACATTAGGCGATTCTGTTTCAATTTTCTTTTTTATTGTTCTAATATTGTGTTTTAAATTATCTTTACTTATCTCCAATATTTTCATAATAATTCCTTTTTATAGTAAAAGTATAATACGTTTATTATATCTCAATTTAAATTAAATTAACATTAAATTTAAATAATTATTTATTTTTAACTAATTTCTTTTTTAATGTTCTTAATGATCTAAATGTCTTTTCAGAAAATTTATACAATTTATAAATTAATGGTTTATATGGAACATATATTTCACCAATAAATTCTGTAAATTCAGCATTAAAACCTTTTTTAAATCTATATAATCCATATTGTGGATGTGATTCATCTACAACTCCAGATACACCTCTAAAATCGTACATATCTGCTCCCATTTTTATAGCTTCTTGTATCATCGTCCATTGAAGTAAATAATTTGGCATTAAATTTCTATGACTATTGCTGCTTGCTCCATATAAATACCAAACTTTATTTCCATACATTATTGGTATTATTCCTGAAATAGGTTTGTCATCATAATAAGCCATTAAAAGTTTCATATGATTTGGAGCCATTTCATCATACATCTTTTCAAAATATTCTAAAGATCTAATAATGAAGTTATCTCTTTCGCCAGTTTCTATCATTATTTTATGAAATTCTTTTAAATCTTCTCTTGTTCCTTCTTTTATAACAACACCTTTTTTAGTTGCTAAACGAACATTATATCTTGTTTTTTGATGAAATTCTGAAAAAATTTCTTCTTCTGTCTTTCCCTTTAGATTTAATCTAAAAACAAATCTTGGTTGAATTTCATCTTTAAAATCTTTACTATCATCTTTAATTTTAAAACCATTTTTAGTAATTATTTTTCTAAATTCTTCATCAGATTTTAAAATATCAGGTTCAACTCTCAAAACAAAAGCTTTATATTTTTTTGCTAAAAGATTTGCTCCCTCTCTTAAATCTTTGATTATTTCTTCATCATACAGGTCACAAACAGGTCCTCTTGCTGAATACATTAAATTTCCAAATATAGGAATTTTTCTAATCCATACACAAAGACTTCCTCTTATTTTTCCATCTTTGTCTTCTGATAAAATAACTTCTTTTTTCCAACTTGTTTTTACATTTCCCCATTCAAGAGATTGTTGAAAATTACATCTATCATGCGTTTCCAAAAATTTCTTATATTCGTCTCTATCTTTTTCTTCTAATAGTCTCAAAACTCTAATCCTCCAAAATAATTTTATCTATTGTTTTTCTACAATTGTTCCTTCTTTGCTATCTTTTACTGTATAACCTTTTTCTATTAAAACATCTCTAATTCTGTCTGATTCAGCCCAATTTTTATTAGCTCTTGCTACATTTCTTTCTTTTACTAATTTTTTAATTTCTTCTGGTAACACGTTTTCTTGTTTTTGATAATTTTTTAAATCTAATCCTAAAACTTCATCAAATTTTAATAATAAATTTTGTAGTTTTTTTGATTTTACTGGATTTTTAACAACATCCCAAACAACACTCATTGCAACTGGCATATTTAAATCATCGTTAATAGCTTCCAAAAATTTTTCTTCATATTCTTTAATTACAGAATCTTCAATATCATCAAGTCCTTCAGAGTGTTTTAAATATCCTTCTCTTAATCTATTCAACGCAACTTTTGCAGAATCCATAGCATCAAAAGTAAAGTTTATTTGAGCTCTATAGTTTGATGTAAAATTAAACATTCTATATACTAAAGGCTCATATCCTTTTTCTTCTAAGTCTTTTAAAGTATATAAATTATTTAAGCTCTTAGACATTTTTCCGCCATTAATTTGCAAAAATTCCACATGCATCCAATAATTAGCTGGAATCTTTCCAGAAAAACCTTTACTTTGCGCAATTTCATTTTCATGATGAATTGGAATGTGATCTACTCCACCAGTATGAATATCAAATTGCTCACCTAAATATTTATATCCCATAGCAGAGCATTCTAAATGCCATCCTGGATATGCCTTTCCAAAAAAAGTGTCCCATTTCATTATATGGTTTTCTGGTGCTTTAATCCAAATTGCAAAATCAGAAATATTTTTCTTATTACTATCAAATTCTACTCTAGCACCAGCTTTTTGTTCGTCTACATTTCTATTTGATAACATTCCGTATTTATCTAATTTTGATGTATCAAAATAAACTGTGTCCTCTGTTTGATAAGAAAATCCATTATCAATAATTTTCTTAACATACTCTTCCATAACATCTATATGTTCTGTAGCTCTAGCAATAATTTCTGGTCTATCTACATTTAATTTATCTATATCTGCTAAAAAAGCATTCATATAAAACTCTGCAATTTCATATGGATTTTTATTTTCTCTTTTAGCTGCTTTCATCATTTTATCTTCACCTTCATCTGCATCAGATACTAGGTGTCCAACATCGGTTATATTCATAACATGTTTTAAATTATATCCATTATATTTTAAAACTCTTCTTAAATTATCCATAAATAAATATGCTCTTAAGTTTCCTATATGAGCAAAATAATATACTGTAGGACCACATGAATACATTCTAATCTCTTTTTCATCTAAAGGTTTAAAATCTTCTTTTTTTCTCGTAAGTGTATTAAAAATTTTTATACTCATGTTTATCTCCTTTTCTTTTTATTTTATCTGTAAATCTAATATTTTCAATTATAATCAATTATCTAAATAACAGCTTGAGCGGACTTTTAATCCGCTCAAAATTATTCTTTTACTTTAATGTGTTTCCTCACTAGTTGGTGCTGGTTCTCCAGCCCCGCTATCTGCACTTCCGCTGCCTGAATCACCGCCACTTGCTGGTGGATTTGTACCATCTCCTCCTGATGGTGGAGTTGTTGCTCCACTTCCTGAACCGGTATCTGTTCCTGTTCCACTTCCTGAACCAGTGCCTGTTCCTGTTCCACTTCCTGAACCAGTGCCTGTTCCTGTTCCACTTCCTGAACCAGTACCTGTTCCTGTTCCACTTCCTGAACCAGTGCCTGTTCCTGTTCCACTTCCTGAACCAGTACCTGTTCCTGTTCCGCTTCCTGAACCAGTGCCTGTTCCTGTTCCGCTTCCTGAACCAGTACCTGTTCCACTTCCCGAACCAGCACTATTACCTCCACTTGGTTTTTGTGTTCCACTTGATGGTTTTTTATTTTCTTCTTTTTGATCTGTTGATGGAGTTGATGGCGCTGGATTTGGTGCTGCTGGTGCTGCTGGTTCTGGATGTAATGGACATGCCCCTGTAATTTCAGCTGTTAAAGCATTTTCTGTTACCCAAACCGCTCCTCTTTCTTTTTCTGGTATATATCCCATTGTATCTAAAACATTTGGACATTGACTTGTTGCCATTTGTTTAGAATCATTACATACTCTAATTTGTCCATGTCCTTCACAAGTTGTTGTAGGTGCTAATTCTTCTGTAAATACTTCAGCATACACATTAGCTCCACAAGCTTCTGTAGCTAATTTTCCAGAAACTTTACATACTGTTTTTCTAATAATTCCTTCTGGTTCTATAAATGTTTTATTCTCTAACTCTTCATGAATTGTTGTCATAACATTATCCCATATTTGACCTGCAGGATTGTTTCCGCCAAAAACAACTTTTTTTCCAACTGGATAACCATACCAGCAAGCCGCTGTATAGTATGGTGTGAATCCACAAAGCCATCTATCTAAATCACCATTAGTTGTACCAGTTTTTGCTGCCACATCCATACCAGCAATTTTGCAATAAGTAGCAGTACCACTTATTACTGGTTGTTTTAAAATATCTGCTGCTATATAAGCAACTTGTTCTGTCATAACTCTATTTTCTACTTTATCTGGTTCATATAAAACTCTATCTTTACTATCTGTTACTTTTGTGTAAAAAATTGGTGCTTTATAAGTACCACCATTTGCTATTGACGCATATCCTGCTGCCATTTGTGTTGGTGATACACCACCATCCAATCCTCCTAAAGCTAAACTCAACCCTTCTGCTTCAAATCTTGGCATTCCTATACTTTCGCAAAAATCAACTGCAACTTCAGTTCCAATATTTGACAAAGCTTTTACGTGAGGAATATTTGCAGATACTTCAATAGCTTGACGCATGTTAACAAAAAATCTAGGATATTGGTCATAGTTTTTTGGCGAATAAGCATTTTCACCAGTGCCCCAAACTGTTGGTTGATCTATATATACTGTTGCTCCTGTAATTGTTCCTGATGTTAAACCAGGTACTATTACTGAAAGCGGTTTCATTGATGAACCTGTTTGTTTTTCAAGATCAATTGGATAATTGAAGTATCCAAGTTTTGTTTTTGCAGTTCTATTTTCTTTATCTCCTGTAGCAGTTGCTGCTGCAATTACTTCTCCAGTTTCATGATTCATTATAACCATTGTTGGAGTTGAATATTGTGTTTTCTCCTCTTTTTTTACATTTCCTTTTTCATCTTTAACAACTTTTCCAGTTTCATCTCTTACGCTATCTTTATATTTAGTTGATTTTATATATTTTTCTTTAACTAGTTCTTCTTCTAAAACATTTTGAATATCTGTTTTTTGTGTTGTATATATTTTTAGACCACTGCTATATAAAAGTAATTCAGCAGCATCTCTATCCATATCTTCATTTCCTTCAGCAATAATTCTATCTAGAAGTTGTTCTATTGCAGCAGCTGTATGATAAGAAACATCAACTGTAGCTTCTGCACTTTCTCCTTTTTGGAATTTCAATCCTTGATTTACTTCTTCAATAGCCGTTTTATGTTGTTCTTCTGTAATATATCCTACTTCAAGCATTTTTCCTAAAACAGTTTTTGTTCTTTTATTTATTTTTTCTGTCATATCTTTTTTAGCTTGTTCTGGATTTTCTTTATTTGAAAAATCAGAAAATGGTTTATACGCATTTGGTGAATGATTTATACCAGCCATATATGCACATTCAGCTATACTTAAATCTTTTGCTGATTTATTAAAATAATATATTGAACCAAGTTCAACACCATTTATATCTTCACCACCAATAAATATTAAATTTAGATATAATTCTAAAATTTGATCTTTTGATAGATATTGCTCAACTTGAATTGCTTTTGAAATTTCTTTTACTTTTCTCATAACCCCAGCAAAAGATGATCTTTCTTTATCTTGAGTTATATTTTTTATAACTTGCTGAGTTATTGTACTGCCACCAAAGCTTGAACTACCACCATTTAAAATATACGTTACTGTTGCATAAGCTGTTCTTCCAATGTCTATTCCACCATGTTCATAAAACCTCTCATCTTCGATAGCCACATATGCTTTTGGTAAATATTCATTCATCTCTCCTAATGTTATACTTTTTCTTTTCGCATCTCCTGCTAATGTTGCAATTAAATTCCCATCTGCATCATATACAGTCGAATTTTCTGCTCCAACTTTTAAAAGAGATTCTTCAATTTTCAATTCATCTCCAAAAATTCCAATAAATGCTCCAACTAAAATTCCAGAACCTATGATTCCAACTAATAAAAATACCAATATTGATATTTTTATTGCTTTTGAAGCTTTTGGATGTTTATCTTTAAATTTTACTTTTTTAGTTTTTGAATCGTTTTTTACATTTTTAGGTTTATTTTTTACTTTTCTTTTCGTGTTTGATATTCTCACTCTTTTTGTTTCGTTATTATCCTTACTCATGAATCCTCCTTTGTTTCAGAAAATTTTATTTTCAACGCATAATTTTCCACTTTTTTAACAAATGTATTATATTACAATTCAGTAAAAAATTAAAGACTTTTTTATTATTTTTTTCTTAATTTAAAAGTCAAAAATATCATCTACATTTCTTAGTATATTTGCACCTTCATAAATTAATTTATTTGTTCCTATCGAATTTTTTGAAGTTATATTACCGAGGAACAGAAAAAATTTCTTTTCCCTGTTCTAAAGCATAATTTACTGTTATTAAACTTCCACTTTTCTCTGTGCATTCTACCACAATTATTTTTTTTGAAATTCCACTTATTATTCTATTTCTATACGGAAAATTCCATTTTTCTGGTTTGGTTCCTAATTTAAATTCTGAAATTATAGTACCATTATTTTCTAAAATTCTTTCAAAAATTCTTTTATTTTGAAGTGGATAAATATCAGAATCTAAAATCCCTGTTCCTAATACAGCTACTGTCTTTCCCAATTTGCTATCTAATGCTCCTAAATGAGCATATTTATCAATCCCCACTGCTAACCCACTTACTATATTGACATTTCTATCTGCAATTTCTTTAGCTATTTTTCTTGCAACATTTTTTCCATAATCGCTTGCATTTCTAGAACCGATAATTGCAACAGAATCAGAATAAAGATTTTCTAAATTTCCTCTAATGTACAAACAAGCAGGTCTATCCTCTATAGATTTCAAACTTACTGGATAGTTGTTATCATTACACATTATTAGATTAATTTTATTTTGTTCCATATATTTTAAATACTTATCAAGTTTTAATCTATATTTTATATCTAATATTTTTTTTATATTTGTTTCTTTTAGGGGTATTTCTCTCAACTGATTTTCATTTAATTCCCATATCTTTTTAGAATTTTCAAATCTTCTAAGTAATCCTAATTTTATGCTATTACTAATTTCTATATTTGAAAACCAAATATCATATATATTCATGCATTCTCCTCCAACACTGTAAATAATAATTTGTCGAACTAATAATTTAATTTTGTCATAAGTTAATTATATATTTTTGTAAGAGTTTTCGCGCAGTACCGGGAGGGTCAGCGAAGCTGTTGATTAAAAAATTAGCGAACGAATTTTGAGCGTTAAAATTTTTTAATCATTGCCTGACCAGCAAGAAAACGGATTACACAAATATATAATTAACTTATAGCTATTTATATAACCTAACCGACAAATTATTATTTAATTTTTATAAAAAAGAAAAGAGCATAGAATATAAATTCTATGCCCCTTATTATTTAATTAATTTAATTTTAATTTAGCAGCTTTTACAACATTATTTAAAAGCATCGCAATTGTCATTGGTCCAACTCCTCCAGGAACTGGAGTAATATATTTTGCTTTATCTAGAACTGCCTCATAGTCAACGTCCCCACAAATTGTTCCATCTTCTAATCTATTTATTCCGACATCAATTACAACCGCACCCTCTTTTATCATATCAGATTTTACAAATTTTGGTTTTCCAATTGCAGCTATAACAATATCTGCTCTTTTTATTACTTCATCAATATCTCTAGTTCTTGAATGACATACAGTAACTGTTGAATTTTTGTTAAGCATACATTGAATCATAGGTTTTCCCACAATATTACTTCTTCCTAAAATAACTGCATTTTTGCCTTCTGTTTCAATATTATATTCTTCTAACATCTTTACAACGCCAAAAGGTGTACAAGAGATAAATGCATCTTCTCCAATTGTTAAATTTCCAACATTTATAGGATTAAATCCGTCCACATCTTTATTTGGTGAAATTGCTCTAAATGCTTTATTTACATTAATATGTTTTGGGACTGGACATTGAAGTAAAATTCCATGTACTTTATCATCTCTATTTAGCATTTCTATAGTTTCTAAAAGTTTTTCTTCAGAAATTGATTCTTCAAATAAAAATTCTTCAAACTCAATTCCAACTTTTTCACAAGCTTTTGACTTATTTCTTACATAAACTGTAGAACCAGGATCGTTTCCAACCATTATCACTGCAAGTTTTGGATTAATACCTTTCTTTTTTAAAATTTCTACCTCTTCTTTTAAGTCTTTTCTTACTTTTTTTGCAAGTTCTTTACCATCAATTATTTCAGCCATTTCAACATTCTTGTTAGAGACTAACAATCCTCCTCTTTATTTTTTATAAATACAACATATATAATACCAGCACATAATCCGCAAACAGCCATTATTGTAACAGCAACATAAGCTATATTAGCAACATTTATTCCAACCTCTGGTAATACACCTATTTCTGATTCTATTTCTTTTAATATTTCTTCTTCTGTCATTTGTGTTGGATCTACATTTTCACTGTCTATTGCATTATCACTAGAAGATGGATCTTTATCTACTGTATTGGCAATATTTTCATTTTCTTCTGTTTTTTGATTTTCTTCTGGTTTTTCAACAGTTAGCAATCTTGATGCTACATAAACTGTTTTTCCATTATATAATATTCTCGACCAACCATTCTCTGCATATCCAGTCCTTTCAACAGCTTGTCCTTTTTCCAAATATCCAACTTTTTCACTATCTGTACTCCAACTTGCTCTTAAATTACAACTTTGTTTCGCATATAAATTTTCATTAGTGTCCTTAAAATTAACTTTTTCAGGTTCTTTTTCAACTGGTTTTTCTTTATCATCATTATTGGTAGTAGGTGCTTTTTGAGTTAAATACTGGCTAGAAACATAAACTACTTTTCCGTTATATTCACATTTTGACCACCCATTATCTCCAATACCTTTTCTAATTAATTTTGTTTCACTCTCAACAGTAGCAATTTTGTTACTACTTGTCGAATAACTTTCTCTTAAATTACATTTAGTTGTAGTATAAACAGTTTCATTTACTTCTGTAAATTTAGGTCCACTTGGAGTTGGATTTCCCGTATTTGAAGTTCCTGAATTAGAACTTCCATTATTAGAACTTCCAGCACCTCCATTTGCGTTAGAACCGTTACCTGATGAAGAAGTTCCGTTCCCACTACCTGAATTTGAAGAACCCGCATTTCCAGTATTACTTCCAGAGCCATTTCCAGTATTGTTATTTCCTGATGTTTTTCCAACAACAGTTAAGGTTGCAGTTTTACTTCCATCACTTTCAACTGTTTCTCCATCAGTTTTAACCATTAATATATTAGTTACAGATATTTGAGCTGTTCCCGCAGCTTTTGCAGTAAACTTTGCTTTTTGATCTGATTGCATATCTTCACGATTCATATACACAATTACATCTGATTGTTTCGAATTATCACTATATGTAACAGTTACATTAGCTTGTGCTGATGTTATTTCATATCCAGAAGGATAAATTAATGATACTGTAAATGAATCTCCCTCATTCACTGTGCTTACGCAGTTTATTCCAGCTAAACTTGCTGCATATACTTTTGGAGCAAAATTTGAAATTCCTACAAGTATAATTATTAATATCATTAATGAAATTTGAGATATTATTTTCTTCATATTTCACCCATCCTCTTTTTCATTTTCTTTTGAATTTATTTTTTTATTTCTTCTGCTTTTACAATTAATCTTGTCGTTGAAGCATTTTCACATGTTATTAAAGTTATTTCTATTTTTTCATCATCTTGCATTAAACATTTCAAATCATCAGCTTCAACAGAATAAATTTCAGTTATTTTATATTCAGTTTCAGTTAAATTTGGTTCAACAATTTTAAAGTTACTACCAGTTTCCATTTCTTCTAACTTTTCAAATACACCAGCTTTATTATGTCCAGCTATACAAAAATTTCCATAGTTATTTAAACTTCCACCATATAGTTTAATTACACCACATTCTAATGCTTTATCTTCTCTAGAATCTAATATATATTGTTCAATTTCAAATTCATCAATTATTATTTTTCCAAGTACATCGTATCCTTGGTATGTAGAAATCATTGTTTCTTTTAGAGTAGTTGTTTCTTCTCCAACATTATTTACAGTCTCTTTTTCTTGATTTTTAAAATTTTTAAAGCAAATTATCGCAAACACAACAATTGCTATAATAACTAATGCAACTACTATTATAGTGATTGTATTCCTTTTTGCTTTATCTTCATCTTCATAATCATCATATGTACCATTATATGAGTGCAAAGAATGTTTTCCACGAGCCATATCTTTTCCTCCTATTTTATCTTATAAATATTAATCCTAATATTATAATTCCAAGTATTACTCTATATATTGCAAATACTTTAAAACTTCCTTTTTTCAAATAATCCATCAAAAATTTTACTACAATTAGTCCTACAACAAAGCTTGACAAAACACCAATCCAAAAAGGAATTGAAGTTAACGCAAATTCTGTTATATCAACTAAAACCGCAGCTGCAACAATAGGAGTTGATAACAAAAACGAAAATTTTGCAGCACTTTCTCTATCTATCTTCAAACTTCTTGCAACTGTCATTGTAATTCCAGAACGTGAAACTCCAGGAAAAGCTGCTGCTAAAGCTTGAGAAATTCCAACAAGTAAAGATTGCTTTAAAGTTATGTCCTCATATTTATGTTTGCTTTCTGCTTTTTTATCTACTATCGCAAGAATAATTCCCATAACAATTAATGCTATAGCAATCATTGCCATTTCTAATTTAAAGTTTCCATTGATTATTGCCTCAGAAACTTCATCCAAAACTAAAGCTAAAATTCCAGCTGGTATAGTAGCTATAACTAAATACCAAAACATTTTTCCTTCAATAGAATCTTCTTTTTTTACTACTTTATTAAAACCAGCTTTTATTAATTTAATCCAATCTTTTATAAAAAATAATCCAATAGCAATTAATGTTCCAAAATGAAGTGCAACATCAAATGAACCTCCAAATTCTTCAACAAATTGTGGGTTTTTAGTCCAGTTAAATATCCAAGGTAAAACATTTAAATGTGCAGAACTTGACACTGGTAATAATTCTGTTAATCCTTGAACAATTCCTAATATTAAAGCCTGTAATACAGTCATTTTTATCCTCCGTTTTTTATTATAATATTTTTATGAATGTTAAACTTTTATTATTACATTCATTTTTTATATCTACATTTTCGTATATAATTATTTTGATTTTATAAATTTATGCAAACTTTATAAAATTTTAATTTTCTATAACTCTTTTAATACATGATATAGCGTTTCCTTTATGAATTCAGCAGATGTAAGTGGAGCAACTTTAGCAGGTAACGATAATGCCCAAATTACTTTTATTCCTTTTTCTCTCGCGGCTTTTCTATCAACTCCACCTGGATTTGAGGCTAAATCTATTATTATAGATTCTTTTTTTACCAAATTTAATCGTTCTTCATCTAAAATTTGAAATGGTATTGTATTAATAATTATATCAAATTTATTTAAATTTTCATTTAAATCATTTAAATGAATTGGATTATAACCATAAGCCTTGATCCATGATATATCTTCGTTTTTTCTAGCCTCACAATATACCTTAGCTCCAATTCCATCTAGCATCTTAGCTAAAACTTTTCCTATTCTTCCAAATCCCATTACTAAAACATTTGAACCATGAACAGTTCTTTGCGTTTCTTCCATTGTTATTTGAATTGTTCCTTCTGCAGTAGCAATTGTGTTTAATACAGAAAATTCTTCTCTTTTTAAAAGATCTGTATATTGGACCCCATTAGCATCTAATTCTTCTTTTATTCCAATATTTCCTGCAATTAAATATTTCCCTTTTAACGCATTTACAAAATCCCCAAGTTCAACACTATTTCTTCCAAAAGGTGTTGAAAGTCTTTTTCTATCACTTGATAATGGAATTGGTCCAACAACAATTTTTGAAGCTGAAACAGCTTCTTCTAAGGTAGGACACATTTCTACTCTTTCTAAATTTAAAACTTCTTCTGAATTTTCAAGACCATACGTATACACCTTATATCCATCACAATCTAGCATTTCAATAAGTTTTACTATACGTAAATCTCCACCAACAACTGTTATTGATTTTTCCATATCAATCACCATTTCCTCTCTTTTATTTATAAATTTACCATACGTACTTTTAACTACAAATTAATTTGTTCCCAATTCCTTTTGCGTCTTCTCATTAGCTTTTTCTATATCTTTTTCTTCAAATACTTTTTCTTCTAGTTCTTTCTTATCTTTCTCTTTATTAAAAATATAATTCAATTTTTCATCAATTCTCTGTTTCGAAAAAGATTCGCTCATTTCATCAATAAGTTTTAGAGTATCTTCTAAATACTTTCTAGCTTCATTTTCTTGAAGAATTAATACTTCACTTCTTTTTTCTTCCTCTTCAATTTCATCATCATCCAAATTTTCTTTTTCATCCATTTTTACAGAAACTGTTATATATTCTTTTATTTTTTCAAATGTTTTTTCTTTTTCAGCCACTTTTAAAAGGCTTGGTTCTAACTCTATAGCCTTATTCAAAAAATTTATTGCCTTATCTTTATCACCTTTATGAACATAAATTTTTGCAAGTTGATAATAAGACATCGCTTCTAATTCACCATACAAACTATTTTCAAAGAATTTTTCTGCAGTATCATAATCTCTTTGTATAAATGCAATTAATCCTAAATTATAATTTGCTCCATACATCTTATGATTAATCGCGGCAGCTTTTTCGTACATTTCTTTTGCCATTTGAAAATCGCTTAATCTGGTATACACAATTCCTAAGTTATAATATAGTTCAAATTCTCCGGGATTATATATTAAAGCAGCGTTATAAACATTCGCAGCTTCTTTAAATCGTTCTTGCTCGCATAATAATTCTCCCAATAAACAAGATGCTTCATAGCAATCTGGTTTAGTTTTTACTAAATGTTCAAGCATTTGTATTGCTTCATCTTTTTTTCCTAAATCTCTTAGTAAATCTGCTATTTTAAAATATGATTTATAATCTTTTTTATTAATATCTACCGCCGTCACATATTCATCAATAGCTCTTCTCATTCCACCTTCTTTTTCATAACACTCAGCTAATAATTTATGACCTAAATAACTGTCATTATATTTAGTAACTAATTTTACTAAAATTGCTTTAGCTTTTTTGGTATCACCTAACATCATAAAAAACTTGGCAGCAGCAACACTTAATAGTTCTGAAAAATTTAACCCTCTTAGCTCCATAAGTATTATCACAAGTGGAATTATTATTGAAAACAAATATCTAATAGCCCACCAAAAAGCATTTTCTTCAATCTTCAAGTTTATTTCTATAAAAGCTACAGCTATTCCTATTGCTTGTAGCACTAGGAATAGCATATAGTTTGCATCATTTCTTCTTATTATCTTAGAAAAAATTATTATAAATAATGAACATGCCAGTAAGCAAAAAAATAATTTTTCAAGCATATATTTTCTCCATTTCTACATCCTATATGACATAATTTCCCATATTGTATTGTTGATTATATCATATACACTTTTTTTCATCAAGAATATCAAGAGATTTTTTAAAATATTTAATCATTATTTTTTCACATTTTAAGCTATAATTTATTTCTAAAATATATTATTTTAATATTTAATTGTAACAATTTTCAATACTCAAAAAATAAGAAGTGTATATTGCAAATACACTTCTTATATAACTATATTAACTTGGAAATTTATTCATAATTTCTTCTATTTTTTCATATTTATTTTCTAAAATATCTAAAAATTTATTAGCAACTTCTGGATCAAACTGACTTCCAGCACCTTGCTTTATTTGGTCTTTTACATAGTCCAATTCAAGCTTATCTCTATAAGAACGTCTTGAAGTCATTGCATCAAAAGCATCTGCTACTGATACAATTCTTGCTAAGAAAGATATATCTTCACCTTTTAACTTCATTGGATAACCATTACCGTCATATCTTTCATGATGAGAATAAATGATTGGAGTTAAATCTCTAAAAATACTTGATTTTTCTACTATTTGTTTTCCTATAGCTGGATGTTTTTTTAATTCATTATATTCTTCATCAGTTAACTTTCCTGGTTTTAATAAAATTGTATCTGAAATTCCAATTTTACCTATATCATGAAATAAGCCACCAACTTTTAAAACTCTCAAATCTTTATCATAAAGTCCTAACTCTTCACCAATTAAAACCGAATATGCTGAAACTCTATCTGAGTGTCCTCTTGTATACGAATCTTTAGCCTCAACTGTATATCTAAGCATTTGAATTGTTTCTAAATATGCTTTTTCCACCATTTCTTTTTGTGATTTTAATTCATCATTCATTTCTCTAATTGTTTGCATTTGCTCAATTGATTTAAATGCAGATTCAATCAGTAATAACAATTGATCAAATTTATCTTCTTTTTCACAGTAAGCTTGAATTGATAATTTCTTTATTGTTTCAAGTGGAGGAACTAAAGATCTATGTCCTGTTAGTAAAATAATATATAAATCTTTGTTAAATTTTCTTATTTCTTCAACAACAGTATCTCCATGTATTGGATCCATCATAAAATCTAGCAGCATTAAATCAAAATGCTCATTTTTTACTTTTTCTATTGCCTCATATGGATTTGTACACCCTACCAAAGTATATCCAGAATGTTTCAAAAATACAGTCAAAGAATCTATAATTCCAATCTCATCATCAACAGCAATAATTTTATATTTTTTGTTTTTATCATTTTCAATATTTTGATTTTCAATTTCTCTTTTTTGTTCAGAAAGTCTCATCTATTTTTCCTCCATATTACATATTTCTTATAGGTAAATATATTGTAAATTCAGTTCCTTCGCTGGAAGTTTTCAATTTTATATCTCCATTAAATTTAGCTCTTATCATTGAATATGACATAAATACACCAAGTCCAGTTCCTTCTTTTCCTTTAGTTGTTATCATTTCTTTAAACAATTTTTCTTTTATATTATCTGGAATACCTGGTCCATAATCTTTTACGATAATTAATATATTATTGTCATTTTCTTTTGCAATTAAATCTATAGATTTATTAGGTTCTTTTTTATAAGCTTGAATTGCATTTGAAATCAAGTTATTTAAAACTTGTACCAAACTATTTATATTCCCTTTTAAAATAGTATTATCATCAACTTTATTTATTATATTCAATGTAACTAAAGCACTTTGAAGTTCATGTTTCATTAAAATATTTGTATGATTAAATAGTTCTTTTATTGTAAATTCTACAGTATCATCTCCAGATAAACTTACTGCTTGCCCTTTTACTGTAGTTATAACTTCAGACATATATGAAACTTGATTTTTAATTTTTTGAAGCCATGTATTCATATCTTTTGCTATATCATGCATATCTTCATCATTTACAGTTGGATTTCCTATAGAAGCATCAAACTCATTTACTAAATCAGTTAATTCTGTAACTCCACCAGAAATTGAAAATATTGGTGTTTTTAAGCTGTGAGCAATTCCTCCAACCATTTGTCCTAAAGATGCTAAACGTTCTCTTTCTATCAGCATATTTTGTTTATTATGAATTTCTTCAAGTTGTTCATTATTCAATTTTTGAATATCATTAAATGCAATTACCAAATCTCCAATTTCATCATTTGAAACTACTGGAAGTAATGTTTCTTTTTTTGAATTATTGGAAATATTTTTAAATCCTTGATATATTTGTCTTAAACTATTTGTTATTGAAGAACCAAAAATACCTATTATCATGCAACTTACAACAGCCAAAACTAAAACTGTTACTACAAGATATACTAAAGTTGTACGAGAATAAATATTATATAAAATTCCTAAATAAACATCCTCTCCCTCTTGTGTTTTTAGTTTCATTGAAACACCTTGATTATCTACACCATAACTATCATATAATCTTCCTTCATTTTGTTCTGAAATTTGAAATATATATTCAACAACAAAATCACTTACTTTTTTTCCATTTATAATATCAACTGTTTTATCACTTAAAACAAGAAAAATAGTATCTTCTTTGTTATATAACTCAATATTTTTCGCTATACTTATTATTTCTTCCTTGGTATAAATTTTATCTTTATCAAAGTTTTCTTCAATTATTTGATTATAAGCTGTATATAGTACCTCTTCTTTTTCAATAACACTACCAGAATAACCAACTAAAGCTGTAAGTATTATTGAAACTAAACATATTGGAAATACTAATATAAACATCCTTTTTCTTAAACTTACTCTAAATCCAATTTCTGATCCTTCAATATATGTTTTAGTCAAAATTTCATCATATAAATTTTTGGAAAATATAAATGATGCAACACCAAGTAAAACAGAAAATGATGCAAGTAACATTATTATTTTTGCTATCATTATATTAAAATGACTTCCAGTTAAAGATAATACTATGATTGTAATAACTGATGGTGTTAATATTTCAAACATATAAAAAATATATGGCAAAGTTAAACATTTTTTTCTTATCATCTTAATTTTTTCTTTGTCTTTATATCTTTTATCTACTGGACTTTTATACCATTTGTCTATATCTCTTAATAAAAATTTTGTAAATAATACAATTCCTACAATTACAGCAGTTCCTATAATAAAAAATTGTGTATTATAAGATATATTTGACATTTGTATGTCAAATTCTGTATTAATTGTTCCAGGACCATAATTTAATATTTTTGGTATTATTATCATTAATATTAAAACTATTACAAATGCAATTGATGCATATCTAAAAGATATTATATTACTAGGTGTGTCATTCCAATTTATTTTGTTTTTCTTTTCCACAAGTATCCCTCCGTATTAATTATATAAATTTAACCTCTCTCATATAATTAACTATTTTTCTTATATAGTTTTTATCAATTTTATTCCATTCTTTTTTCAATACTCTTAAGTATTTTTGTGTAAATTCTGATTTTATATTTACACTAAAGTTGTAATTTATTGAAGCAGTTGATGTTTTAGTATTATTTAAATCATTAATAATTCCAAATAATATTTGTGACTTATCGCTTTTTGAAATTTCAATAATTCTAGATTCAAATTCTTTTTCTGAAACAGTTTCTATATTAATATTAAATTTTCTTAAAACATCTATTATTTCTTCTATTTCTATAAAATTATGATTATATAAATGGAAAATTCTATTATCCGCAATAATGTTTTTAGCTAAAGATATTATTGCACTGCAACAATTGTCTACAGGTGTAAATTCGATTTTTTGTTTAAGCATTTCTTCAGACACAGCACCTAAGACAACCATTGATTTTATTCTTGTATAAAAAGCATTTTCTGTAATATTTTCTTGGAATATACCATCTTGATATCTTCCAGATAAAATTCCTATTCTATGTATTTGTGCATTTAATCCTTTTTCCATGTATTCTAGAACTATTTTTTCTGCTTCAAATTTACTGTGAACATATACATTGTCCATATAATTTTGACCAATATATAAGTTGTTTTCTGAGAACTCTACATTTCTGTTGTCTTGTTTTACTAAATAATTTCCAGAAACACTTATCGAAGATGTATGAATTAATCTCAAACCATTTTCAAAAGCAAATTTTGCAACATTTCTTGTTCCTTCAACATTAATTTGATTAAACACTTCATATTCCCCATAATGTTTAACTCTTGCTGCTGTATGGATTAATGTTTTTACATCTGCTTTTATTTTATTAATATCATTTTTACTTAATCCAATGTTATCTTTTGAAATATTTCCTTCTACAACAAAAATTCTCTTTCCAAGTAATTTTTTTATGTTTTCTTTAAAATAGAATCTATATTGTTCAATTAATCTATCTTCTGCTTTTTGGTCTTTCTTTGATCTAACCAAACAATATACATTTGAATCAGTTGTTTTCATTAATTCATGTAACAAATGAATCCCAATAAAACCATTTGCTCCAGTCAAAAATACGTTTCCTAAATTTTCGATTCCATTTGTTTTTTTATCTGCTTTAGATACTAATTCATCAAAAGTATGTCTCATCATTACTGGAACTTGGGCATCCTCTTCTTTATAAGTATAAATATTACTATCAATATTTTCTGCTAAACTTCTTATTGTTGTAAATTTATAAAAATCTTGTGTATTTAAATTATAATTATATTGAAGAAGCATTGTTTGAACTTCTATTATTCCAAGAGAATCCAGCCCTAATACCAAGAACGGTGTATCTATATCTAATTCTTCTTTTTCTAAAACTTTGCTAATTACTTTAGATAAAATTTTCTCTGTTTTTGTTTTACCAACTTGTATATCTGTATTTTCAAGTTTAATTTTAGGAAGCCTTTTTCTATCTAATTTTCCATTTGGCGTAAGTGGAAATTCGTCCATTTTGAAAAACACAGCTGGTATCATATAATTTGGTAGTTCTTTTAGTAAAATAGAAGAAATTTTATTAATATCAATTTCTTCATTTGCAATATAGTAACAAATAAGATATTTTTGATTTTCATCTGCTATTACTACATTATTTAATATTCCTGATATTTTATTTATCTTACTTTCAATTTCTTCAAGCTCAATTCTATAACCGCGAATTTTAACTTGGAAATCGGTTCTTCCAAGATGAACTAATTCACCATTATTTGTAAAATAGGCTAAATCACTTGTATTATATATTAATTCATTTTTATCAAAAGGAGATTCTACAAATTTTTCATCTGTAAGTTCTTTTCTATTTAAATATCCATTTGAAACACCATCTCCACCAATATATAATTCTCCTGGTGTATAAGTTGGTAATAAGTTTTTATCTTTATCTAAAATATAACATTTTGTATTTGCTATTGGTTTTCCAATTGTTATCATATCTTTTGATTTAACTTTTTTTATTGTTGACCATACTGCTGTTTCTGTTGGTCCATACATATTAAAAATATTAGCTTTTGTTAAAGATTCAAATTTTTCTACCAACGCTTTTGGAAGACCTTCTCCACCTACCATTATATCTGTCATTTTTTTGATAAATTCTGTATTTTCAAGATTTTCTAATAATGCTTTAAATCTAGATGGTGTTGTTTGAATCATAGTTGCATTATTTTCCAAACAAATTTTATTCAAGCTTTCTGAATTATTTTGCTCTACTTCATTTGCTAAAACAAGAGTCATTCCAGACGTTAATGCCCCCCAGAATTCTAAAACAAATATATCAAAACAAATTGTTGTTATTGAGGCCATAACTTTTTCTGGATTAAAGTTAATTATATTTTTAGTTCCAATTAAAAAGTTAGTAATATTTTGATGTTTTAACATAACACCTTTTGGTTTTCCTGTTGAACCAGAAGTATATATTAAATAAATTAGATCTTCTGGATTTATTTTTTCTTCTACTTCAATATTTAATCTATTATAAATACTAGATTCTAATCCTATATCAATTTTCTTTATTTTAGAATTATTAATTATATTTTCAGTTCTTTTATTAACAAGTAAAATTTGTGCTTGGCTATCTGACAGCATATATTCAATTCTATCTTCTGGATATTCTGGATCTATTGGTAAGTATGCACAATTAATTTTTAGAATTGCTAATAAACCAACTGCAAGCTCTAAGCTACGGTTTACACATATTCCTATTATATTTTTTTGATTTGCTCCATTCTCTTTTAAAGTCATTGCTAGAATGTTAGATTTTTCATCTAATTCTTTATAAGTCATTTTTCTATTTTCGAAAACAATAGCCGTTTTATCTGGATATTTACGAACCATTTCTTTAAAAGATTTTATTACATTTTTATTTTTGTTATATTCTATTTTTGTATCATTAAAATTATTTAATATTCTATTTTTTTCTTGCTTTGTAATAATTTCAATATCTTTAATAATAATAGAATCTGTTTCTAAAATTTTATTTATCATTTCAAAAATTCTAGAATTCATACTTTTTATATAATCTTCTGAATATTTTAATTTCTTAAAATCATAACTAACTGTTAAACTTCCTTCTTCATCTAAATCCAAAAATTGTATACTAATGTCATCTGTTGCATGTTTATTAAAAGCCCATCTTGTAGAATATTTATATTCTGTTTCATTATTGGCCTTAGTTATTTGGTATGATAAAACTATATTATATAAATTTGGAATCGAAGAATCTTTTTTTCTTAATTCTTCAAGAAGAAGTTGATATGGATACTTTTGGTGTCTTAATAAACCAATAGTTTCCTCTGAAATACTTTTTGCGAATTCAATAAATTCTAATTCCGGATTTATTTGAACACGAAAAGGAACAACATTTACAAACATTCCTGCAATGTTTTTTTCTTTAAAATTTGTTCTATTTAAAATTGGTGTTCCAATTGAGAAATCCGTCGAATTTATGATTTTTGAAATATAAATTGAATAAATTGCCATAAGGAAATTAAATACTGTTATTTTGTTTTTCATGCAGTATTCACTAATTAATTTCATCTTAGCTTTTGATATTGAAAAAGATATTCTTTCTCCAAGACATGATAATTCTGCTGATTTTTCTGAATTATCAGATGGCAAAATAGCCGGGTTAACTTGTCCACTAAATAATTCTTCCCAGTATTTTTTATCTTTTATAAATTTTTCACTATTAATATAATCATTTTCGTTTTCTGCATAGTCTAAATATGAAAACTCTACATTTTCTTCATCAAGCTCATTATTTTTTATATTTGAATATGTTTTCATGATTTTTCTGCACACTAATCCTAATGTCCATCCATCAGAAATAATATGATGCACATTTAATAAAAATCCACCACAACCATTTTCAAATCTAAACATTTTAAACACATATAAATCCGAATCCAAAAGATTAAATGCTTGTCTCATTAATGCATCTTCTATTTTGAAAACTTCAGATTTATCTTTTATATCTATTACTTCAAAACTTGTTTCTTTATATTCTGTCTTGAATTGTTTTATTTCTCCATTTTTTTTGGTTAAAGTCACTCTAAAAACATCATTTTCTTTAACAACTATGTTTATTGCTTGATTTAAAGCATCAAAATCAAGAGCAGAATCTATAATTGCTGTTCCACAAATGTTATTAACTGCTGTATTTTTGTAAAAATTTTCAGTAAGCAATATTGCTTTTTGTGGATAGGTTAAGTTTACTAATTTTTTCATATTTTACATCCTATATTTTATTATATACAAACAAATTATATCTTAACTTGTCTAAAAATCAAGACTTTTACTACATTTGTATAAAATATGTAATATTTCATCATTTTTACACTTATTGTAATAAACATTTTGATAATACCATCATGGTTAATGAGATTTTCTGGCAAAATTCTTTAAGAATTTCTAATCCTCAAATTATTTTCTCTGTTTAATAAATCCTTATTATTAAAACTTTATTAATAAATATATTACAAGTGCTATTTCCGAAATTAATATTGTTGGCATTCCAACAGAAAATTTTAATTTCTTTGTCTTATGTCTGAATTTATACATACCGGCTATTGTGCCAATTCCACCACCTAAAAGACATATCATCATCAAAGTTCCTTCTGGAATTCTCCACCAGTCTTTTTTTGCTTTCCACTTATCAATTCCCATTGCTAGAAATCCTACTATATTTATAATTAATAAATATAGTAAAACATATTTCCAATTAATTAAACTCAAAATATATTCCATAATATTTCCTTTCAAACTTATTTTTATAAATATCATTATTTAATACTTTTAAATATCAAATTGTTATATTGTGAATGAAGTTTTTGCATTGAAAGTAATTTGAGGATTAGAAGTTCTTAAAGAATTTTGATAGGGAATCTCATTAACCATGAGGGCGCTATCAAAATTCAATTAGAACTTCTACTTAAATTACTTGAACAAAAAAACAAAATGAACAATATAACAATTTGATATCTAAGCTTATTTATATTTTATAAAAATAAGTTATACAAATAAACTCATTTGATTTGATTTTGTCATTCCTTTTAAGCATCCAAATTTTTCTAAAAGTTCAGTAACTGATTTTCCAATTTTTGAACGAGCTTGCATATCTTCAATACATTCAAAAGGTTCTTCACATCTTGCTGCATAAATACTTTCCGCAGCAACATTTCCAAGACCGGCAATTGAATTTAGTGGTGGACGAAGTTTTCCATCTTCGATCAAAAACTTTGTACTATGAGATTTATATAAATCTACTGGCAAAAATTCTAGACCTCTTTCATACATTTCATGTACCAATTCTAAGTCGTCATACATATCTTTATCTTTTGGAGCTGCATTATTCCCAAGAGCAGTAATCTCTTTCATTTTTTCTTCTACAACTCTTTTTCCATTTATCATAAATTCAGCATCAAATGCCTTTGCTCTTATTGTAAAATAAGCAGCATAATATGCAAGAGGCATATGTACCTTAAACCAAGCAATTCTAAAAGCATTTGTAACATATGCTGCTGCATGGGCTTTCGGGAACATGTATTTGATTTTTTCACAAGATTTAACATACCAATCTGGTATATCGAAATCCTTCATAACTTTTTTAAACCCTTCCCATTTTTCTGGATCTTTTAAAGCTTTTCCTTTACGAACTGTTTCCATTATTTTGAATGCTTTATCTGGTGGCAATCCTCTTTTCATTAAATAAACCATAATATCATCACGACAACAGATTGCTTCTTTTAGAGTAACTACTCCTTCTTCAATTAAGCTTTGAGCATTTCCAAGCCATACATCAGTACCATGTGATAAACCAGATAAACGAATTAATTCATCGAATGTTGTAGGACGTGTGTCCACAAGCATCCCTCGGGCAAATTTTGTACCATATTCTGGTATTCCATAAGTTCCTACTTCTGAACCAATTTGTTCTGGTGTAACTCCAAGAGCATCAGTTGAATTGAATATTGACATTGTTTCTTTATCATCCAAAGGAATGTCTGTTGGTGCAATTCCACTTAAATCTTGAAGCATACGTATAACAGTCGGATCGTCATGACCCAGAATATCAAGTTTTAAAAGGTTTGCATCTATTGAGTGATAATCAAAGTGAGTTGTTACTATATCTGAACCAGCATCATCTGCAGGGTGTTGTACAGGAGTAAATTCAAAAATTTCTCTTCCCTTTGGTACAACTATAATTCCACCTGGGTGCTGTCCAGTTGTTCTTTTAACTCCAACACAACCAGCTGATACTCTTGCAACTTCTGCATTTGGTTTTATTATATTTCTTTCTTCAAAATAATTTTTAGCATATCCAAAAGCTGTTTTATCAGCAACAGTACCTACTGTTCCAGCTTTGAACGTTGTTCCTTTTCCAAATATAACTTCTGTATATTTGTGAGCTTTAGCTTGATATTCTCCAGAGAAATTTAAGTCAATATCAGGCTCTTTATCTCCATTAAATCCAAGAAAGGTTTCAAAAGGAATATCCATTCCATCTTTTGCGAGTTTTGCACCACAAACCGGACAATCTTTATCTGGAAGATCAAATCCATTTCCAATTCCATAATCAGTAAAATCTGAATATTTACATTTCGGACACCTATAATGTGGTTGAAGAGAATTTACTTCTGTTATACCCGTCATAAATGCAACAAGTGAAGAACCAACTGAACCTCTAGACCCTACTATGTAACCATCTTCATTTGATTTCCAAACTAATTTTTGAGCTATAATATACATTACGGAATATCCGTTATTTATTATAGAATTTAATTCTTTATCAAGTCTTGTTTGAATTATTTCTGGAAGCGGATCTCCATATAATTCATGTGCTTTTTCAAAAGTAATTCTTTTAATATCTTCCTCACATCCTGGAATATGAGGAGGACATTTTTCTGGTGAAATTGGTCTTATTCTTTCACACATATCAGCAACTTTATTTGTATTTGTAACTACAACTTCATAAGCTTTTTCTTCACCTAAATAACTAAATTCTTCTAGCATTTCTTCTGTTGTTCTTAAATATAAAGGTGCTTGGTTATCTGCATCATCATATTTTTGAGCAGCTTGAAGTAATCTTCTATATACTTCATCTTGAGGATCCATAAAATGAACATCGCAGGTAGCAACTACAGGTTTGTTCATTTTTTCTCCAAGTTCAACTATCTTTTTATTAAAGTTCTTTAAAGTATCCCAACCTTCAACTTGTCCTTCACGAATCATGTATTCATTATTTGCTAAAGGTTGAATTTCTAAATAATCATAATAACTTGCAATTTCTTCTAAATCTTCATCAGATTTTCCTTGCACAATTGCTCTATATAATTCCCCTGCCTCACATGCACTTCCTATAATTAAACCTTCTCTATATTGGTTAAGCATTGATTTTAAAATTCTAGGTTTTTTATAGAAATAATCTAAATGTGAATAAGATACTAATTTATAAAGATTTTTTAAACCAACATAATCTTTTGCTAAAATTATCATATGATATGCTGGAAGCTTTCTAAAATCCATTTCAAAAACATTATCAAAATCATCTATTGTTTTAGCATCTCTATCTTTAGCTCTTAGTATCATTTCATTAAATACTTGTACTAAAGTTTTAACGTCATCTAAAGCACGATGGGCAACTTCTACTTTTATTCCAAGTTTATCAGCAATAAAACCTAATTTATATCTTGTAAATTCAGGGAATATTGCTTTAGCTAAACGAAGTGTATCTATATGAGTAAATTCAAAAGGTAACCCTAATTGTTCACAATTATATTTCATAAAACCAATATCAAAATCGGCATTATGTGCAACTAAAACGGAACCTTTCATGAATTCTAAAACTTTAGGCATTATTTTATCTATAGTTTCTGCATCTTTTACCATATCATCTGTAATATGAGTTACTTCTACAACTTCTTGTGGTATTGGCTTTTCTGGATTTACAAATGTCTCAAAAGTATCTATAATTTCACCATTTTTAATTTTTATAATTCCTATTTCTGTAATTTTTTCTGTTATATGTGATATACCTGTAGTTTCTAAGTCAAATACACAATATTCTGTATCTATATCTTGTCCTTCAGAGTTCACAACTGCTGGATCTTTATCTGGACAGAAATAAGCTTCAACACCATATATAACTTTTATAACATCCCCAACTTTTCCTAAAAGTTTATGCGCATCAGGAAAGCTTTGAACAACACCATGATCTGTAATTGCAATTGAATTCCATCCCCAAGAAATTGCTCTTTTTATTAAATCTGCGCATGGAGTAATTGCATCCATTTGACTCATTTGTGTATGCATATGAAGCTCTACTCTTTTTTCTGGAGCGTTATCCATTCTTTTTTCTTTTTTGAAGCCAGTTGACTCTAAAATTGTATTTGCCATAATTTCAACTTCTTTTGAATATGGACTATACCTTGCTTGTCCTTCTATTCTTAAACCTTTAGCGGAAGATATTCTTCCTTTTACTTCTTTAAATTTATCTTTTGGTAAAAATGCTTTACACCCAATTGTGCTAGTTCCATCAAAAAAATTAAACATTAAAATAACTTTTTCATCTTTAATATCTCTTGAATCTATTGAACCTTCTAAAATTTCACCTTCAACACAAACTCTTAAATCTGCGTCTTCAGTCATCGGAATGTTTTCTATTTTTATAAGCTCAGTTCTTATCATCATGCTTCTACCTAAAATTAAAGGTGACGCTTCGTCTTTGACTTCTGGAGCTTTATTTTGGTGCGCTTCAATTTTTGCTGCAAGTTCTGGATTTTGTTTTCTTAATTCTTCTTTTAACTTTTCATCTTCTTCACGTTTTCTTTCTTTTTCAGCTTCTTTTTCTTGTTTTTTTCTTTCTTTAGCTTGCTCAACCTCAATCTGAGCTTGTCTTTCAAGTTCCATCAACGCTTCTTTTTCTTCTTGTTTTCTCTTTTCTAACAATTTTTTTTCAAAATCTTCTGAAACATCTTCAACAAAGTCAACTGTATATTGTTTGTTATATAAATTTCCAAGTAAATGTTCTAATCCTTTGTCAAATTTTTGCGCAACTAAAAAAGAAGCACCTTTCATAGATAACTTTACATGCAAGTCTTGACCAACTATTTCTGGTTTGCTATTAGTCAAAATAGCTTTGCTAAACGGTTCTTTTTTTCCAATATATTTTATTATATTATTCCAGTTTTCAGGTATGTTTTGCTCTATTGTTAAATTCCCATAGTTAATATCAATAGAAGCTTTATTTACCTTAAAAACATTTACCAAATAGCTTTCAAAACTTTCCATATCTTGCAAAGTAATTTCTTTTGAAGATGCAACTTTAATTAGTAATTTATTTGTTTTTTTATATAAATTTATATTCTCAATTTCTGCTTCTATTAAATTATTATTAATCCCATAATCATTGAAAACTTCTTTTATATATTTTGGCATATTTTCCTCTTTTTCTTATTCTTCTGCTTGTACTCCTAGAATTTCTCCTATTTTTCCAAAAACCTCTTCTACATTTTCCACATTTTTAATTTGGAATCCATTTAAAAATCCTGAGCCAGGAATTTTTCCTTTTGTATATATGCATAAATCTCCATATCCATATTTCTTTTGTCTATTTGTTTGGAAATATCTTATGTCACTTATATCTGTATATTTTACCACTTTTGTTGTATCTATAAATGCTAATTTAAATTTATAAACAGCTTTTTTGTTGTAAAATGTCGCTTTAGTTCCCATTGCAATTCTTTTATCTATAAATAATAAAAATCCCATTACCAATGCACAAATTACAATTACCCCAAGAGCTTCTAGAATTCCACCTGAGCTTATGCAAATAACAATAGATAATATACAAATTACAATTACTTCTATATATTTAAAAAATTCATAAGAAATTGAATATTTTCTCTTTATTTTTAATCTTTCCTCATTGTCTTTTTTTAGGTCTTCTTCCTCTTGAAACTCTTTGTAACAATTAATACAAATATCTCCCTCTTTTTTTAATTTCGCTCCACAAATACTACATTTCATACTTCTATACTTCCTTTTTAAAAAATTCTTAAAATATCTTTATAAGACACATAAAGTGAGAGTAAAATTAATAGTAAAAAACCTACTGATTGAATTCCTAATTCTATTTCTTCTTTTAGTGCTTTTCCACGAATTCCTTCAATTATAAGCAAAAATATTCTTCCACCATCTAAAGCTGGTATTGGTAAAAGATTTGTTACACCAAGTGATAATGATATTAAACAAAGTAAATATACAAAATCATATATTCCACTTGATTTTACTACAATTTCAGAAATTCCAATTGGCCCTGTCATTTGTTCTATTTTTACATTTCCAGTAAATAACATTATTATACTTTCAAACATTGATTCAACGAAGTTTATTGTTTCCCAAAAGGCATAATAAATTTTTTCTGAAAATGTTGCGTCTATTAATGCAACTTGAATACCCAAAATATATACACCATCAGAATATTCAGTTGGTTTAACCATTAATTCTATTTCTTCATTGTTTCTTTCAACTAGTACTTTTATTTCGCTTCCATCAGAATCTTTTAAGCAATCTGATATATCTGATTTTAGTCTAATTTTTTCATCATTTATTTTTAATATTTTGTCACCAATTTCTATTCCGAGATAAATTCATTTCTGCTTGTGGCACTTTTCCGCTAACTGTTGTAGATATATTGTACCCTGAACATACTGATAAAATAAAGAACACTGTAATCGCAAAAATAATATTTACAATTGCACCTGCTGCAACAATTATAATTCTATGAAGAACTTTTGCATTACAAAAAGCTCCTTCATCATCGCTTTTTTCATTTTCACCAGTCATTTTTACATATCCACCAAAAGGGATAAGACTTAAACTATATTCAGTTTCTTTTCCTTTTTTAGTAAAAATTTTAGGTCCAAATCCAATAGAAAAAGCTTCAACTTTTACCTTAAATAATCTAGCTGCAAAAAAATGTCCACCCTCATGTATGAATATTAAAAAACCTAATAAAAATACGACTTTAAAAACATTGATTAAAAAAGCCAAAATTCGCCTCCTATAACAAGATTAAAAACATCATATATGCAAATGGTGCAATAAACATTACACTATCTATTCTATCTAACATCCCTCCATGACCAGGAAACATGTTACTAAAATCTTTAACTTCAAAAAATCTTTTTATAACTGAAGCTGAAAAATCTCCAATTTGACCTATTATACTTAATATAATTGAAGCTATTCCAATAATTAAATAAGATATATCAAAACCACCAATTGTATTTAACGCAAAAGTATATAATACGCAAACAACTAAAGCTCCTACTGTTCCGGCAACACAACCCTCAATAGATTTATTTGGACTAACTTTACTAAATTTTGTTTTTCCAATTTTCATTCCAATTAAATAAGCAAATGTATCTGTTCCCCAGGCTGCAAAAAATACATACCATATTAGTAGTTTTCCTGAAATTTTCCCTTCTATTCCAAAAATTGCTGCTAAAAACGCTAGAAAAGAAAATACATATACAATTCCAAGTAATGTAAAGGCAATATCTTTAAAAGTAATTCTCATATTTGTTACAATTACATGTAAAAATAAAATTAATAACAATATTGGAATGCAAAATACCAATATATTTATATATAAAAATCTAGGTATTAAATGTATAAAAGCAATTCCAATTACAGACAAATAGCTAATCCACTTTACTATTTTTATATCTTTATTTGCAGCACTTTTAATATATTCATGTATTGATATAATTCCTACAATTGAAAGCAAGATATCAATTATGTATTTATTAGATAAAACTAATATCGCAACAACTATTGGAAAACCAATAACTGCTGTTAAAACTCTTTTTATATTCATTTCATTTCTATCCTTTGCATTTATTTTTTATTTTGCTCCAAATTTTCTATTTCTTTTAGAAAACACTTTTATCGCATCTTCTAAATCTTTTTCCGAAAAATCTGGCCATAGTTTATCTAAAAATAAAAATTCAGAATACACTAATTGCCAAGGTAAAAAATTGCTTGTTCTTAATTCACCACTGGTTCTTATCATTAAATCTGGATCTGGCATATTTTTAGTATATAAATAATTAGAAATTAATTCTTCGTTAATATCATCAACATCTATTTTATTATTTTGGGTGTCTTCTACTAAATTTTTTATAGCATTTACAATTTCATCTCTACCACCATAATTAAGTGCAATTGTAAAAACTATACCTGTATTATTTTTTGTTCCCGCTACAACTTCATCAATTTTCTTTAATAACTTTTCAGATAATTCATTTCTTCTTCCAATTACTTTTATAACAATATTTTCTGAATCAGCCTCTTTAGAAAATTGATCTAAATAATATTCGAGTAATGACATTAAGCTATCTACTTCATCTTTTTCTCTTTTCCAGTTTTCGGTAGAAAATGCATAAACAGTAATATATTCAATTCCTCTTTTATTAGCATACCTAACAACTTTTTTTAAAGTTTCTGCACCTTCTTTATGTCCAAGTTTTACTGGTAAATTTCTTTGCTTTGCCCAACGTCTATTTCCATCCATAATAATGGCAATATGTTTTGGAAGTAATTCATCCATATTTTTGCTCCTCATTTTTGTACATTATATAGTCATTATTTCTTTTTCTTTGTTTTCTAACATTTTATCAATTTCAGCAACATATTTATCTGTTAATTTTTGAATTTTATCTTCAAAATCTGCTTTTTGATCTTCAGTTATCTCAGATTTTTTTTGTTCATCTTTAACTTCATCCATTCCATCTCTTCTTATTGAACGAATGCTAACTTTAGCTTCTTCAGCCATTTTTCTAATGTCTTTAGCTAATTCTTTTCTTCTATCTGCTGTTAGTTCTGGGAAATTTAATCTAATTAGTTTTCCATCATTATTTGGATTTAACCCAATATCAGAAGCTAATATTGCTTTTTCAATTGCTTTTAATACACTAGCATCCCATGGTTGAATAACTATTGTTCTAGCTTCTGGAACAGAAATTCCAGCAACTTGATTTATTGGAGTTGGAACTCCATAATATTCAACACTTATTTTATTTAATATTGCAGGATTAGCTCTTCCTGCTCTAACCTCTGATAAATTTTGACTAAATACATCTATTGATTTTGTCATTCTTCCTTCTAATTCTTGTAAATTCATAATATTTAACTTCCTTTCATTCTATTTAAATTTTAATAATTTTCTTAAAATCTTATATATTGATTTTTATAATTTTCATATACTTACTTTTTGTAATCTCAATATATTTTATAAAATATATTAGATTTTATAGTTTTAATTTTATTATGACACCACTGTACCAACAACTTCACCTTTTATAGCTCTCACTATATTTTCTGGATCACTTATTGCAAATACTAATAATGGAATATTATTATCTTTACAAAGTGCTGTTGCTGTAGAATCCATAACTTTTAAATCTTGGTCTAAAACATCTTTATATGAAATTTTATCATATTTAACAGCTGTAGGATCTAATTTTGGATCTGCTGAATAAACCCCATCTATTGTTTTTGCAAGTAATATTACTTCTGATTCTGTTTCTGCTGCTCTTAAAGCTGCCGCTGTATCTGTTGAGAAAAATGGATGACCAGTTCCACAAGCAAATATTACAACTCTTCCTCTTTCTAAATGTTTTGCAGCTTTTCTTTTTATATATGGTTCTGCAATTTCTCTCATTTCTATTGCAGTTTGTAATCTTGTGTATATACCTCTAGATTCTAAAGCATCTTGAAGAGCTAAACCATTCATAGCTGTAGCTAACATTCCCATATAATCAGCTGTAGCTCTATCATTCATTTTTTTACCATTTTTTAAACCTCTCCAGAAGTTTCCACCACCAACAACTATTGATACTTGAACTCCCATATCTACAACTTCTTTTACTTTGTCACAAATTGAACCGATTACTTCTGGATCAATCCCATGTCCTTCTTTTCCTGATAAAGCTTCACCGCTTAACTTTAATAAAACTCTTTTATAGGCTACCATTACCCCTTCTCCTTTTTATATTTAATTAACTAAATTAAAGTATACAATTATACTTTTTGTATTCTATCATAAAAATTTTAATTTTTCACTATTTTTTTACATATTTTTTAGTTTTTCGAAATATCTTTTTTACCTTGATGACATAATTAAAAATTACCAATTTTATGGAAATTTTTTTATATTTTAATTAATTTTTTTCACATAATTAGACAAAAAAATCAAATTTCATACTCTGCTATTTCACCATTTTTTAAACCTAATTTTAAAAATTTTCCGTCCTTAGGAATTCCTTTAAAATATGCATAAAAAGCTTTAGCAATTCCACTATGGGCAACAACTAAAACACTTTTGTATTTTTTATTTTTTAACTCATTTAAAAATTCATGCACCCTTTTAAACACTTCCATTACAGATTCGTCATCAGCATATTTTTCTTGGTTATAGTAATTCCAATACATTTCTCTATCTACAGTATTCCATGGCTTTCCTGACAATTTGCCAGCATTTCTTTCTACTAATCTTTCATCAAATAGCATTTCTTTATTATGTATATTTATTATATTGGCAGTATGAACCGCTCTTTTAAGCGGAGAACAATATATAACCTCATACTCTAAATCCTTAATATTTTCACTTAATCTTTTTGCTTGTTCTACTCCATTTTCATTTAAATCTTCTTCAAGTAAATTATATACTCCAGCAAAATTAGATGCTGTTTGACCATGTCTTACAATGTATACTTTCATAATTTTCTCCATTTATATATTTTTTATCATACAAAATCATATATTATTTTATTAATTTGTGAGTTATAATATTTGTTTTTGTACTTAATTTTATAAATTAAAATCTTCAATTAATTTTTCTTTAAATTCTTCAGGTAATAATCTTATATTTCTTATTTCTTCTTTTGGAATTATTGTTGGTATATAAAGTCCTCTATCAATATATTTAGGATCACCTGAAAATTCTGGACCAGTTCCTGTTCCTAAAGTTCCACTAATATATTTACACAAAAACAAATATTCATCTAATTCATCACCAATTTGTCTAAAATATAATTTTTCTTTTACTTCAACATTTATTCCGAATTCTTCTAAAACTTCTCTTTTAACCCCTTCTTCTAAAGATTCTTCTCCTTCAACTCCACCACCAGGAAATACATAATATTCACCATAGGGTTGGGTCGAATTTTCTTTTTTCTTTACATTCATTCTATGCATAAGAGCATATCCATTTTCCATTTCAACTAAACCTGCAACTCTAATTCTTTTCATATTTGGCCCCCTATTTTTCACATGATTAATTATTTATTTTATATCATAAATTCCCAAGTTTTCATAGCATTTATCTTAAAATCATTTTATAAATTTCTTAATCTATTGTTATATTAATTATAAAAACTATATGAAAAAGCAGACAAATCTTATTTTTGTCTGCTCATTTATTTTTTATTTATAATTTATTCCTGTAGCACCTATTTCAGCTAATTTTGTAGAACTTCCACCAAGAGTTAAATTTTGCTTTTCAAAGTCAACTCCAGCAAAACATCCTGAATAGTATTCTGGATTTGCATTTATTATTATTTCTCCAGTAAGTGAAGTACAATTAGTAAATGTATGACTCATCCTATTTACACCACTTGGAATTTCTGGGGCTGTTACTAGATTACTGCATCCCATAAAAGTTTCTATCATTTCAACTATAGGTGCTCCATTAATAGATTCAAGAATTGGGCCATAAGATGTTTGGTCATAATCGGTAAATTCCATTTGAATTCCTGTTAATTCATTAATTCCTGATGCCCAAGGCTCAGCAAATAAACCTACTGACCAGCCGCCTATATCCGATGAAAAGTGATACATATAATCTCCATAAATATACCAATCATCATTTGAATCTATTGGAAATGATTCATAAATTTCAGCTGTATTTGTTGTTTCATCTATATGAATATATATTGCCCCTTCTGGAACAGTAGCTTTAGTAAAAGACAAATCTAATTCAAATATAATATCATCATCCATTGGATCTGTTGGGATAATAATTTGTCTTCCATCAGAAGATACTGTTAAAATTCCCATATCTATAGATGTCCCATCTATAGTGAAAGAATCATATGTTGTAGAACCTACAGGAAACTTTTGGAGTATTTTACCATCAACATATAATTCAAATGATGTATCCTCATAAAATATTATTGTACCTTTTTCTTCACCCATCATTACACTATATGGTTGCTCAAAATAAAATCCAAATTCATTTCTATTGTCTGGTGTTTGTGAAAAATCATTTATTCCTTCACTTGTTCCTTCTTCTCCTGGTTGTATTGGCATTGCTTCTAATTGTACACCTATTGTTGCACTTACACTTTCTGTTATTGGTGTTTTTGTTAACTCTACTGTTACTGTTAACGTTGTTGCTTCACCTGCAACTAGACTTGTTTGAGCTATTTCTGAACTTAAAGTAAAATATTCTGTATTGCTATTTGTTGTTGAAACTCCCAAATCTGCTGATAAGTCTGTGCTTGCATTTTGTACTGTGTATGTTGCAGTTACAACATCACCTTTTTTAGTTAAGCCTTCTACATTTATTGTAGCATTCGTATCATCTGTTATTGCTGCTGTTACATATGTATCATCTGATACTGTTGGTGTACCAGAAAACATTACTTTAAAATTTGATTGACTTGGATCTGCAGCTGCTGTACCATTAATATTTAAAGTAATATTTTGAATTGCTGCATATCCAATTCCCAATAATAACACTGCAACTATTGCTGATGCTAATATTATTTTGTTGGTTTTTTTCATATTTTTTCTTCCTTTCCTTTATTTATATAAAATTTGTTTTAAACACAATTAAAACAATTTTTTCACCTTTCAAAATTTCAATTTCAGTATAACATATACAAGTTTTTATTGTATATATTTTTTGGGTATTTGTAATAAAAATGTTAACATAAAAGATTGTACACAATTTTTTATATTCTATAAAAAGAAAAAAGCGAACAAAATTTATAATTTGTCCGCTTTTATTATATTTAATTAAAAATAAATTAGTCTACTACCCATACTCCATTTGTGTAGCTACATGTTAATTCTGAAGGTAAAGCTACTACAGGACGAACGCCATTGTTAGTGTGGTCATAGTTGTAGTAGTGCACATGACCGAAAGCGTGCACACCATACAGACTTATAGAGTCACCACGAGGCGAAGCCAACCAATACGTCCCTTCATATCTATCTGGATCAAATTGAGCCGCGTATAAATAGCTTGCACCTAAGTCTGGATAAGTTGTATAATCCACATCTGTTCCATTTTTTGTATTATAACTGCGCATTAATAATTCTGCTGTTGGTGCTCCAGTTACTGTTGCACCACTTAACCCATTTGCTAAATCATTCCATACTGTACTATGAGTTAATCCCGCTAGCAATGTGTCTCTATTTGTTTTTGAATATACTGCATATTCATAATCTTCTGTATCTGATTTACTTATATCTAATCCTGCAGCAGTTGCATTTCCTGTGCTGTTTGGTAGATAATCTGCTAATATTGCATATGTTGTATCTCCATCTTTATATAAAATTCTCCAGTCATCTGATGTACTTTTTCCACCTACTATGTTATTTCCTAAATCAATATATTCTCCTATGTTAGCATTTGTTACACTTGCTAATGTTGTATTTATTGTTTCTGGTGCATTATTTCTTTCAACTCCTGCTGTTGTTTTTCCATTGGTTGCTTCTATTGGTATTGTCCAAGTATCCCCGTCTTGTATTACTACTGTACTAGCAGGTAAAGCAATCACAGGTCGAATTGCAAAATATGGATTATCAAACCCTTCACACAAAGTAGCACCTGTATAGAAAATACAATAAATATAAGCCGTATCATCACTATTTTCTGAAGAAGCCATCCAAGTCCCCTTACAATCATCTACTACACTTGTCTGCGGAACATATATATCATAGCCCTCTATGTTAGAATCCAATTTTACATTATTGGTTGGATCTAAAAGTATTCCTGTTTTAGCATAATAACTGTATATCGACAATTCTGCTGTTGCCGCACCCGTTACTGTTGCACCACTTACTCCATTTGCTAAATCATTCCAATTTGAATTTGTTGTAAGTGCAGTAAGTAATGTATCTCTATTTGTATTTGAATAAACTCCATATGTACCCATTGTTTCTAAACCTGCATTTACTGCATAGTTTGTACTATTTGGTAAATAATCTGCTAGTACTACATATACTGTATTTTCATCTTTATAATAAATTCTCCAATCATCTGAGCTTCTTGCCGTTCCAACTACATTATTACCTAAGTCTATATAATCTCCTATATTCTCATTTGTTAATGTTGATAATGTTGTTTTAATTACTTCAGGTGTTTGTGAACTTCCATTTATTCCTTCACTTGTTCCTTCTTCTCCTGGTTGTACTGGCATTGCTGTTAATTGTACTCCTATTGTTGCACTTACACTATCTGTTATTGGTGTCTTTGTTAATTCTACTGTTACAGTCAAAGTTGTCGCCTCTCCTGCAACTAGACTTGTTTTTTCTAGTTCTGAACTTAATGTGAAATATTCTGTATTGTTATTTGTTGTTGCTACTGATAAATCTGCTGATAAGTCTGTACTTGCATTTTGTACTGTATATGTTGCTGATACAACATCACCTTTTTTAGTTAACCCCTCAACATTTATTGTTGCATTTGTATCATCTGTTACTGCTGCTGTTACATATGTATCATCTGATACTGTTGGTGTTCCTGAGAACATTACTTTAAAATTTGATTGACTTGGATCTGCTGCTGCTGTACCTGCTATAGTTAAAGTTATGTTTTGGATTGCAGCGTATCCAATTCCTAATAATAGCACAGCCACGATTATTATTGCAATTATTATCTTACTAGTTCTCTTCATCTTTTTTATTCCTTTCTCTAGTTTTATTTTTAACAAAATTTGCTTTAGATAAATAAAAACAATTTTTATTTATTATATCATAACAATTTTTCTTATGTATATATTTTTTATTTTTTGTAATATAATTGTAAAGTAATAACAAAAAAATAAAGTAGAACACATTTTTTGTATTCTACTTTATTTTTTATACTTTTATTATTAAACTAATACATTTTTAATTTATTATTTTTTTATTGATAATATTTTTAATTTGATAATTCCAATAGGTGCTTGCACTTCTACTATATTATTTCTTTTTTTACCAAGTAAAGCCATTCCAATTGGAGATTCATTTGATATTTTGTTTGCAACAACATCAACTTCTGTTGAACCAACTATTGTATATTCTACTGTTTCATCAAATTCCATATCTAAAACTTTTACGATGTTTCCAACTTGAACTACTTCAGTATCAATTTCTGATTCATCTATAATTTTAGCATATTTGATTTTTTCTTCTAATTCAGCTATTTTTATTTCATTGTTTGCTTGAGCATTTTTAGCTTCATCATATTCAGAGTTTTCTGATAAATCTCCAAATCCTAAAGCAACTTTTATTCTTTCAGCGATTTCATATCTCTCAACTGTTTTTAATCTTTCTAATTCTTTTTCTAAATTATCATAACCTTCTTGTGTTAATAAATATTCTTTTTCTCCCATTTCAAAGGCCTCCTTTATTGTTACTTTTTTACTTAACTTATAATAAGGTTTATTTTCAGTTTTGTCAAGTTAATTTGCCATTTTTTTTGATAAATTTAAATATTCATTTTTTCGAATTCTTCCATTTTTGCCATTCAAAAAATTTATGTTAATTTTATCAGTTCTTATTTTTTTCTTTATATTTTCAGGGTTAGTATTTTGATATATTAAACTTTCATAAAAAATTGTAGTATTAAAATCATTTAAATATACACTATCTTTTATATATTTCATTGGAAGATTTAATTCAAAAAAATCAGTATTTATTCCTTTAAAGCTTTTTTCTTTTATATTTATTTCTTTATCAAAATTTATAATACAAGCTTTTGAATTTATATTATACTTATTTAATTCCTCTTCTTCAAAATCAAAATTTAATATAATATCACTTTTTAATAAAGATTTTTGATAATTATTAACAACATTTAAAATTATCCCATAATTATCATAAAGTTCTTTTTCTATTTTTTTAAACTTATTTTCATTTTGAGTTATTAAATTCAATATTCTAACTTCTTTGGCTAAATCAAAAATAATCAGCTTTAATATTCTATCTATATCATTTGATAATATAGAAACTTCTTGAAAATTTATTTTTTCTTTTTTGGAATTACATATATATTTTACAATATCAACTCCCATATGTTTAAAAATCCATCTTCCATTTAAAATTTCAATATTATTATATATTAAAAAGTTAATAAATTCCTGATTTTTCATTAATTTATCAGATATACAAACTCTAGTTGTTCCTTTAATATTTAAATATTTAGATAATTTTTCATAGGTATACTTTTCTAAATTAGGTAGAAAAAGTAATTCTCCGCTTTCTATTTTTTCTTCTTTAAATCTTGCAAACTTATATTTAAATCTATATATTAAATTTTTCATACATCTTAATTTTTCATCGCTTTCACCAATATCATTTTCAAGTTTAATATATAACAAAAAAATCACCTCATAATTATATATGATTAGTAATTTTATTTATTACTTTTGTTTATTTAAATAGTATTAGCAATAATTTACAAATTGTCAAAAATGTTTTATAATACCTTTGTACCAATCGTGGTATATATTGTCAAATGGTATGGCCAAAACTATTTGTTACGCGCAAATTCAATTGAAGGGAGTGTATTTTTCCGTAATGAAGTTTAGCCCACAAAAAAAGGCAAAAATGAGGAAAACTAACCAACGGAGAATAAATCGAACTTGCAAGAATATGATTGGATATACAATTGATTTCGAGCATGGTTATGTAGTAAAAGACCAAGCCAAAATCAACGACATTCAGTATCTTCTTGTTCAAATCGAAAATAATCAATATGCTATCTACAAGATTGTTAAACCTTTCGAATATGTTAGACTTTCTCCCAAGAAAGTTCTTCATAATCAGAAAGCCTTTTCCAATTATGTATATTGGCGTAATAACAGCACAATCCAAATTTCCCCTGACGGTAATATCGAATCTGTTAAACGTACCACGCGCAATATAGTGTGGAAACATGACAGACCTATCTATATTTTCATCGTCGAAGGATAACAAAAAAGACCTCGAGCTATTATTTTGGCCATAATAGCTTGAGGTCTTTTCGTTTATACATTTAACTGTAAATATAATATTTACATTACATAGCTTCTCTATATAATCTTATAAAATCTTCTTTTGTTACTTCTCTTGGATTTCCTGGTTTACAAGGATCTTCCATTGCTTTATTAGCTAGCATTTCTAAATCTTCTTCTTTACATCCAACATCAGAAACTCTTTGTGTTACACCAACTGATTTTGATAATTCTTCTATCATCCATACGAATGTATTTATAACATCTTGATCATTTAAATCTTTTGCATCAGGTCTTCCAATATTGCAAAGTATTTCTCTAAATCTGTCTGCGCATACAACTCCATTAAATCTCATAACTGTTGGAAGCAAGATTGCATTTGCAACACCATGAGGTGTATCATAAACAGCTCCTAATTGGTGTGCCATTGAGTGAACTATTCCAAGTCCAACATTTGAAAATCCCATTCCTGCAATATATTGTGCTCTAGACATATTTTCTATAGCAACTGGATCTTTTTCGTTAACAGCTTTTGCTAAGTTTTCAAATATTAATTCAATAGCTTTCATATGGAACATATCTGCAATTAAGTTATGTCCTTTGGTAATATATCCTTCTACAGCATGTGTTAACGCATCTAATCCTGTAGCTGCTGCTGTTCCTTTTGGTAATGTTTCCATTAATTCTGAGTCAACAATTGCTAAAACTGGTATATCATTAGGATCTACACAAACCATTTTTATTTGTCTTTCTTCATCTGTAATAACATAGTTTATTGTTACTTCTGCAGCAGTTCCATGTGTTGTAGGTAATGCTATAACTGGCATTCCTTTATTTACTGTATTTGATAATCCATTTAAAGATACAACGTCATATCTATCTGGATTTGTCATTATTATTGAAATTCCTTTTGCAGTATCCATAGCTGATCCACCGCCAACTGTAACTATTACATCTGCGCCTACTTCTCTACATTTATTTACACCATCTTGTACATTTTTTACTGTTGGATTTGGTTTTATATCTGCATATACATCAAATGCAATTCCCGCATCTTCTAATACTGAAATAACTTTTCCAGCTACGCCACAATCTAATAAAGTTTGATCTGTTACAACTAAAACCTTATTAAATCCTCTTGTTTTAATTTCATTAGCAAGTTCAGTTCTTGAACCCCTTCCAAAATAAGATGTTTCATTTAGAATAAATCTTTCTGCCATCTTTCGTTCCTCCTTAAATTTATTTATTTTTTTCAAGTTATAAACATTTACTTTTGTACATATTATAATCAATTTATTCTTAAATATTTTATAATATTTACTTAACACATAAATTATCACATATAGAAAATAATTTTTCAATAACTATTTTTCAAATTCCTTTTGTTTTTCAACCTACTCTTATCATGTCTCATACTAATTCATTACATATATCCGATAATTTCTAGACAATTATTTGTATCTTTTTATTTGCAAAATATCTAAAAATATGTTAAAATAACGTGGTCAGTTGCGTATATTTTTTCGTAATGTGCTAAATTACGAACAGTGAACAAATATTTAAGCAACTAACAGAGTCAATATTCACGAAATCAACACAGAAAGGGGCTTGACATCTATGGAATTAACTTTCCTGGGTAGAGACACTGGCTTAGCAGAAAATCATACTTCTGCTTACTTTGTCACTGGCAACAACGAACTTGTCGTAATCGACTGTTCTGTAACAGCTTTCCAAAAGCTGAAGCAGCTTAAGCTGCAAGACTACGAACATATCTATGTTCATATCACGCACACACATGGAGACCATGTAAGTGGTGTCAATCTTTTGCTTCAGTACATGTACTTCAAGTATCAGAAAACCATCACTATCGTTTCTCCTTCCGAACCCGTCACAGAGGATTTGAAAACTCTGTTACGCATCGAAGGGTGTGCTTCTGATTGGTACTCAATCATTACTGCGGTAGATTTTAAGAAAGAGTGGCTTACAGCTACTATTCCTACTACGCATACTCCTATGCTGGAAGGTAAGTGCTTTGGCTACGTCTTCAACATCAATGGTAAGTCTGTCGTTTATACCGGCGACACTAACACTTTAGCACCATTTGAGCTTGCCATTGAACATTGTGATGAGCTTTACGTCGATATCTGCATCAATAAAAGTGCTGCTCACTTGAATATCGACAATGCCATTGACAGACTTGTCTGTTTGGCTGAGTCTAATGTAAAGGTATTCCTGATGCATTTAGATGATGCCGAAATGGCTAGCAAGATTATCCATTATCTTCCGAATGTTGACGTAGCACCAGTCTAATCACTCAAAAAGGTCAGTTGCTTAAAAGCAACTGGCCTTTTGTTCAAAATATGTTTATTTTATAATAAAAATTTTGATTATATGAAATAAATACAAAATTATCATCTTCATATATTAATTCCCATTTATTAATACAATGAAAAAACTAATTATTTTTTAAGCGATATTATAAGTTTAGTTATACTTCCAACACTCCTCCAAGTATCTGAAGAAACTTGGGTAGGTTGAATTTCTACATTAAATTCGTCTTCCAACATTGCAATAAGTTCTATGAACCCCAACGAATCTATTATTTCATTTTCAATTAAATCAATGTCTATATTATTTTTTAAATTATTGTATCCACTAATATTTTCAATTATTTCTATAATTTTATTCTCCATTTTTATCCCTCATCATTTCTAATAATAGTTTCTTATCACATTTTCCATTATTATTTACCGGAAATTCTTCTACAATTTTTATAACCGGGCACATATATTCCGGAAGTTTTTGTTTTAACATCGCTTTTACTTCAAATATATCTTTTTTTATATTATTTTTCAATTTAACAAAAGCTACAATTTTAGTTACCATATCATTTGCATCTTTTAAACTCACAATTTCCACTCTATTAAATATCTCTAATTTATATAAGTTTTCTTCTATATCTAATAGATCTATCCTATATCCCTTATATTTTATTTGTGAATCTTTCCTTGCCACATAATAAAGCATTCCATTTTTTAAATAACCAAAATCTCCTGTTAAATATGCATTTGTATTATTATATTTAATAAAAGATTTATTTTTTATATCATTAATATATCCTGCAGCAACACTATCTCCAATAATCAATATTTCTCCTATTTCATTTTCTTCTAATTTTTTAAGATCCTCATCTACAATAGCAATTTCAACGCCTGGTTTTGAAATTCCCACAGGAATGTCATTGTTAAAATCCGAATCTACAATATCTACACTTGTAACTGCAAAAGTACACTCTGTAGGTCCATAACAATTTATTATTTTCAACCCCGGAAATCTACAAAATAATTCTTTAACAGTTGAATTAATAAGCTTTTCTCCACAAAATATTATTTGTTTTAAATCATTCATTAAATTTTTATCAAATTTTTTGTCAATTAAAAGTAATTCCGCAAATGATGGAGTCATTATTGCTAATTCAGCTTTACTATCTTTCAATTCTTCAAACATTTTTTTATAATCTAATTTATTAGATTCAATTATAAATTGTTCACTTTCAGTAACTAAACTTAAATATAAATCTGCAACAGATAAATCAAAAGAAAAATTCGCTTGATTTAAAATAACTGTTTTTTCTACATTAGTTATATTTTTTAGCCAATTAATACAGGAATTCAAATTACTATAAGTAACTTTGACTCCTTTTGGAATACCCGTGCTTCCAGAAGTAAAAATAATATAATAAATATCATCTTCTTTTAAATAAATTTTATCTATTTCCTTTACCAGAATATTGCTCATTATTTTTTCAAGTCTATTCACTTCAATTGTTGGATAATTATTATCTATATTTCCTACAACCAAATCTGGTTTTATTGCGTTTAAAATCAAATTTATTCTTTCACTTGGCATAGCATTATCCAACGGTATATAAGTTTTTCCCGCGAATGAACACGCTAAAAATGTCGCTTTCATATAAATTTCTTTATGCCCAAAAACAACTATATTTTTAGCATTAGTATAATTTTCCAATAAATAATTATATATATTACACACCATCTTATAAAATTCAGAATATGTATACGAGTTTTTATTTATAGTGTAAGCTTTATTTTGACTTTTATTTTTTAAAATATATAAAATATCATCTAAAATCATATTATCCCATCCTAATTTCATCTTTTGGTATTAAATCATAATCATACATAACTTTTGAATGATTATCTAAAATTAATTCTTTTTTTATTTCTTTATCACTCTCTTTGTCTTTTATAATCTTATAAACTTTACTATTTCTATAAAAAACTCCTTCTTCATCTTTAGCATAATGGTTGTCTTCTTCCACAATTTTATATTTTTCACAAAGTGGTTTTACACTTCTTATTTCTCCATATAACATTGTTTCATCCAACCATATTCTAATTTGAATTGGATTATCTGTTACATTTTTAAATCTATAGTCTAACGCTTTATAACTAATAGACGTTCCCGTTCCGAATGGAACTCTTCTTTTTTCATCTGGAAAAAGAGCGTCTGAATGATGATGTAACTCAGTAACTTCCAATGGTGTATGTAATACAAGCCAATGTATCATGTTTGCTAATTGGCATAATCCACCACCAACCCCTTTTTTCATTTGACTATTACTTATAGTTAGTCCTTCTAAATATCCTTTCCTTTTTGTTGCATTTCCAACTAAATTCCAAAATGAAAATTCTTCACCAGGATTTACAATTAAACCATCTATTTTTTTACTGGCAATTTTTAGATTTGTCACCTTATTTTTTTGAAGTTGCATATCTACACCATGTAATTTTCTAAGTAAAATCTTTGCATCGCCTTTCCATATGTATTCAAAGTTTTCTTTATTCATTTTTTTTGCAAATTTTTTACCAGCTTTAAAATCTTTAAAATCTTTTTTTAATGCTTCTTTAAATAAAGATATTTTATAACATAATGGACCATACTCACAAAATAATTTTCTCTTTTTCCCCATAATACTTATCTCCCATATTATATTATACCATATTATGTTAATTTATGCAAAAACATAGCTTTTTCTTTTATCTATTAGACTTCATTTCAAGAATTTTGGTTCATCTTTTCAAAAAAAATAGTATTTTTTTAAATCCTATAGACTTTTTTTTTATTTTTGTATATCATATAATTAATGTAAGTTTAGGAGGAATAATATGTCTAAAGCATCAAAAATAATTTTAATTATATTATTTGTATTATTACTTGTGTCAAATTTTAATTTTATATTTATCCAAAAAGTTCATGCAACTACAACTCCAGAACAATCAATAGATCAAGAGTCTGCAAATTCAGATAATAGCCAAGCAACTTCATCTTTAGATACATTGTCTACCTCTTCAGTTACAAAGGTATCTACTATAAATAGTTATGAACAAGCTAACTTACAATTAAATAATATATTATCTATTATTTTAATTTCTATAGGAGTACTACTAATTTTATTTGCAATTGCAATCTTAATAAGATTAAAAAAATAGAAAATTAATTTTTATTGTTTATAAACATCTTTAAAATTCTATACTTGTAATAACATATAAAACTTATAAATAAAAAACTACTTCTTGAATATATTTCAAAAAGTAGTTTTATTTTTTTATTCGAGTCTAATAAATATTTTATATTATTCTTATTTATTACCTTGAGTTGCATAATACCAAACAGCAGCCAAAATAGTAACAGCTGCAACTATTAAAATAATCCACATCCATGTTGTTGCAGTCATTGTGTTTATACCACCATTCAAAGTTTGATCTGCTGATGTTCTTGCTGCATTATAATCCCCATTATTCATTCCTGTCATACCAGAATTATTATTATCTCTGTTGTCATTATTATTATTCATATCATCGTTGTTCATATCATCAATTGCACCACCAACTGTATTTCCTGTATTTCTAACACCATTCCCAACTGTATTCATTCCATCTCTTAGCATATTACCTGCATCATCAATAACATTTCCAGACACAACATTTTTCATACTATTTTCAGTCTTGTCAATTGATCTCATTATTTCATTTCCTAGATTAATGTTGTTTCCATCTTCTGCTGCAAAACAAATTGTACAACATAATGAAAGGATTATCATAGCTAAAATACAAATTAAAGATTTCTTTAACATATTTTTTATTCCTTTCTAATAATTTTATTTAACTTTTAAAATTTTTGCGAAATTGTATGCAAAATTTTCGTAAAAGAATATTAAATATTTATATTATGTTTCTTCACAATATAAAAAAACTATATGAAATAATTCATATAGTTTATTATTAATCATATAAGAAAAAATATTCTAGTAATATTTGAAAAAGCTATTAAAATTTATTACTTATATTTATATTTTTTGCTTCAATCGGTAATTCTCTTTGAATTATATTTTGAATTTTAGAAATTTGTTCTTGGCTCAATGTATATGATTTTACTACAACACTAGCTGTATTATTATTTACTAAAATTATAGCATCTTCGAATCCTTTATTTTTTATTAAGTTTTCAGAAATCATAATTCCATTTTTTATATTTGTAATATTAGATATTTCTTGTACTGCTATTGCTTTTTGATCATTTGGTATATCTACATTTTTCATTAACTTTTCATAAGTTTCTAGCATTTCTGAATACATTCTTTCTCTCTCAATTCTAGTCTCTTCAAAATAATCATGTTTATCATTAAAGCTATCTTCTATTAAGTTAGTATTTTCTTTTCTCTCTTCTAATACGATTGTATTTTCTATTAGCCCTTCATTTGGTACAATATTTCCACTTTCAACTTCTTCTACCTCTATCGGTTCGCTGTTTACCAATTCTACATCACCTAAGTTAATTTCATTTGAATCTCTCCCGTGCAACTTCAATTACTTCTTTATTTAAATCAAAACTATAATTAAAGTATCCAATACCAATTAATAGTATCGCAATTACACTTAATGAAATCTGTTTTATATTTTCTTTGCTTAATTTCAAAATTCATCATCCTCCATTTCAAACACTTGAATTTTATGTGTTGCAATTCCTGTAACGGCTTCTACTGCAGCAATTATATTACTTTTAACATTTACATTTTCAGCACCTTGAGCAGCTATTATCGCACCTTCAACAATTGGCATAATATTTTTTTCTGTTATAATCTCCGTATTGGCTCCTGTAACAACATCTTTTTGTAAATTTTCTGTTTCAGTTATTCTACTTCCACCAGAAGTATCTTTTTCTTCTACTGTACTAATACTTGAATTTACATTATATATTGGAACCAAACTACCGCTCTCTTTATATGTAAGTAAAACAGAAACTTTTCCTACACCAGAAATTTTCTCTAAAATATTTTCCAGCCTTTTTTCTAAATCTGTACTAATATTATCAGATTCTTGAACGGCAAGTTCAACTCCAATTTCATTTTTATAATCATTAGATTCTTTTTCATCTTCTTCTAAAATTTTATTTATTACAACTAAAGTAATAATTAAAATAATCAAAAGAGATATCAAATTTTCTATTCTTTTTTCTTTATTTGTAAATATATTTTTAATTTTATCAAGCATTGTGCCTCCTAATGAAAAAATATTTTATTTAAATAAAATATTTTCTTCTTTTACAAAATAATTTTCACTAATAAATTTTTTTATCTGTGCATAATCTGCATCATTAATTTTTTTATCATTAATCTCTATTGGTTCTACTAATATAGTATTTGTATTTTTTTTATTTTTTATTTGTAGTTCTATTTTTTCTATATTTTGATAACTTATGTCTACAAAAATCTTTATATTACTAACTTCATATCCTAAATTTGTTATTTCACTTTTTATATTCTCTTCTATTCCCAAAATATATACATCTTTAATTTGATTGTCTAAATTATTTGAAACCTCTTCAAAATTGTTTTCTGTTTTAAATATATTTTGTAAATCAATTTCATATTCAAATAAATTTAAAATTGGATTTAAAATGACATACATAATATAAATCCCTATTACTACTTTTATATATTTTTTATTATTACCATTAGGAATTAAACATTCAATTATAATACATAAAATTACAGCAACAATAATACCTTCACACCATTTTTTTATTTCTAATATCATTTCTAAAACCTCATCTGTACATAATAGAATTATTTGTAAGTTTTATAACAATTGTAATTCCTATAACAAACATTATTGAAATAGATACTAATATTGCCAAAAGTATTTTATAGCCATCAGCAATATTGTCTATAAGTTTTACAATTTTTGTATCAGCTACAATTTCACATAGAGCTGAAGTCATTTTAAACGAAATCATCAAAAAACATATTCTTATAACCGGAATCGCTGCAATTCCTATTATAATTATTACACCAATTATTCCAATTGAATTTTTTAATATATTTCCACATCCAATTACAGTTTCAACTGTATCTCCCATGATTTTTCCTACTACTGGTATAAAATTTGATACTGCTGCTTTAGCTGTTTTGGCGGTTAATCCATCTACCGAACTACTTAAAGTTCCTTCTATTGATAATGTACAAGTAAAAACTGTAAGTATAATTCCCAAAATCCAAACAATACTTGATTTTAAAAATTTAGAAATTTTACCAATTTCAACTTTATCTGATACATTAGAAATTATTGAAATCGTTATTGAAATTAAAAGTATCGGAATCAAAAAATTATTAATAAAATTCCCAATAAAACTAATCATGAAAATTAATATTGGTTGAGCAATAGTCGTTGTTGCAAGATTCCCTGTTACCAACATTAAACTTACAAAAATCGGAATTAATAAATTCATAAAATTTACCAATTCATTAATACTATTTTGAGTTATCTCAAGTATTGAAACGAAACTATTTGCTACAATTGTTACTATTACCAAATATTGAATCATATATACAATTTGACTAGCAGTAGAATTTCCCAAATTTTCAATAATTGATTTAAATATACTGTGTATAATAATAACAACTAAAACACTTGCCATTAAACTTATTGCAATAGATATTTCACCTAAAAATATTTTTTCAAAAAAATTAATATCCATTATATCATTTGTCAAATTTCCTGAAATACTTGAATTAAATACTTCGGTCATATTTAAGTTTGGAAAAATTTCTTGAGTATACTTCTGAGCAGAATTCAAAAAATCTTTTATTCTTAAAGTATCTACCTGTGAATTTAAAATTTCATTCATAAAATTCTCCTATGGCAATAAGTTTGTTAAAACATCTAGCGTATTTGAAATAATTGGAATTGATAGTGAAATAACAATTATTTTAGTTCCAAAATCAATTTTATTTGCAATAGAATTTTCACCAGAATCTTTACAAATAGACACTGCATATTCTGCAAGAATTGCAATACCTGTTATTTTTAAAAGTAAACTTATAAAAACATTATTATATTTTGAATTTGCTGATAAATCTTTTGCAAAATCTATAATTATTTTTATTGTTCCCATTGAATAAAAAAGAATTATTGCTCCACCTATTAAAACACTATAAATAGCATATTCTTTTTTATATTCTTTTAGCATTATAGTTATAATTAATGTTAAAAATCCTATACCTATAATTTTTACAATTTCCATTATAAATTAAACACCGTCCTAACAGTTTCAAACAAATTACTTATTTCTTTAACTACAACTGTTAGTACTATAACAATTCCAGCTAAGCTTGTCATCATTGCTTGATCTTCACGACCAGCTTTCGACAATACTTGGTGTAACACTGCGATTAAAATCCCAATACCAGCAATTTTTAATAATAAATCTACATTCATACAAAACTCCTATATTAAAATTATACAAATTCCCATACCACAAATAATTCCCATTGTTTTATATAATTTAAAATTTTTATTTTTTTCACTTTCTGCTTTTTCAATCTGCCTTTCTATCAAATTTTCTGTTAATTCAATTTGACTTACTTGTCCTTTTATATCAGTTTTTCCTAGTAATTTGCCAAACATTTTTATTATTTCTTTATCCTCCGTATTTACGTCTTTTAATTCTTCTGTTGACTTTTTCCAAGCTATATATATATCACTATCTTGTTTCAATGTTTCAAGAAAAATATTGCTGTGATTTTCATAAATTATTTTAGAAATATCTAAAAAAATATTATTAATTGGCTCATAAGTAAATTCTATTTTACTCTTAAACATTAATAATGCATTTTGAAACTTATTTAGTTCTATAACTCTTTTTTCAAAAGTACCCGCTTTCATATTTCCAAGATAGAAACAAATAAAACAAATCAATCCCAAATTAAAATATTTTATAAAAATCATTTAATTTCCGCTCCTCGATCCAATCGTGTAATATATTTGTTCCTTCTTTAACATTAATTTCATATTTTTCATATTTCATATTATTTTTGTTTAATAAATATACTTCTTCTAATTTTCCTTTTTCTTTTGAATCAAGGAAAAGTATTAGTTCAAAAATATTTCCTTCTATCATTTTTTTCAAAACTTCATTTAAATATAGATCTTTCATTTTTTTTCCATGTGCTGTAAAAATTCCTTTACATCCGCTACAAAGCGCATAATTGATTGCATCAATATCTTCTTCTTTACCAATTTCATCAGCAATAATTACTTGTGGAGTCATGGACCTTATTAACATTTTTATTCCAATTGCTTTTGACACATTGTCCATTACATCTGTTTTTATCCCTATATCATTTTGTGCAACTCCTTTATATAAAGCTGCAATTTCACCTCTTTCATCAACAATTCCTACATTTAACCCTTTAAATTTAAGTAATTTTATTCCACTTGAAATTTGTTTTGTAATATCTTTTAATAAAGTGGTTTTTCCTACACCTGGTGGTGATACAATTAAAGTATTTAAAATTGTATTTTGATCCAAATCTAGTATATATCTTAATACTTCTCTGCTTATACCTTTTATCTGCCTTGCAATTCTAAAATTCAAACTATTTATATAATTAATATTTATTACTTTTCCATTTTCTATAACACAAGAGCCGGCAACACCTACTCTATGTCCTCCAACGATTGTAACAAAACCATCAGCAATTTGATGTTGGTAACTATAAATTGAGTTTTCACAAACTAATTGTAATGTCTTCAATATTTCTTCTGAGCTTACAAAATATTTTATAATTTTTTCTTTTTTATTAAATTTTATAATAATCGGTTTATTAGCTCTTATTCTAATTTCTTCTACAAAATCATTTACTTCTGTAATTTCTTTTTCTAAAATTTCTTTTATAGTAACTGGAAAATATTTTAAAATACTATTCATTTTTTCCTCACTTTTATTTGTATTAATAATATATATTCCTAATTTTAATTTTTAGAACAAACAACTAATAATTTGTCGAGCTGTTTAATCAAAATGTTGCCACAGGTTAATTTATATATTTTTGTAAAAGTTTTCGCGCAGCAATGGGAGGGTGCGCCGAAGGCTTTGATAATTTGAAAATTAGCGAAGTAAAGCTTTTTAAAGCTTTCTACGAGCGACCAATTTTCAAATTAACACCCGACCAGCAAGAAAACGAATTACATAAAATATATAATTAACCGAGAGCAACTTATATAAACTCACCGACAAATTATTATTTGTAAAAAAACAAAATAAAAGAGCACTTCACTTTTTGAAGTACTCTTTTATTTTATTTCTTCCAATTTAAAATTTGATTATTATAAGTTTTATTATCTTCATCATCTTTATTTTCATCACTTTTATTTTTTAATCTAAAAATACTTTTCTTCCCTTTTAATTCATTAACTGGTTTTGATTGTGCAACAGCTTCATCAACAGTTAATGTTTTTTCAAAGTCTATAATATTCTTAACAGGTTGCTTATATATTCCTTCCACATACATATCTCTTTTAGGAGTAATTTCTGTTTCCTTATATTTTTTGTAATATTCTAAAATTTTCTTATCTTTCCTACTTAATGCTTCTGAATCTTCACTTAAATAATTATATCTCCATATTACATGGCGCTCATAAGAATCAAACTGTGATTTTCTTAAATCTTCATAATCGAATTCTATTTTAAATTGAAAATTTTTAATTGTAATAGTAACATTACTCCAAATTTTCTTTTTTCCTCTAGCAGCCATTCTTTCTCTTAAAAGCTTTATTAGATTATACATATCTGTAATTAATTTTGAATATTGTTCTTCATCAATATTAAATATTGATGGTATTTCATATCCATTAACATATTTTTTCTTTATTATACCTTTTGGTAAATAATAAAAATACATTTCTCCAACCGGCTTTTGTCCATGCACGTCAATTACAGAAGCATATAAATATATGCTTTCCCATTTTTCAGGAATTATATAAAACAACTTTTTTTGTATTTCTGAATACAAAATTTTCTCTTCTGGTAAGCTTATCATAAATTTCTCCTAAAAGTTAATTTTGAATTAAACTTTCTCCTGTCATTTCATCAGGTTTTTCTAATCCCATTATGTCTAACATGGTTGGTGCCAAGTCAGCCAAACGTCCTTCTCTTATTTTTTTGTTACTTGGTAATCCGACTATTGCAAGCGGAACTGGATTTGTTGTATGTGCTGTTTGTGGTTCTCCAGTTTTATAATCAATCATTTGCTCACAATTTCCATGATCTGCTGTTATTAATAAAGTACCATTTACTTCATTTACAGCATCTACTACTTTTTGAACACATTCATCAATAGCTTCTAAAGCTTTAACTACTGCATCTGTATTTCCAGTATGTCCAACCATATCTGGATTAGCAAAGTTTAATATAATAGAATCATATTTTTCTGATTTGATTGCTTCAACAACTTTATCACAAACTTCATAAGCGCTCATCTCAGGTTTTAAATCATAAGTTTCAACTTTAGGTGATGGAACTAAAATTCTATCTTCACCTTCATATTGTTTTTCTTCTCCACCATTAAAGAAGAATGTTACGTGTGCATATTTTTCTGTTTCAGCAATTCTTAATTGTTTTAATCCTCTTCTTGAAATATATTCTCCAAATGTATTTCTAATTTCTTCTTTTCTATATGCGATTTCAACATTTGGCATTGTTTCATCATAAGGAGTCATACAAACAAAATATGTGTTTAATTTTTTTGTTTCAAATCCATCAAATTCTTTATCAACAATTGCTCTTGTTATTTCTCTAGCTCTATCTGGTCTGAAGTTAAAGAATATTACTGAATCACCATCCTCAATTTTTGCAACTGGTTCTCCTGCTTTATTTGTTATAACTGTCGGTTTAACAAATTCATCAAAAACTTCTTTTTGATAAGATTCTTCGATTGCAGAAATAGCAGAAGTTGCTTTTTCTCCAATTCCATTAACCATCGCGTTATAGCTTTCTGAAACTCTTTCCCATCTTTTATCTCTATCCATAGCGTAAAATCTTCCAGATAGAGTTGCTATTTGTCCAACGCCTTTTTCTTGCATTTTTTGTTCAAGTTCTGTTATATAATTTTCTCCTGATGCTGGTGGAGTATCTCTTCCATCCATAAAGCAATGTACATATACATCTTCAAAATCTTTTCTTTTAGCTAATTCTAAAAGCCCATATAAATGACGATTATGACTATGTACTCCACCATCAGATAATAATCCCATTAAATGTAATTTTGAATTATTAGCTTTACAATTCTCAATTGCTTTTACAAATTCTGGTACACTAAAGAAATTCCCATCTTCTATAGCTTTTGTTATTTTAGCTAAATCTTGATATATAATTCTTCCAGCACCAATATTTGTATGACCTACTTCTGAGTTTCCCATTTGTCCTTCTGGAAGTCCCACTTCTAATCCACTTGTGTGAATTATTGTGTTTGGATTTTTGGTTAGTATTTCATTTAAATGTGGAATATTAGCTTGTTTTACTCCATTTCCTTCTTCTTTTTCATTGACACCAAATCCATCTAGTATCATTAACATTGTTAGTTTTCCCATAATATTATTTCGTCCCTCTTTCTATATAAACCGTTATATAAATCTAATTTTAGCATTCGATTATATATTTTAATAAAACACTATATAGTTTAGTTAATTTACTCTACAAAACTATATATTCTTTCATTTTGCTCAATATTATTTGTTGTAATTTACTATTTTACTGAATTCATCCGGTTTTAAGCTTGCTCCACCAACTAATCCACCATCAATATCTGATGTTGAGAATAATTCTTTTGCGTTTGAAGATTTTACACTTCCGCCATATTGGATAATAACTTCTTCTGAAACTTCTTCACCATAAATTCTTTTTACTTCTTCTCTTATTGCTTTTATTGAATTATTAGCATCTTCTGAAGTTGCTGTTTTTCCTGTTCCAATAGCCCAGATTGGTTCATAAGCTATAATTGTAGCTTTAACTTGTTCATTTGTTAATCCATCTAATGCAAGTCTTGTTTGAGAAGTAATTATTTCTTCTGTTTTTCCAGCTTCTCTTTCTTCTAAACTTTCTCCAACACATACGATTGGTTTTAATTCATTTTCAAAAGCAGCTTTTAATTTTTTATTTACTGTTTCATCTGTTTCGTTATAATATTGTCTTCTTTCAGAGTGACCTATAATAACATATTCAACTCCTATAGATTTTAACATTTTTCCTGAAACTTCTCCTGTATATGCTCCTGTTTCAGCAAAGTGCATATTTTGAGCACCTATTTTAATATTTGTTCCTTGTGCATTCATTAAACAATAGAATAAGTCTGTATATGGAACACATAAAATAACTTCAGCTTCAGCATCTTTAACTAATGGTTCAAAAGCTTGAATATAATCAATTGCTTCATTTGGAAGCATGTTCATTTTCCAGTTTCCTGCAATAACTTTTCTTCTCATAAAAATCTCCTCTCGATTTTGATTTTTAAATCTCATATAAATAGAAACTAATATTTTATATAATTTCTATTATTTAAGCGGACAAGTATATAATGTAAGCTTATTTGCCCGCTTTTATTTTTTAATATTATTTATTTTATAATTTGTCTACTATTCTCAAAATGTAAATCAACTAATCATTAACATTTTGTAAAGCTTCAATTCCTGGCAATTTTTTACCTTCTAAGAATTCTAAAGATGCTCCACCACCTGTAGAAATGTGTGTAAATTTTTCAGCTAATCCTGCTTTTTCAACAGCTGCAGCTGAATCTCCACCACCAATTATTTTAACAGCATCAACATCAGCAAGTGTTTTTGCTATACTGTTTGTTCCAATAGCAAATTGATCAAATTCAAATAATCCAACAGGTCCATTCCAGATAACTGTTTTAGCATTTTTTAATTCATTTGCATATAATTCGATTGTTTATTGACCAATGTCAAATCCTTCCCATCCATCAGGAATTTCTGTATATTTAACTGTTTTGCTTTCTGTGTTTGCATCAAATTCTTTACCAACTTTTGTATCAACTGGTAACATTAATTTAACACCTTTAGCTTTAGCTTTTTCCATTAATTCTTGAGCTAAATCTAATTTATCTAATTCGCAAATTGAATTTCCAACATTATATCCCATTGATTTAAAGAATGTGTAAGCCATAGCTCCACCAATCATTAAAACATCAACTTTTTCAATTAAAGCTTCAATAACACCAATTTTATCAGAAACTTTTTTACCACCTAAAATAGCCATAAATGGTCTTTCAGGATTTTCTAAAGCTGTTCCTAAAAAGTTTAATTCTTTTTCAATTAAGAATCCAGAAACTGCTGGTAAAAAGCTTGCAACACCTGTTGTTGAGCTATGTGCTCTGTGAGCTGTTCCGAAAGCGTCATTTACAAATACTTCTACTAAGGAAGCAAATGCTTTTGATAATTCTTCATCATTTTTTTCTTCTCCAGCTTCATATCTTACATTTTCAAGAAGCATAACTTCTCCTTCGTTTAAGTTAGCTGCTAGATTTTTTGCATCTTCTCCAACAACATCTTTAGCTAATTTAACTTCTAATCCTAATAATTTAGAAAGCTCTGCAGCTACTATATCTAGAGAAAATTCTGGTTTTACTTGTCCTTTTGGTCTTCCTAAGTGAGAACATAAAATTACTTTACAATTATTTTCTAATAAATATTTAATTGTAGGTAAAGCAGCTACAATTCTTCTGTTATCTGTGATAACTCTTTCTTCATTATAAGGTACATTAAAATCACATCTAACTAATACTTTTTTTCCTTTTAAATCAATATCTCTTACTGTTTTCTTATTCATTTTTATTTTCCTTTCTTATATTTGAAGTTTTATAAATATATTTTATCTTCATACTAACTAATTTATATTTTATTTAGTACAATTTTTATACATTTCATACTAAATAAACAAAAATGAGCTAGCAATAAAGGTCCGCCCTCCACCACTAGCTCTTTATTGCTATTAAATTTATATAATCTAATAGGCACAAAATTAAAATTTTATGCCAATTTAATTATCCTAATTCAGCAAAATATTTAATTGTTCTTACCATTTGGCTTGTGTAAGAATTTTCATTGTCATACCATGATACAACTTGTACTTGGTATAATCCTTCTTCTACTTTAGCAACCATTGTTTGTGTTGCATCAAATAAAGAACCGTGTGTAATTCCGATAATATCTGAAGAAACTAATGGTTCTTCTGTATATCCATAAGATGCATTTGAAGCTGCTTTCATAGCTGCGTTGATTGAATCAACTGTAACTTCTTCATTTGATCTTACTGTAGCAATTAATATTGTTGAAGATCCTGTTGGAACTGGAACTCTTTGTGCAGATCCGATTAATTTTCCATTTAATTCTGGAATAACTAATCCAATTGCTTTAGCTGCTCCTGTTGAGTTAGGAACGATATTTACAGCTGCTGCTCTAGCTCTTCTTAAATCTCCTTTTCTATGTGGTCCATCAAGTACCATTTGATCTCCTGTATAAGCGTGAACTGTTGTCATAATTCCTGATTGGATTGGTGCATAATCATTTAATGCTTTAGCCATAGGTGCTAAACAGTTTGTTGTACAAGATGCTGCAGAAATAATATTATCCTCTGCTGTTAATGTTCCTTCGTTTACTCCATAAACGATTGTTGGTAAGTCTTTTCCTGCTGGTGCAGATATAACAACTTTTTTAGCTCCTGCTGTAATATGAGCTGATGCTTTTTCTTTTGATGTATAGAAACCTGTACATTCTAAAACAACGTCAACTCCGATTTCTCCCCAAGGTAAATTAGCTGCATCTTTTTCTGCATAAATTTTGATTGTTTTTCCATCTACTGTAATAGAGTCTTCCCCAGCTACTACTGTATCTGCTTTGTCATATCTTTTTTGTGCAGAGTCATATTTTAAAAGGTGAGCTAACATATCTGGGCTTGTTAAATCGTTAATTGCAACGATTTCATACCCTTCTGCTCCAAACATTTGTCTAAACGCAAGACGTCCAATACGTCCAAAACCATTTATAGCTACTTTTACTGACATAATATAAATTCCTCCACTTCTGATACTTTAATGTCTTTTTAGTATCTGTTTATATTTTGGTCACTTTTGACCAAAGATATTCTATAATATTTTATCGAACTTTTCAAGTACTTTTTACAATTTTGTCCCCCACCAAAAATCAATTATAGCATTATTTTATATTACCAAATAAATTTCTATCTTATTATTTATTATTGTATTATTGTATTAATCTGTTTAAATATATAAAAACTGCAAATTAATATTTTATTATATCAATTTGCAGTTTATTATTTTTACTAATCAACAAATATATTTACTGGGCTACAAATTCCTTCTATATCAGGATTGTAATAGTCAAATACTCTCATTGCTGCACCTGTAATATTTTCAGGATATAAAGCTCTATATTCAATCTTTATATCTATTTGTTCTTCTTTACTAACTTCTCTTAAATATATATTTATTTTCCCATAATTATATTCATATTTTTCAATTATTCCATTATATTTTAATGCTAATAAAGATTCTTCAATTACACTACAACCTTGTGGAATATTTATTTCTACTAAGCCATTTTCAATATAATCAGATTTATTTTTTATTGTTATATTTTGAGTAATTACATCATTAACTTTAGCTTTATTTGTAATATCTTGCGAAATAACTATTGTTTGCTTATTATCTATTTTATCATAGGTTTGATAATAATTTTTTATTACCTCATACGTAATTTTTCCTTTTTTCATTTCAATTGAAAAATTATTTTCTTTTTCAACATTCTCAAAATCCAATTCGTATACCCCTAACGCCTCTTCTCCAATTTCAATCTTCTTTTCTTCTCCATTTAAAGAAACCACGATTGTTTGTTCTTTTATATCAGAATTAGATATATAATCTGTTATAGCTTTCAATGCTAATATTGTACTTTGAGTTGTTCCCCAAGTTCCTCTATAATCCTTCACACTTTGAAGATATTTTATAATTTCAGAATTTGTTTTTTGATTCGAATTCAATTTAGTTAAAGCCATTGAAGTAAGTGCTGTTGTTTGTATATTTTGATATTTTCCTCTTGTACCATAGTAATCACTTATTGAGGATTCAACAAAAGCACCATCTTGAGTAGTTTTTATCTTTGCTTTCAATTCATCCATAACTTCATTTGCTAATGCTCTTTTTTCTGTATTCACAAATATATTAGCCATTAGCGCTAAAGTATAACTATCAGATGCATTTTTCATTTCTTTACTCAAATATTCAATTGATTTTTCAAGTCTAGAATCTTTTGGCGCAACTTCTGATAACGCCCAAATAATATAAGCATTCATTGCCAATTTATCAGTTGAAGCAGAACCACCAATATATGTTGAAGAATAATCAAATGTTCCATTACTCTTTTGAACACTAAATAAATATTCAGTCATTTCTTTTATAACATTTTCATCTACTTCATATACCTTTGATAATTCAGATATTTCCATTAAACCAAATGCAGTTAATACTGGTTCAGCTGGTGAATCACCATATAATGAATATCCACCTGGTGTGCCAGGAACTTCATATGTTAATATTTTTTGATATCCTGCTGAAATATATTCTAAAGCTTTATTCTCAAGTTCTGCATTATTTAAATTATTCTCTCTCAAATATCTTAAAACTAAAATATCCGGATACAAAGATGATGATGTTTGTTCAAAGCATCCAGTTGGCATTTCTAACATTCCTTCAATGTTTTCAATTGCTTGAGCTATTGGACTTGCATACAATCTTATTTTTATATTTTTAGTTCCTTCTATAGCATCTTCATTAAAAATCAAATCTTGTGAATAACTATTTTCAATTATTCCACTAGAAACCATTTTGTTTATTTCTAAGCCATTTGGTTTTACAAGCATTGTCTTTTCTACGATATCTGAAATAGTTCCACTTGAAGTTTCAATTCTAAGTGTATTGCTTCCAGCTTTTGTAATATCCAAAGGAACATATATCATATTGGTTTGTTTCGCAGGTATAGTAATTATTTTTTCATAATCTCCAATTTTTGACCAATCATTTTCTTTTACATTTAGATTAATTGTAAGGTCATTTTCTGTATAATTATATAATGTAACTGGAATGCTCACTCTATCAGTTACCACTGAATTTGTCGGAAGTGAAAAATCTACAAAAAATTCTTTAAAAACTTTAAATGAATTAGTAGAAAATCCAACATTACCGTTTTTGGTATTTCCGATAGTTTGTATATTCCAAGTTGTTATATTATCACTAATTTTCAAATCAACTTCAGCATTTCCTTCTTTAGTAATCAATTCAGGTATAAACGCTAAACTTTCTAAAAATACATTTCTTACATTTTCTTGATTTTGAATATCTTTTTCTATTTTATCATTTTCTTTTAAATTTTCCATATTACTTATATGCATATCATTTTCAGTATTATCATTTTTTAAAGAAAAATCAAAATCAATAGAACTTCCATTAGTATCTGAAGCATCATTTGTTATTCCCATTTCAGAAAGGATTGTACTAGAATCACCTTTAGTAGTTGATTCTTGAATTATTGGTTGCAAAGTAGAATTTGTCATCGAATCTGTTACAAGTCTTTGAGAATCATACATTGTCATATATGATACTAAAAGTAATAATACTATTAATACCATTACAACACCTATAATCATGCCAGCAATCTCTGAAGCATTTAAATTTATTATAATTTTTCCATCTTGCATTTTTGTACTTGTTTCTTTTAGAATCAATTTTCTATATAATACATAAACAACTATTACAATTATTAAAGAAAATTGTTCAAACATTGGTGTTAATATACAAATTGCTAACCAGAAAATAGCTGTTCTTATTAAGTCTCTTAAAAATCTATAAACTCTTTTGACATTTCTTTCAAGTTCTTTTCTTCTGTTTAAAACATGGAATATTGTAAATAAAATAAAATATCCCAAAATACCTATAACCATTACAATTGATGAAGCTTGAGAATATCTTAAGCTAGTCATTCCATACAATATCTCTACAAAAATATTTAATAAAAAAACAATTATCGCTGGATATACAGCAAATTCTTTTATCATTTTAAATATTAGTTTTTCTTCTTTATATAAATACAAAACATATATAATTATTGCAAGCACTAATTCAATTAAAAGTATTACAAAATCTGGAATATCTATATAGTCAGATATAAATTCAGATAAATACATTAATAAAATTACAAATACAGCTATAACATTTATTGATGGAACAATAATTTTCATAGCAACATCTCTTGCTTTTTCATATTTAGTTAATAAATATATTGAAACAATTATTATTGCCAATCCTAATAATAACAATCCAATTGCTAAATTTTCATCTGCACTTGAATCAATATAATTTTGATTTATTATATTTGGATTTGTCATTGGTTGTTTCAATAGCAATGATTGTAATGTAGTATTTGAAGAATCATTTAAAATCATTGCATATACATCAGCTGCTGTCATTCCATCATCTAATACAATATCTTCTAAAGCAAGTTTTATATTATCTATCGATAAATCATTTTCTGCTAGACTCAAAATCGCTTCATCTAATATGCTCACAAGTAATGCAGAATCTACTGTTTCATTTTTTTCATTCGTAGTAGTAAAATTAACTTTTAAATCTTCTCCTGGTTTGTATTCTTCCTTGCTTGTTTTTATATCTATATTTAATTTTTCATTTGGTTTTATAAAAATTGTTCTTCTTGCATAATTAGAAGAATTCGAATAATTCATTCTACTAACAAATCCATATGAAGAATAGTCTTTAGGATTGTTTGGAATTACAATGTCTACCAATCCAGTTACATTTTCTAAATTAATAATTACTGACTCTTCTTGGGTTGAAACTGTTTTTATTAATTCATTATTTTTAAGTATATAAATATTATTTGTATTCACATCATTTTTTGAATTAATACTAATTTCTATATCATCTTCTGCTTCATATTTTACTTTGTCTGTTTTTATTAAAGTTCCATATTTAGAATTAATATCAAGTATTATATTTTTTTCAATTTTGTTACCTTTCATATCTTCTGATACAATTCTAAATTCAGGTTTACCTTTACTATTTCCTTTTAATTCATTTATCTCGTTTTTTGTTAATATAACTTTTCCAATTCCATTTTCATCTGAAATTACTTGTTTAGAAACACCTTCTATATTAACTGTAGAATAAGTTTTTATTGGAGTTCCATCTACATTTTTGGTAATAACGTAAATTTCGTTATCCACTCCTTCTGCTATAAAACTATATTCTGGTATAAATTCAATTTCAAACAAATCATTTCCTGCTGTTATTGTTTTATTTGTTTCAATCATATAGTTTGATGTATCTGTCACACTAAATTTCAAATTAATTTTTTTGGCTTTTTCAATTTTATATGTTGTTACAAAATTTCCTGATTCATCTGTAAATCCAACAACTCTCTTTTCATCAATAAAACCTTCTACTTCCGCTCCTTTTACAGGTTCGCCAAAAAAATATTTTCCAGATACAGTTATTTGTGCCGTTTCTCCTGTCAAATATGTCTCTTTATCTGTGCTTATAGCAGCTTCAAATTTTGGCGTTATATATGGATTAACAGTAAAGTTTTTGCTAACTTCTTGACTCTCTGTAACTATTGAAATTCTATATGTACCACTATTAACTTCATTTGCTAATTTAAATTTTCCCGATACAATTCCGTATTCAGAGGTTTTTGTTTTATTTGAATATACTTTATTTTCATTTCCATCGTAAATACAAATTGATACTTCATTCTCTACAGGTGTATTTTCTTTTTTTGATAATATTAATGCTCTGAAATTAACTTCATCTCCTGGTTTATAAATTCCTTTATCTAAAGAAATTACAACATTTGATTTTATATCTTTAATTATATTTACTGGAATTTTTGCACTATCTTTTAACACTCCTGATTTAGAAGTAATTTTCAAAGTATAATTTCCAGTTTCCAAATCCTTTGGGATACTTAAAGAAAGATCTACACTCTTACCTTTTTCTAAATCAGACTCAACTTTCACATTTTTTACTTTGTTTGCTTCGCCATCATAAAGTTCAGCAATAATTTTTGCATCAATCAGTTTATCATTCTTTGTTTTTTTCACACTAACTGTAGCACTAATATCTGAACCGCTATAATATGTGTGTCCTGTTTTTACTGAAATAGCTTGTTTTCCTTTTGTAAAAAAAGCAGAAATATTATAAACAGAAAAAATCAATACAACTGCAATTCCAATAAAGAAAATACTTTTAAATAGTTTTTTTCTACTCATAAAAAACCTCCGAAAAATTTATATATATATTTATTTTACAAATAATATGTTATTTTTACAATATTAATTTATAATATTAATTTACAATATTTCCTATTTTAAGAAAAAAATCGTCGTCGAAATTTTTAATTTCGTGCCGCCGATTTTAATTTTTACAAAAAAAGTCTCATTTAGCACATACTAAATGAGACTTGCCACCTTTTTAATTATTGTTATTATCTTTCTTTTTAAACCAGTTAAAAATATTAATTTCTTTAAAAAAGAAATCATGTAATTCTGGAAATTTTACTTCTTGGAATAAAAAGTCATGAACTTCTGTTAAAACTTTTTCTTCTTTTTCTGTTAATTCCAAAACAATTGGCTTATTCCAATCTATTTCTCTAAATAAAAGACTTTTTATCTTTCCCCATGTGTTAACAACTGCTGGTAAATTTCCTGCTTCTTGAGTTTCTACTAATTTATATTCTTTCATTATTAATATTTCCTTCCTTAATAGCTTTTGTACTTATATATTTTATACTATATAACAAGTTTTTTATCAATATTTTTTGAATTAAATTTATATTAAGTTTTAATTACCAATTTGTTACATTTTCTTAATGTTTTAATATTCTCACTTTTTCAGCATTTTTCTTTACATAAAAAATTCCCACAATTATTCTGCAATTAGAAATAATTCTTTTCTTCCAGTTATTGTTACAGTTTTAATTTTATTTTCTAACAATTCTTGTGACTTATATTTCACCATTATATAGTTTGAAGTATGCCCTTTAAAATATTCCTCTTCCTTTTCCTCAAATAAAACTTCAATTTTTTTTCCAATATAATTATTTAAATAATCACTTTCATTTTTATCAGATAATTCTAGTAATTTCTTACTTCTTATTTCTTTAATGTCACCAGAAATTTGATTTTTCATAATTTCTGCTTTTGTTCCTTTTCGAGGAGAATATTTAAATACATGCATTTTATAAAATTTTATTTTTTCTAAAAACTCATAGCTTTTATTAAATTCATCATCTGTTTCTCCTGGAAATCCGACTATTATATCTGTAGTTAAAATCACATCACTATAATTTTTTCTTAGTCTATTTACAATTTCTTCAAATTCTTCAATTGTATATCTTCTGTTCATTCTTTTTAAAGTTTCTGTACATCCACTTTGTAGAGATAAATGAAAATGATGGCAAATTTTTTCCACTCTCTTTAATCTTTCAACAAATTCTTCTGTAATTAAAAGAGGTTCTATTGATCCGTAATCTTATTCTTTCAATTCCTTCAATTCTATTTATTTCTTCCAATAAATCTATTAATCTATATTCTTCTTTAAAGTCTTTTCCATAAGATGCTACGTGAATACCTGTTATTACAACCTCTTTTATTCCATTTTTTGCAATTTCATTTACTTCTTTTATAACACTTTCAGGTTTTCTACTTCTTACTCTTCCTCTAGCATAAGGAATTATGCAATATGAACAAAATCTATCACACCCATCTTGTACTTTTATTACAGCTCTAGTTTTTTCTGTATATGTTACACTTCCAAAATCACAAAATTCTTTATTTTGCATAACATTATCAATTTCTATAAAATAATCTTTTTCTTTATTTTTTGAACTTATAAATTCTTCTACAAAATCAACTATTTTACTTTTCTCATTTGTTCCTAATACTAAATCTATTTCATTAATTTCTTCTATTTCTTTTTGGGCAACTTGTACATAACACCCACATGCAACAACTATAGCATCAGGATTTTTCTTTTTCGCTTGTCTTAGCACTTGCCTTGATTTCCTATCAGACATATTGGTTACTGTACAAGTATTTACAACATAAATATCTGAAATCTCTTCAAAATCCACAATTTCATATCCATTATTTTTAAAATTTTGAATCATTCCGATTTGTTTCGTATTGGTTAACTTTACATCCTAAAGTTAAAAATGCAACTTTACATTTTTTCATTTATTACACTCTTTCTTATTATTTTATTTCAATATATTTTAATGAAATCTGTTTCTTCTTGCTTTTCAAAGTAGAATAATTATACCTCATCCATTTCTTTATGTCAACTTTATCATTATTTGGTTGTTATCAACTTGTGATAATGTCACCCATAAGGTATTTCATTTTTAATAATAAAGCAAATGAGTGCCACACTTCTGTGGCACCCATTCATTACTACACATTTGCGGTAATTTTTTAAATCGTCCAAAATTTTTAGATTGTTTCTAGCGTTTTTTTCAGTTATTCTGCTGTCTCGGTAAAGTTTCCTTTACTTATATTCCACATTTCTTTAATATTCCGACATCTTTCTATCTCATCACATGCCAGACACTTGGTTTCAGGGAATTCCTCGAATCCAAAACAAGTTGGAACAATAATAGTAGTGCACTTGATTTCGACTTTTTCTGTCCATTTTACAGCATTGCTAATAGCAGCAATTGCAGCCTCATAATGAACATCATCTGGCTTAGCCACCAGAATTCTCTGCCAAAAATACAACAAATTTTTCTTATTCAGAATATATGTTGTAACGAAAATAAGTAAACATACTATCAAAAAGTTCCATCCATACACATTGTTCACAAATCCTAAAGCTAAGATTGTTGTAGGCCAATGCAATTTAGGCAAGTATTTGTTTTGGATTTCATACGGAGAATAACATTTGGCTTCCTCAACTGTAGGAACTCTGCCCAATGCATAAAATGCATTTTGAGCAGAATTGGATGCCTCTAAGAACTGAGAATAGCTCTTAAATTCTTTATCCCCCATAAGTCTATACACCCAAATTGCAACAGCTTTCGGAATCAAGCATAAAGCAAATGAAAACTCAAACAGCAGATGGAAAACGCCCTTTACAACCGAACCATCGGCGAGCAGCAGGTAGATAAATGCCAAAGTAATTGTAATCAGATGAACAATAAAGTCCAACTTAGTCACACGTGTCTCAAGCAGTTTATCAATTTTGCAATACTCCCGTGTGTTCTCCTCGCAGTTGATAGTCCCGTTTTCGCCAATTGTGGCAATGTAGCCGTCACAATCGAATTTGAATCCGATATGATCCACGACTTTTGTAGCCCGAAAAATGACAGCATCGCAGTCTGTCACCTTTTCTAGCCGAACAGAACCATTCCGCTTTTGTTGTACGATTTCTTCCATAAAATCACTCCTTTTTTAGTGTCTGTAATATTATATCATATATATACAAGGATTTCAATATTATGTTAATTATTTAAAAGTCCCTAAACAGCTTATATAAAAATAAATAAATTTTAAATATTTTGTTCTTTATTTTCTATTTATTTAATGAGGTGTTTAGAAAACTTTCCTATTAAATAAAAATAAAGAAATACCCACAAAAGTAAGTATTTCTTTATTGGTAATAGGATTTTATTATTGTTTCTAATTTTATGTTTTTATTCAATATTTTATTTTTTGACGTCTATTATTTATTGGTATGTTATTATTTTCTCATTCTATCCATACTATCTAAATTGTCTAACGCTTTTCCTGTTCCTTTTGCAACACAAGAAATAGCATCTTCTGCAATCATTACATTAATTCCAGTTTTTTCTTGTAATAATCTGTCTAATCCATCTATTAAACATCCACCGCCAGTCATATAAATTCCTTTATCACTAATATCTGCTGCAAGTTCTGGTGGTGTTCTTTCTAACACAGAATGTACTGCATCTATTATCATCATTGTAGGTTCTTCTAGAGCTTCCATCATCTCACTTGAGTACACTGTAATTGTTTTTGGAAGACCTGTTATTAAATCTCTCCCTCTTACATCCATTTCCATATCTTGAATTTTTGGAAATACACAACCAATTTGTTGTTTTAGTTCTTCGGCAGTTCTTTCTCCAATCATTACATTGTGTCTCTTTTTTAAGTATTTTATAATTGCTTCATCAAATTTATCTCCTGCAACTTTTATTGAAGAACTAACAACAGAACCACCTAAAGAGATAACTGCAATATCTGTAGTACCTCCACCAATATCTACTATCATATTTCCACAAGGTTTTGATATATCTATTCCAGCTCCAATCGCTGCTGCAATTGGTTCTTCTATTAAATAAACTTTTCTAGCACCTGCATTTGAAGCTGCATCTATTACAGCTTTTTTCTCAACTTCAGTAACTTGAGAAGGAATATAAATCATTATTCTAGGTGCAAATAAAAATCTTCCACCTATTTTTCCAATAAAATACTTAAGCATTTTCTCTGTTACTGTGTAATCAGAAATTACTCCATCTCTTAAAGGTCTCGTAGCAACTATATTTCCAGGAGTTCTTCCAAGCATTCTTCTAGCTTCATGTCCAACTGCTAATACTTCACCAGTTAAATTGTTTACAGCAACAACAGAAGGTTCTCTTAAAACAATTCCTTTTCCTTTTACATATGCAATTACTGATGCAGTACCTAAATCTAGTCCTATATCTTGTCCAAACATCTATAAATCTCCCCTTCATTTTATATGAGTAAAATACATGTTACATTTGCATTACGATTATATTACATATATTTTGAAATATCAACCCTTTTTTTATATTAAATTATAATAATTTTTCGATAAAATTTACGCTTTTTACATTATTATTTTACATTTTATTTGTAATAATAAATTGCTTGTGTTATAATAGCAATGATCATAATTTTATTAAAATTATTTGTTAAAGGAAGTAATAAAAGATGGAAAAAATATCAATAATTGTACCTTGTTATAATGAAGAATCAGCTTTACCTTTATTTTATGAAGAATTGAAAAAAAATTTAAATGATTTTCCAAGTGAAATATCATTTGAAATACTATTTGTAAATGATGGCTCTAAAGATAATACTTTAAACGTAATTAAAGATTTAGTCAAAACAGATAATGAAATTAAATACATTTCCTTTTCAAGAAATTTTGGGAAAGAATCTGCAATTTATGCGGGTCTTGAAAATGCAACTGGCAATTATGTTACTATTATGGATGCTGATCTTCAAGATCCACCATCTCTTTTAAAAGATATGTATAAAGCTGTTACAGAAGAAAAATATGATGCTGTTGGAACACGCCGTGTAAATCGTAAAGGAGAACCAATAATTAGAAGTTTCTTTGCTAAACTATTTTATAAATTAATAAACAAAATGACGTCATTTGAAATGGTTGATGGAGCTAGAGATTATGTATTTATGAAAAGACAAGTTGTTGATGCAATACTTTCTTTAAAAGAATATAATAGATACTCAAAAGGATTATTTAGTTTCGTTGGTTTTGATGTAAAATGGATAGAATATAAAAATGTTCAAAGAATTGCTGGAACTACAAAATGGTCTTTTTGGAAACTTACAAAATATGCTTTAGAAGGAATTACAGCATTTTCTACAGCTCCACTTTTAATATCTTCAGCTGTTGGTTTATTGTTTTGCCTAATTTCATTTTTAATGATTTTAGTAATAATAATAAAAACATTAATATTTGAAGATCCAACTAGTGGTTGGCCATCTCTTGTTTGTATAATTTTTATGGTTAGTGGAATTCAAATGTTTTCTCTTGGAATAATTGGACAATATTTATCAAAAACATATTTAGAAATCAAAAAAAGACCTTTATACTTTATAAAAGATACAAATATTGAAAAATAAATTATAAGCTACATGAATATATTATATAGTATATTCATGTAGCTTTTTCGTTTCAAAATATATTTTTTAATTCTAATTTATCTTTTTCTTTTATATGATTAAGCCAATACAAAAACTCTTTTCCATCACTTAACGCAATTTCAAACTCTTTATTTCTTGTATTTTCTTCTAAAACAATCAAACATTTACTAACTTTTTCAAGTTCATTATGTTCTGAAAAAACACATAATTTATCTTGTTCTTCAAACCAACTAGATTTTAATTTGTCAATTTTTCTCTCTAATTCCATTTTATAGCTTTTATATTTTTCATTTTCTATGTTCATATCGCTGATTTTAGCCAAATCAGAATTTATTTCATTAATTTGATTTTCTATCTTTTCTACACTTTTTTCAGTTATTATATTTGTAACTATTTCTAAAACAATAATAAAAACTGAAATTCCTATTACTAAAAAAAATTCTTTTTTTAATTTCATTATTTCCCATCCTTTTTCTGACAAAAAATTGTGCCATCTCCGTTTAAAACCACAACCAAAGCCTCTTCTGGTCTAATATTAAATTTTCCTACTTCTGTTTCTAACCAATTATAATCTTTATTAATTTTATTTAAATTATCACCCATTATTTTTCCATCTATAACTAAATCATAAGATATTCCTTCATATTGAGCTTGTATATTAAAATCATCTGGCCTTAAAGCTCTTTTTTCTGGTTTTAAAACAACACTTATTTGACCACTAGTTTCCAAAATAGCAAATTCTACATCTCCTAGGTTATTAATATTATTTACTCTCAATCTTTCTTGTAATTCATTTATTGTAAAATTTTCTTTTATCATTGCATTTTCATCTATTTTTCCTCTATATATCAAAATTCGTGGTTTTCCACAAATTATTTCTCTCATTCTTATACTTTTCAAATTTATTACAGAAATTATAACATGCATTAAAAGAAGACTTAAAATTGGAATAATTCCATAAAAAATGGGAATTCCTATTTCAGACATTGGAGTAGATGCTAAATCAGCAATCATTATAGCAATAACTAATTCAAATGGTTGCATTTGTCCTATTTCTCTTTTTCCCATAAATCGCATTACAAATAATACTAAAATATATATAATTATCGTTCTAACAAAAATAAGTATCATATTTTCTCCCAAAAACAAATTTTATATGAATATTTTTCGCAAAAATTATCAAAATATACTTATATTTGTTTATTTAATTTTTTAATTAATCAAATATATTTTTTAGCAAGGAGGTTTACAAAATGGAAAATAATAATTCAAGAACCCAATCAAGCAGCTCAATGGGAACATTTGGTCAAATGATTGGAAGATTTATAGTTGCTGCCATTATTCTAGGAATCACAGCATTTTTCACACCTGGTTTTTCTATAAATAATATTTGGGCACTTGCAATTTCTGCAATCGTATTAACTGTAATGGATTATCTTATTATAAAATTTACTGGTTTACATGCAATGGCATTTGGAAAAGGATTCGTAGGTTTTGTACTTGCTGTTGTTGTATTATATGCTACACAATTTTTCGTTGCAGGATATTCTATATCTTGGATGGCTGCAATTATTGGTGCTTTAATTTATGGCGTTATAGATTATATTATGCCTGGTGAACAAACTATGTAGTATATATAAATCAAATTATAAGTTTTATATAAATTATTATAATTTTTAAATTATATAAGACAAAAAGTAGCATATAATTTATATGCTACTTTTCATTTTAAAATTTATAAAATCATAATTTTTTTCAAAAAAACATTTTTTCATGTAATTCACTGTTACCAGCACTTTCCTATCTTTTTACTTCTTTTTTCAAAAAATTTTTTTAAAAATTTTGTCGATTTTTGTCACCTTTTGCATGTCTGAATTGTTTTATATATAGAAGGGGTTATAAAGGAGGAAAAAAAAATGATAAAAGTTTTAATCATTTGCAAATACAATTTAACTGCAAAATCAATTGTAAATCATGTAATTTCAAAAATTTCTGATTTACGCCTAATTGGCATTGGAAACAATTTAAAGGAAGGAGTAGAACTATTAGAAATGTATGAACCATCACTAATCTTCACAACCAGTCAAAAGTTCTTAGATTATTTAAATGATAATTGTACAACCTATACGCCTGGTATTATTCTTATTTCAAAACCAATCCCTAATCAACCAGCTAGTTATAGATTTAAAAAGCTTCTTATGCACATACATAATACAAACAATTTTAAAATAATTTCAGAGCAAACCTTTAAATTTATATCTAATAACTATTCAACTTCAAAAAAGAAAGTTATTAAAAATATTTTACTTGATATAGGTTTTGATTTTAAACTTATCGGTACTAATTTTTTGCTTGATTCAATTGTGTACATAACAACTTATAAAGGAGCCAAAAATTCAAATAATTTAGAAGGCGAAATATTCCCTTATATTGCTAGGAGACACAAAACTTCACCAAAAATTGTAAAATGGGCTATTATAAGATCAATTTCATATCTTTACCAAAAATGTGATAGTAACAACTTAAGTAAAATAGAAGAATATTTTAATGTAAAATATCCAAAAAAAATTACAACAAAAACTATTGTAAAATCCATATTAACTATGTTAGATGATTAACGGTAATCTAAAATTAGTAAATTATTATATTTTATAATAATTTAAGTAACTTAATTGGCCAAATTATGTTCAAAACCTTTATTTAATATTAATTAAATAAAAACTTTACTATTAAAATAACAAACTCCAATATGATTTTTATTCATATTGGAGTTTGTCATATTAATACATATATAATTTTATTCAAACTTAAAATTTTCGACTATAAATTATACTATGACCGATTTAATCAATTATATTATCTCTACATCTTTCGCAAAGTGTTGGATATTCTGCGCTTTCACCAACAGTAGTAGAATACATCCAGCATCTTTCACATTTTTCACCTTCAGCTCTTTCTACTTTTACACCAATTGCAACTTCTTCATCCGCATTTCTTCTGTTTTCATTAACTACAACATCAGAAACTATGAAGATTTCTTTTAATAGATTTTCTTTTCCTTTTAAGAATTCATACTCATCACTTTCTGCAAATAATGTAACTTTTGCTTCTAAAGATAATCCTATTTCTTTATTTGCTCTTGCAACTTCTAACTTTTTAGCAACTTCTTCTTTTACTTTTATTAATTTAGCCCATCTTAAAGCAAGTTCTTCATTTTCATATTCTGGATTTACTTTTGGATATTTTTCAAGCATTACGCTTTCAACATTTTCTCCTTCTCTATGAGGCATATAACTCCAGATTTCTTCTGCTGTAAAACATGTCATTGGAGCTAATATTCTAACTAAACAAGATAATATTTCATACATTGTAGTTTGAGCCGCTCTTCTTTCTAAACTATCTGGTCTAGATGTATATAATCTATCTTTGATTATATCTAAATAGAATTGACTCATATCTACAACACAGAATTGATTTATAGCTTGATATGCTTCATGGAATTCATAAGTATCATAAGCTTTTGTGCATGTAGCTATTAATTTATTTAATCTTGTTAAAGCCCATTTATCTATTTCTTGTAAATCTTCATATGCAACTGGATTATTTACATCAAAATCTGAAGTATTTCCTAGGATGTATCTTGCTGTATTTCTTATTTTTCTATAAACTTCTGTTACTTGTTTGATTATGTTTTTAGAAACACTAACATCTGATTTATAGTCAGAAGCTAATACCCAAAGTCTTAAAACATCTGCTCCAGATTCTTTTATTATTTCTTGAGGTGCAACAACATTTCCTATAGATTTAGACATTTTTCTTCCTTGTTCATCAACTGTGTAACCATGTGTTAAAACTTCTTTATAAGGTGCTTTTCCTTTTACTGCAACTGATGTTAAAAGCGAAGATTGGAACCATCCTCTATATTGGTCACTTCCTTCTAAGTATAAATCAGCTTCAGGTAATCCTCTTTCAGCTAGAACTGATTCATGTGTTGAACCTGAATCAAACCAAACATCCATGATGTCTGTTCCTTTTTTGAATTCTTGGCATCCACAAGAACATTTAGCCCCCTCTGGCATTAATTCTTTTTCAGAAAGTCCAAACCATGCATTTGTTCCTTGCTCTTTTACTATATTTTGAACTTTATCTAAACTTTCTGGAGTAACATATTCTTTTTCACAATCTTTGCAATAGAATACTGGTATTGGAACTCCCCATGTTCTTTGACGAGAAATACACCAATCATTTCTATCTTCAATCATTTTAGAGATTCTTTCTTCTCCCCAAGCAGGATACCATTTAACTGATTTTATAGCATCTAAAGATTCTTTTCTAAATCCATCAACTGATGCAAACCATTGACTTGTAGCTCTAAAGATAACTGGTTTTTTACATCTCCAGCAATGTGGATATGAGTGATTTACAACTTCACTTGCTAAAAGTAAGTTATTTTCTTCTAACCATTTTATTATTTCTTTATCAGATTTTGCATAATACATATCTTTAAATGGTCCAGCGCCTTCTCCTCTTTGAACACCTTTAGAGTCAACTGTAACTATTATATCGCTATCATGTTTTAAACCTAATAAATAGTCTTCTTTACCATAACTTGGTGCACAGTGAACACATCCTGAACCAGTTCCTAGTTCTACATTTACAGAATCTTCTGTTCCTGTTACAACTGTTGAAGTTCTATCTAAGAATGGATGTTTACAAACTATTCCAGCTAAAGCTTTTCCTTTAAAATCTTCTTCTATTTCATATTCTTCGATTCCAGCTTTTTTCATAACAGATTCTACTAAGTCTTTAGCAAATATTAATCTTTCTGTTCCAACTCTTACAACTGCATAATCAAAATCTTCACCAACAGCAATCATTGTATTTCCTGGCAATGTCCATGGAGTTGTTGTCCAGATTACTACATAAGTATTATCTCTTTGGACTAAACCTTTTCCATCTACAACTGGGAATTTTACATATGCTGTATTTGAATTTATATCTTTATATTCTATTTCAGCTTCTGCTAAAGCTGTTTCACAATCAGTACACCAATAAACTGGTTTTAATCCTTTATATATATAACCTTTTTTATACATATCAGCAAATACACCAATTTGTTTTGCTTCCATTTGTGGTTGATATGTTATATAAGGATTTTCCCAATCTCCTAAAACACCTAAACGTTTAAATCCTTCTGTTTGTTTATCTTTATAGTTCATTGTAAATTCTTTGCAAGTGTCTCTAAATGTGTTTACTGGAATTTCATCTCTGTTTAATCCTAATTTTTCAATTGCTTTTTTCTCTGTTGGCATACCATGAGTATCATAACCTGGTATAAATGGAGTATAAAATCCTTGTAAGTTTTTGTATCTTACTATAGTATCTTTTAAAACTTTGTTTAAAGCATGTCCTATATGGATTTCTCCATTAGCATAAGGTGGTCCATCATGTAATACAAATGGAGTATTCCCTTCATTTTTCTTAAGCATTTTTTCATATAAACCTTGATCAAATACTCTTGCTTGTATTTTTGGTTCATTTTCTGGAAGACTAGCTCTCATTGGGAAGTCTGTTTTTGGTAAATTTAATGTTTTACCATAATCTTTTTTCTCTTCACAATCTTTACACATAATAAAAATCTCCTTTATATATTTATATTTTATAATTAACCCATTATTTAAAAATAATTATTTTTTATTATTACTTTACTAATTAATAATTTCAATTTAAATTTTAATATATTTCAATTTATTATTATTTGAAACAACATATTTTTCTAAATCTGCTGGAGTAAGTAAAATTGTTGCAGTATTAACACATGGATGAACTCCAAGCATTTCCTCTTTTTTTAAATCTTCATCAAATACTACTTCAACTTCATTTGACTCATCATTTATAACAGAAAGTGGTGTTACTGCTCCTGGTTCTAATTTTAAATATTTCATTAATCTTTCTGGTGATGCAAAACTTAGTTTTGTACTTTCGATTTTTGTTGCAATATCTGCAAGCGGAGCTCTTTTTTCTTCTGGAAGAACAACTAAAAAGTGTCTTTTTCCTTTTTGATCTCTTACAAATAAGTTTTTACAAATTTTAGCATTTTCAAAAACATTTCCTAAAGCATCCATATCTTCAATTGTGTAAACGGGGGTATGTTCAACTTCCGTGTAGTTTATGTTTAATTCTTTTAATTTGCTTAATACTTTTTCTTTCATATATACCTCCTATTTTATTTTTTACTTTAAAAACAAAAAAGTCGTCTCATCCTAAAAGGACGAAACGACTCGTTATCGCGATACCACCTAATATTAATTATATTCTTAAATATAATTATCTCTTTTCCTTTTAACGCAAGGTAATGCGAATTATTTTACTAGTTTTATACGTTCAAATAATTAACTCCAAGGTGATAATAAATAAATTATTTTCCTACTGGCTTTCACCTTTCCCAGCTCTCTTTTAAAGTTTTACTTTATTTATCTTGTCCTTTTCAAAGTTTTTCCTATAAAAATTGTATAACTATAATATCATCATTTACATAATTTTGTCAATATTAGATTTTAATTTATTATAAAAACGCTAAGAGACTGGTGAATTTCACCAGTCTCCGCTTTTAGGAGTTCATTTTAGATTAACTGTTTGCATCTTCTCCTTTTCTCAGAATAAAATCCTTGCCTTCTTTGTCGATGCCCTTGTTCGGGAAATGTCTGAAGGCATAATGTTCCTTGACATTGACAACTCTGCCATCTTTCCTTGTGTAAGAATACCCTCTCACCTTCCAGCGAGAATATACGTATTCACAAAGAGCACGTTCAGCTGTCTCTGTCTTCTTGAGGGTGTACACTCTTCTTGTGGGAACAAACACCTTGTCGCGGCCTTCATCAGACTTCATCTTGGCCTTGTTGGCTTTCTTTTTGCTTTTCTTGTTGTTCTGTCCAGGAATTGCCTTAGGTTCCTCTTTGAAAAGGACCTTTTCCTCCTTATTTGCCTGAACATAAAGATAAGCATAGGTGAAAATGTCTTTTACCGCTGGAATCAGTGCCTGCTTAACTTCCTCAGGGAAATGTACGACAGTCAAAAACGGAGTAAAACCGAAGAACTGTCCATCGTCATTCCTTTCGGAATCATCCAACTTCAAATTGGGATACAGTACTTTGCCAAGGAAAGTCCACCCCTGGAAGACATCGATGTAAACCCAATCGGGTTTATCTTCAGGGAAGCTCACATACATTCTCATCAAGGCATTGACAGATTTCCACTCGATGAGAACGCTGGAAAATACTTTCGGGATGGGCTCTCCATCAAAAATCCCATTGAAGAAGTCTCTCAAGTAGTCCAGCAGGGAATCCTCAATGATGATGCGATCGTCTTTGGCCATATTGTGAACCGTTGTTACAGATTTCGTTCCAAGCATCTGGAGTTCTGCATCAGAAAAGTCTCTGTAAAGTTTCCGAGTCATTTCTGCATTCGTCATAATTTCATCTCCTCTTTTCTAGTTGTTAATCATATATTATTATACCATATTTTATGTTAATTTACAATTATATCTTTTATTAATAAAAATGCTTTTTTATAGAAAAAACTCTTTTTTTGTGTTATAATTATGTTAACTGTAGGTTTTGAAGCCATTTTGTAACAATTACGCTGGCAAGAAAGCTATAGGAGAACATTGAAAAATAAAAATCCATATAAGGAGGAGATTTCACTATGAAAAAATTGTACTCTCTTCTGTACTCTCATGACGTGGCTCAAATGCCCACAGAAATGAGACATCGGAAGAACGTCATCGTAACCACCACCATCGTCAGCACCATATTTTTTGATATTTTGACATTCTCTATCAAAGGTGCTCAGAGTGCCTTGGCAGCTGGTATGAACTGGTTAGCACTCAGTCTTATGATTCTCTATTTTATCCGCCAAGTTCTCAGAAGTACGGTCCAAACCTTTACCGATGCTCAAAAAAATCATTTCTTCAGTCAAAGTGATTCCTACATCACTGCAAACATCAGTCAGATTTCCAATGTAGTTCGTGGTAAGGTCCTTTGCCAAAAAGGCGATTATTCTCTTATCATGACCAATGCAGAAGCAATTTTCAATCTCAAGGAATTCATTGGTTATATTTGGAACTTTTGGCAGAACTTTCCTATCGCGGTTTCAAATAGCATTATGGCACTTTTGTTGTCTATTGCAATTCTTGTTACCGAATTTCTTCAAACTGGAGATTTGAGACTTACACTTACGCTTTCTGGTATTCTCTTTACTTGCATTATTCTGTTCGGTATTCTTTTTAAGATCCGTCTGGCTGTAAGAAAGTCATATCGTGAAAATCACAGGATTCTTCGTAAAGAAAATGAGGTTTTATTGAATGATGTCAAAAACATCGAGCCTCTTATTCAAAATGAATTTTCCTATCGTGTTAAGCTTCTCATCGAAAATTTGAAAAACAAGCGTGGCTTGGAATTAAAAGAAATCTTCAAACTCAATGGCCTTCAGGTTTTAAGAACCCTTGTTCTTGCTATGTTTATGGTGCTCATTATCATCATCAAACTTTATCAAGCAGGTGGTATTGATAACCTTTCCATTGTAGTTTTGACAGACATTCTTGCAATTTCTACTGTGTACTCCAATATTCTTGATAAAGTAGCATCTATTCTTATTGATTTCGAAAATATCACTAACAATCTTCGAGATGCAGAAAGAGTAAAACCAGATGTTGATAATATCATGAGTGTTTACGAGCACGAAAGTTCTATCCAATTTGTAAATGATGAGGAAATTTCCAAAATCACTGTTGATCAGTTCGAGTTTTCCTACCCAGGTGCAATGTCTGTCTACAAGCTCAGAAACTTGGTTCCGTTTGTATTACAGCGTGGCAAGTCTTATCTTGTTTTCGGCCACACCGGTTGTGGTAAATCCACTTTCATGCATTTGTTGATTGGTAAAATTCGTATGCTTCTTTCGCCTATTTCTTATGGCAATGCAAGTGAAAAAGCATATCTTTCTTCCATCATGCACGAAAGCAATGGTAAACTCGGTGTAAACCCTGTTCTTCAGGAACTTATCTTCAGTAATAACATTGCTGATCTTGACCGTGAGCGTATGCTTGAAGTTCTCCATGGTACTCATATCTACGAAGATGTTATGAGAAACCTTGGTTTAACTTTCAACAAAGACGATAAAGTTTTTGAATATTTGAATTCAACTACAATCGAACAGTACTCTTCTGGTCAGAAGCAGCGCTTGGCTATCGTGAAGGTTCTTTACAATCTCAGTAAACAGCATCAGATCGTAGTCTTTGACGAAGCTACCAACGCACTTGATGATAGCACTGCAATCTCCGTCCTTAAGTTCATGGCAGACTACTGCCAGAAGGATATGAAGAGAATAGTGCTTTTCGTTTCTCATCAAGTAGAGCTTACCAAGGAAATCACTGATGGTAGCATCACATTCGTCTCCAAAACTTTCCCAGTATTCGATATTGTCACTGAACTGTAAGTATTTCATTTTTCTTGCGCTCCCTCTACTCTGCCACTTGGCGGAGTAGAGGGCTTTCTTTTTATTTGTATTTTATTAATTTTGCCCTAATATTCATAACTTTTATAAAAAAAGAACAATAATTAAATATTGTCCTTTTTTTACTATATTTCATTTATTATTTAATGTTTTTAATAATTCCTTGAGCAGCTTTTTTTCCTGCTGCCAATGCTCTACATACTGTAGCTTTACTTTCAGTATTATCTCCACCAGCATAAACATTTTCTAAATTTGTTCTTCCATTTTCATCAATTTTAACATATCCCCAATCATCAAGCTCTATTCCTTGATTTTGAAGTAAGTTTTTATCTGGTTTTAATCCAATTGCAAAAACAACTGTATTTGCTTCTTCTTTGTAATTTTCTGCATTTGATTTATCAACCGCTTTTCCATCAATAATTTCTGTTTCTACACAATTAACATTTTTAATAATTCCATTTTCACTATCAGCTGAAATAACTCTTACTAATTCTTTAAATTTTACTCCATCTTTGATTGCATCATCAAGTTCAACTTCTCTTGCAGGCATATGACTTCTATCTCTTCTATAAAGAATTTTTACTTCTTCTGCTCCCATTTTTATAGCAGCTCTTGCAGAGTCCATAGCAACATTTCCTCCACCAATAACAACAACTTTTCCCAAATTATTTATAAATTGTTTTTCATTATAAGCTTTTAAAAATTCATCTGATTTATAAACACCATTAATATCATTTTCTGATAAACTGTAAGTTGTTGATTTAGTTGCTCCAATTGCTACAAATACTGCATCATATTCTTTTGAAAGGTCAGTTAAAAAAATATCTTTTCCTAATTCTTTTTCAGTTATAAAGTTTGCACCAAGTTTTTTTATTTTATTTATAAGTTCTTCAACAATTGATTTAGATAATCTAAAATCTGGAATTCCATATACTAATATTCCACCTGGTAATTTATCTTTTTCATAAACATCAACTGAAAAGCCTTCTTTTAAAAGTTCTATACTACAAGCAAGTCCCGCAGGACCTGAACCAATTATTGCAACTTTTTTTCCATTTGACTCTTTTTTATCTATTTTGTATTCATAATTATTTTTTATCGCCCATTCATTAACTGCTTTTTCAAGATTTCCAATATGTACAGGTTCTGTTTTTATTCCTTTTACACAACTACCTTCACATTGTTCTTCTTGTGGACATACCAAACTACAAATATATGAAGATAAATTATTTTCTTGTAAGATTTTATAAGCCTCTTCATAATTTTCATTTTTTACCATACTTATAAATTCCGGTATATTTGTTTTTATTGGACATCCTTTTACACTACAAGGTTTTACTTTACAATTTAAGCAATCATTTGCAAGATTTAATATTTCTTTCATTTTTCCATCCTTTTTAGAAAATTTATTCGGCACTTTTTGTTTCAACAACTTCATTGACAGAATCTATTGCCATTATTTTAGCAACAATTCCATTTATATCAACTTTTTCTTTGTATTTCACTTCTACTTTTATAAATTCTTCTAAATCATCATTAACTATTTTTATTTTCATTATTTCTAATTTTTCTTTATTAAATATTTTTCTTATATCTTCTAAAATTTCTTTTGGTGTATCTGACGTTATTTTTAAATCAATAAAATAATAATGTTCTAATTTAGTAGATAATATATGTGAATATGATAAAACACAATAAACAACAAATGTTGCAATTATTGCTGGAATATAAAAGCCTGCACCTACTATAAGACCAATACAAGTTACAGCCAAAAGTCCTGCAGCTGTTGTTAATCCTTTAACATTAAAGCCATCTCTTAAAATTGTTCCTGCACCTAAAAATCCTATTCCAGATAATAATTGTGCAGGAATTCTTGTAGGATCTGCTCCAATCTCTTCATATAACATATCTCCACAAAGCATTACTAAAACAGCACTAATTCCAACCAATACATAAGTTCTAAATCCTGCTGGTTTTTTCCAAGATTCTCTCTCATATCCAACTAATCCAGCAAGAAATACTATTAAAATTAATTTAAAAAATATTTCAAATTCTTTTATTGCCATTAAATTTTGAAAGCCTTCTATTATTGTATTCATATTGTTCTCCTTTCGCTTTTGTATGATAAATAGATTCTATCACTCTTTTATTTTTTTCTCAATAATTTTTAACTTTTTTTACTAATTGATCAAAATTTAGTTTGTTGTATATTGGTTAATTTTTTTTCACTTATTAATTTTATATAAACAACTTAGGCATTTTTTAAATAAAAATGAATAGATTTTCATATTCTTATAAAAACCTATTCATCTTTCCTTGTATTATAACTATATTTAATTACTTTTCTTTTTATTTGACTTAGTTATTTTATCAAATTTTTCTGCTTTTTCTTTTTGTTTATCTAAAGGAAGCCAAGCAAATTCTGAACAAACTTGTTCACCATATTTAGTTGTATTTTCCTTTTTATTACTGTTTTCCATAATTTTAACTCCTACATAAAATTAATATTTATATTTTATGTAGAAATTAGTTATTTATACATTAGCTTTTAAAATATTTTGTGATAATCTCCATACGCAGCACCATAAATTATATTATTACTCGAAATCAACACAAATAAATAATATCCACTTGATGTATTAATTGCATATAAATCTCCTGTAGGATAACTATTTACAAATTGATAATACTTATCTTCTAATCCTTTAATTAGTTTTTCTTTACTTGAAATTGGTATAGTATCATAATTAACTTGGACTGTATTTGCTTTTCCATTAAATCTAGGGTCAAGTTTGGTAAAATCACACCAATTCGCTTTTGTATTTTTATCATATTTATATAATGTAGGTATACTTCCTGCCTTATCAAATGTTATAGTAGGCACTCTCGAAAATTGAACATTATCCATATCATCATTTAGTTCTGGAGTCTCACTCCCCAAACTTTTTTCAAATGTCATTTCAGTCTTTTTAATTCCCACATCATGATTTTCACCTATACTAAATATAGATAAAAAAAATACAAAACGAATTATAATCCATATAAGAAAAAGAATTCCAGAAAGCTTCAAAAAAGTTTTTAAAGAATTAAGATTAGCAGCGCTAACGTAATTCGAATCATAAAATTTTGTTGTAGAATAGTAATTACTATTATTCGAGTTTTTATTTTCGTTATTTCTGCTACTCTCTTTTATACTATTCATATAATCTTTTTCTTGTTTTTCAAAATCATATTCATCATTTTCTTCAAATCTTTTCAGTTTTAAAAAAATACTCCCATCATTTTCTTGTATTGGATTATTATCATCATATTTATTCATATTTTATCCTTTCATTAAAATTTCTTATCATTTTGCAATAAGAAATTTTATCTTTTAAATTAATTTTATAGTACATTAATAACTTGTAATACTAACGAATATATAATCATAATTGCAATCATACTCATATATATAACTAAACATATACCTATTATTTTTAAAACATTCATAATAATCTTATTATCACTTATTCTAACTCGAGCATTATCATCTGCTTTTTTACTCTTTTTTCTTAATATAATATATGTTATAACCAAAAAAACAAAAGGACCAAATAACCTTATAACATCATTTATCCAATTTAATTTTGTAACTTCCCACATTGCATCTCCTAATAATGTACATATAAACCAATATATACAGTATAATGACAACCATAAAAAAAGTTCGTTCATTTTTTCTCCATTTCTTAATTTAATATTATATAAATTTTTAGTTTTCTGTTAAATTATATCATATTTTTTTGATAATAAAAATAGCAAATAAATTTAAAATTTATCTGCTTATATTTTTATTTCTAAACTAATTCTTTTTTCCTTCGATTGCATTATTTAAATCTTTAGTCATTTTCTTACTTATAATATAATTAATTAAACAAATTAATATAAATATAATTGTATATATCATATAGAAAAATTTTGAATTTCCGTTTACGTACATTGTTTTTAAGTCCCAAAATCTAAATGTCCAACTATACATATAAAGAGGTGGAAATGCTAATATTACGCCTGCATATCCTATTACAAATTTTAAAACTTTGTTTATTCTTTTACTTGTAATAACACCATAAGCAATTGCAATGACAATTCCTAAGGCAATTGATATACTTATATAATTCGTGAAAAGATTGTAAACACCTGCTTGTAGTAAATTCCAAGCAGAATATCCTATCGGATCATAAAAATCTCCTATGGTATGTTCGTGACCATCACCAATAAAATGATTTTGTCCATCATCTTTATAGATTGCATCTTCTTCAATCATATTAGCAAATAGGCTTATTTCATCGCCTAATTCTTGTATCATTTCTTGATTAAATGAACCATCTCTTTTTAGAAAAATAGGAAACAATTGATATTTTTCGGAAACTTTTAAAAAATTTTTTGCAGTTAAAATTATATAAATAACTAAGCTTGAAATCACAGCTATTAAAAATATTTTTAACATTTTTTTAATTACATTTTTCATTTTAAATTCCCCCTTTTCTTTAACATTTTCATAATTTGAGAAACATTTCTTTTTGATACGTTTTCTTTTGTTCCATCTTTCATTTTTACAGTTATAGTTCCAATTATACTTGTATCAAAGCATTCAATTTTATTAATATTTATAATACAAGAATTTGAAATTCGAATAAAATCTTTTGGTTCAAAAATTTCATTTAATTCATATAATTTGTACTTTACTTTATAAATATTGTCACTTGTTCTTGCAAATACATTTTTATCTTTACTAAAAAAACAAATAATATCTTTTAAATCTATAAAATATATTTCATTATTTATATGTCCAATAAGCTGATTTGGAATATTATTAATGTTAGATATTTGCTTTATAATATTTTCTACTTCTTCAGTTATCTTTGGTACATTTATATTTATAGTTATATCTGAAAATTCTTCAGATATATTTGTATTTATTTTTATATCCATCATTTCACCTCTTAAAATAATTATATCATCTACACTTTTTCTTTCAATAAAAAAAGCTTATTTACGATAAGTGTAGTAATATTTGAGATAGTTGTTTAAAAGATATTTTATGTTTTTTAGTATTGTATTTTTATATTTTTTACTTTATAATTGTTCCACCCTTTGATTGAAGGAAATCTTCTTTTTTACATAAAAAAAAGAACTAAACGCTGCAACGTTTAGTTCTGGTGTCCTTTATGAACTCAGCAGACACTTAATTTGTAATATTATTATACTATGATTAATAGTATATATCAAACATCTTTTTCTATTCTTCTTTTGATATTTCACTTGTATATTCTTCTTCTCCAATTTTCATGTTCAAATACAATGTTGTACTTTCAAATAAATCCTTATCAATTTCAAATCTACTATAAAATCCGTTTTTCTTTCCAGTAGTTCCACCTTGAACTGGATAATAGATATTTCCTTGTTCGTCTGTAATATTTATTAGAGCATCACTAACTTCACCCCAATTATCCATATCTTTTCCAGCTCCCATAGTTTCTACTACATCTTTTTTCTTCGCCTCTAAAACCATTCCTGTTTCTGTTAAAACAAATTTGTTTATATTTAATCTTGGTATTTCATCTAATAATATTAGTTTAATAGTTTCTCTTTTTAAAAATTTATCTGGGGTATCTATTTCAAACTGCCATTCTAAATCATTATGTTCTGAAAAAAATGGCATTTTATCTTCATTTACTTTACTAAGTGTATATCCAATATTAAAAATTCTAATGTAAATTTTTTCACTATTTGGAAATCCTTTTAATGAATTAAGTTCTAATTCTTGAATAATTATATCATCATTTTTTTCAATAAGTTTTCCTCCAGCACTATTAGCTAAATCTTCTGAAAATAACTCATTCTTAATTCCCAATTCTTTGTATAAACATCTTATATAATCAGTACAACATTCTCTACCAAATATAGAATTATCAAGTCTGGTATTAATAGCTAAAACATTGTTTTTCTCATCATATACAGCAAATCCAAAACCAAAGTGAATACTCGTATCTTCATTGTTATTTTCTGGCAATTTATCCACTCTCAATTCATCTGGTAATTTCAAATTTATATTAGCCTTAAATGTATCATCCGTTAATATAATTGAATCTATTTTTACACCAATATCATTTTGGAAAACATATTCCATATCTATATTTTCATTATATGCTGATGCAATTTCTCCTTTACCAGAAACATAATTTCTTCTTGTATATTCTTTATATTTCATATTTTGTTGAAATTTAGCATATAGTTTGGGAGAAGCAGTTCCTAATAATATAACAACTAAAAATACTGCAACAGCATTTATTAATATTTTTCTTTTTTGTTTATGCTTTTGCATTTTTAATTTTATATTTTCTAGATTTTCATCTTCATTATTTAATTTTTTTAAATGTTCATTCATAAATTTATTCATTTTTATCTTCCTCCTTTTCAAAATTTTTCTTAATATCTTTTAGAGTTCTATACATTTTATTTTTAACAGTAGATTCACTTAAATTTAGTTCTTTTGCAATATCAGAAATCTTTTCATAAAATCTAAAGTATAAATAAAATATTTTTATCGTATCAATATCTTTATTTTCAATATACTTCCAAATTCTTTCAGTATTTTCTTTATTTATTAAATTTTCCTCAATATTAAAATTATCTGGAATTGTATTAGAAATATCATTTTCTTCATCATTATTTAGTAGTGTTACTATTTTATTTTTCTTATAGTAATATCTTTTTATTATATTAATTGCAATTCCACAAATAAAAGAATCCATGTTTTGTATTTGTTTCTTATTTTTCTTTAATATTTTATATAATTCTATATATGTATCTTGAATAATATCATTTACATCATTAATGTTATAACATTTTATTACAATAAATTTTAATAAATAATCATATGTATCTTTATATATCTTTTCAAATTTTTGATCAGTCATTTGTGTCCCCCTTCACTATATAGTCATCATATTTTTTAAAAAAGTTTCAATTTATATAAATTTTATCAAAAAAATTTATATTTGCATAATATTAATATTTTTATCCAGTCAACTCTAAAAGTGTTTAAAATTTATGTTTTTTGTATTGTATTTTTATATTTTTTACTTTATAATTGTTCCACCCTTTGATTGAAGGAAATCTTTAATGAAAGGAGGTGTTTCAAGATGACATCTGCGGATATCATTTACTATCTTTTAAAACTTCTTTTAGAAGAAAAAGATAAAAATGAAAACACAAATGAGGAATAGTCCTCGCTTAGAACTACTACTCCGCCAGTAGTAGTTCTTTTTTTGCATAAAAAAAGAACTAAATGCCGCCACATTTAGTTCAAGTGTTTCTTTGACATCTGCTAACACTTAATTTGTAATATAATTATACTACGATTAGTAGTATATGTCAAACATATTTTTTTATTCTTTCTTATTTCCCTTTTTCTTTATTATATTAGTAATTATATATACAAGAGTTGGAATATTTAATATTAAAAACCTTCCAATACCCATACTGTCCATTGTTGCTTGCAAAAATGTTTTATTTTCTGTTCCCATTATATAAACAATAAAATTAAAATCAACAAACATTGCAAATAACAAGTTTAATATAGGTAAAATCCATTTTATAATTTTTTTATCTGCAATACAAAATTGAATACACTCCGTTATTGCTAAATATAATATAAATAATTGTAACATATTATATTTTTATTGTCGAAAGGTTATTAGGAAAACATTGTATGTTTTCTTAATTATACGAAACTCGCAGAGTTTCTAGTATGTTAGAAACTAAATCAGTTTATATATAATCTATAATATCTTTCGGCATATAATGACATATATCCTCTTTATTTAGCATCCATTCAGATTTATGCAAAGCAGATGCTGTTGCTTGTGGTGTCATATATTTATTTATTAATTCTAATAATTTTTTACCATTAATTAGTTCAACACTTAACTCTTCCGCATAAGTAATTGCATTTGGTGAAAAATCACTTGTAGTAATAAATAACATTTTATCAGCTTTTTCAATTTGATTTGCACCTACTAATTTTTGAATTATAGGTCTTCCAATTTTATGTGATTCTTTATAGCATTTACATTCAACTAATGTTTTTATATTGTTTTTATTTAATATTATGTCAAAGCCACCATCATTTGTTTTTGGGGTAACTGTTGTTTCATATCCCATTTTTTCAAATAATTCTGCTGAAAAATTCTCAAAATCTGTTGGTGTATCTTCAAATTTTTTTACGATATTTTGTATATTATAAGAATCTTGTATTATCTTTTTATGTTTCATTGCTTTATCGTATTTTTTTAATTCTTCTTGATTCATTTGTATTATTATTTGAGGATTTTTTAATCTTAATGTATTTACTAATAAAATTAAATGATATGGATTTTCTGTTATAAGTGAAAAATTTTCATATTGTAAAATATTTTTCTTCCAACAAATATAATTATTTTTTCTTCTTTTATCTTTAGTTCCATTTTTATTTGAAAACTTCCATTCTGGATATTTCAAATTATAATTATTATATTCGTTTCTTGTCCTTTTTATAGTAAATCCTTTTGGCATTTTATCAATATTATACATTTTCGAAAATTCTTTTTTCAAAAAGAATTGATATATTGCATATACACAACAATATACAAAACATAAACCAATTATTAATAATATAAATGATATTATATTTTTAACATCAATCATAAGCTACCTCTAATTTATATTTCTTGTATATTTACATTTAGGAAAACTAGAGCATCCAAAAAACTCTCCGTATTTTCCATTTCTTTTTACCAATTTGCTTCCACATTTGGGGCAAACATTTTCAGTATTTTCTTTTTCTAATGTTAAGTTTGTTTCAGTTACTTTTGAAATATCTTTTGCAACTTCTTTACGACTAAAAATTAATGACAGCAATTCCAAAATTCCTTTTAATAAATCTAATCCAAAAGTTTTAAAAAATAAAAATATTACATATATAACTCCAATTGAAAATAAAAATCCAAAAATTGGTTGAGATAATAATTCTATACATAATTTGTTAATTGCATCTGACATAATATTCCCCCTAAACTCAATATATTTATAATCATTTTATATCATATTTTTTCAAATTTCTCAACTTACTTATGCAAAACATTCCTATACTACTTACAGGCAAAAAAGAAAACCTAGAACTCGAAAGTTCTAGGTTTGGTGCGGCAGAGAGGACTTGAACCCCCACGGTCTCCCACTAGATCCTAAGTCTAGCGCGTCTGCCAGTTCCGCCACTGCCGCGACTTAATTATATTCAACAATTGCTTCACATACTGAATCTGTAACAAGCAAAGCTTTAACAGCTTCAGCAAGTTCCGCCACTGCCGCATTTGTCATCAACTGACAATAAATATATTAACACAAATTCAACATTATTGTCAATACAAATTTATAATTTATTTTATAATATTTGCCAGTTGAGTTCTAAACTTTTATATAATATACTATTCATTTCTTTTAAAATATTTCATAAAATGTTTTAAAAGTATATCCTTCATTTTTTAAGTGTTGAATTATTTCTGGAAGAGCCTCTACTGTTTGTGTTTTATCGTTTGAATCATGCATTAATAGAACCAAACTTGTCCTTCCTTCTTTAGTGTTTAAAAATTCTTGTATGCATTCTTCTTTTGTATCTTTTCCCTCTGCATCACCAGTTAAACAATTCCAATTTGTATAAGCAATTCCATAATTTCTAAAATGTTCTCTCGCTTCTGCTTTTATATCTTCATATTTTCCACCACTTGAACCACCTGGAAATCTAAATAAATATGAATTAAAATCTGGATTTCCAATTGCATTTCTTATTGAGTTTTCACATTCCACATACTCTTGAAAAACTGTATCTTTATTTTCATATATTTTTGAATACTTATGTGAATATCCATGATTAGCAATATAATGTCCCTCTTCAAAAGCTCTTTTTAAAGTTTCTGGATATAAATCAACTCTTGCTCCCAATACAAAAAAAGTAGCTTTCACATCATTTCTTTTAATATATCTAGGATTTGTGGAGTTACACTTTTTGAAGGTCCATCATCAAAAGTTAAATACACTTGCTTTTCTTCTGAAAAATAAATATCTCGTACCTCATTGTATCCATTTTCATTAAACTGAGGAAGTATTAAACTTGCCTTTAAACTTTCTATATCATGACTTGGAATCTGCATATGATTTCCTGAATAACTTACTAACTCTTGACTTTCCTTTTCAGATTTTTTAAAAATATTTATGTTCCATTTTTTCTTTTCAGTTTTCGTATTTTCATCATTTGCTTCTTTATCATTTTCTAAATTTTCATTTGAAATTTCTGATGTATTTTTAATCTCTGCATTTTTAGAATTATTTGAAATAATCGAAAACACAATATAAACTAAAAAAGCGCATACTAAAACAACTAACATAATTAGCAAAAACTTCTTTATATTAAATTTGTTTTTCTTTTTTAGACCAAACTCATCATAAGCATAGTCTTCAAGTCCATACAACATAATTCGACTCTCCTCGTCATCATTATATAGTATTTTGTCAAAATTTCAAGTATTAATTCTTTATTATAATTATTTTCCAATATTTATAAAAATCGTAAAACTTTAATATCATAACAATTACAAGTAAATTTAATCTATAAACAACAATTTACTAATAAATAAAAAAACTAAATGAATATTTTCCGAGTTCCTCACTCTTTTTCATTTAGTTTTTATTTATTTAATTTGCCATTAGTTCTTGTGCTTGGTATTCAGAATAAAAATTTTCTTGGTTTTCCTCTTGCTTTTTATGTTCTTCTATTATTCTTTTTTTACTTTCTTCAGTTAATTCTATTTCATTGCCTACTTTATCAAATTCATAATTATAATATACATGATATGAAGTTAGTTTATCTAGTTCATATTCTTCATTTTTAGTTAATAATCCTGTTTCTAAATCTATGTATTTTATATTTTTTATATAAACTTGGTTATCATATTCAGGATCTTTTTCGTAATTTTCTATTATTAAATCATTATTTTTAAAATCTATATTTAATATATAAAATGGATTTAAGATATTACTAATATTATAATTATCTATTGCTATTTCACTAGTTAGCTCATAAGGGCTTGAATTTTTATAGGCAAAACCTTCTTTATAGTAATAAGTATATTCATTTTCTTCATCCAAATAATTCTTATAATTCACATCAATTCCATAAGTAGCCTTTTCTTCTGGAGATTTATAATAATACCAAGTTTCAGACCTTGCACCGCCATTATTACTAGAATTAAATACATATTGTATACCATCTTTATACTTAATATAGTATTCCAGTTCATTAGTAAAAGTAGAATAATAAACTCTTTTCTGATATGTATAATTATCCGCACCTTTATATTTATCAAGCTTCGTAAACATTATTGTAAAAAAAACTGTTTTCATAATTACGGATAATATATATATTAAAAAAATTATAATAATTATATATTTTATTATATTCTTTATTTTTTTCGGATTATTTCCTTTTGGCATTTCTTTATTTTGTTCATTTTCTTTTTCATTAGATTCTACTTTATTTCCATTTTGAGAAATACTTTCTAATAAATTATTTTTTACTAAATGTTCCGCCCCTTCTATGAAATCTTCCAAGCTTTTATCAAATTCTATACAAAGTGAATTTAAATTTGTAATATCTGGTATTCTCTCTCCTGTTTCCCATTTATATACAGCTTGTCTAGATACTCCAATTTTATTTGCAAGTTCCTCTTGAGAAATTCCTTTTTCTTTTCTAAACTTATATAAATTCTCACCTAAAAATTTAATTTCATTTTTCATATTTTTTATCTCCTCTTTCGTCTTATATTAATTATAAAAAAATCTTTAAATCTTTTCAAGAATCTAATGTTTGAAATTTGTAAACTTCAGTTTGCATTTTCTAAAAAAGTCAAAAAATCACTTTCATAAGCAATATAATCTCTATAAATTCAAGCTACTTTAAATAGAAATATATAAATGTAGTCAAAATCTCCAATTTCGGATCGATTATTATAATCGTTACAATAAAATAAAAAGAAACCCCACTTTAAAGTAGAGTTTCTTAAAATATTATTTTTAAATTATTTAATCTTACTATCAATATTCCCAAAAATTATATTTGATTATAGGATTTATTATTGATTATCAGATCCATTAATTTTTAATAATTTGAATATTTCAACTACAACAAGTGGAGCAAATACTAAACAAATTACTTCAATTAATTTCGCTGGATAATTAAATAAGTTTGTTATACTAAATATTTCTTGTAAGAATGGTACTAGAAGTACTACAAGCATTAAACCAGCTGAAGCTCCAATTGCTAATAATAACATTTTGTTATTAAATGGATTTGAGCTAAATATTGATTTTTTGTTGTCTCTTACGTTAAATACGTGTACTAACTCAGAAAGAGCTAAAGTAGCAAATGCCATTGTTTGACCAATGTGTATTTTTTCTTCTGCTGTTACACCTTCTGTAGCTAAACCAAGTATAAATGCTGCTAAAGTTAAGCATCCTACCATTAAACCTTGGTATAATACTCTCCAAGTCATTCCTTTTGTAAATATTCCTTTTGATTTTAATGGTTTTCTATTCATTATTCCTTTTTGTGCTGGATCAACAGCTAATGCTAAAGCTGGTAGTGAGTCTGTTACTAAGTTAATCCATAAAATTTGAACTGGTAATAATGGTTCTAAAGCACTAATTAAACTATCTGGTATTCCAAATTGACTCATTAATAATGGTGTTATTAAAATTGCTGTAAATAATACAACGATTTCACCTATGTTACTTGATAATAAGAATTGGATAGCTTTTAGAATATTATCATATATTCTTCTTCCTTCTTCTACTGCTGAAACTATTGTAGCAAAGTTGTCGTCTGTTAAAATAACATCTGCAGCTTCTTTAGAAACGTCTGTACCAACTATTCCCATTGCACAACCAATATCAGCTGTTTTTAATGCTGGTGCATCATTTACACCGTCACCTGTCATAGCAACGATTTCTCCATTTGCTTGCCAAGCTTTTACTATACGAACTTTATGCTCAGGTGAAACCCTAGCATAAACTGAAATATTTCTAACTCTTTTTACTAATTCTTCATCAGACATAGCTTCAAGTTCAGCTCCGGTTATAGCTTCATCACCTTCAGCTAAAATTCCTAATTCTTTTGCTATTGCAGTAGCTGTAATTTTGTGGTCACCTGTAATCATAACTGTTTTTATTCCAGCTGATACACATTTTTCAACAGCAGCTTTAACTTCTATTCTTGGTGGATCTATCATAGCTACCATACCAACAAATATTAAGTCTGATTCTAAGTTTTTAACTTCTTCAGCTGTTGGAGCATGATCTAACACTTTATATCCAACTGCTAAAACTCTTAAAGCATCTTCTGCTAAATGAGCATTACATTCTTGGATTGTTGGACCGTATTCGTTAAAGTCATTTTTTACTTCTCCATGAAGTCTATATCCTTTACAACATTTTAATAATTCGTCTACACCACCTTTTGTGTAAACCATGTATTGATTATCAGCATATTTATTTACTGTTGTCATTAATTTTCTATCTGAATCGAAAGGTATTTCAGCAACTCTTTCATATACTGTAACTGGATTATATGTTCCATCACTAGAAATTCCAGCTTCATTTGCTAAACGAGTATAATCCATATTTTTAGCCATATCAATTAATGCAGTTTCTGTTGGGTCTCCGGCTAAAGATCCGTCTTCTGCAACTTTTGTATCATTGCAAAGCATTAATGCTTCTACAACTAATCTTCCTTCTTCATCTATTTTGTTTATTTTGTCTAAATCTTGAAGATTAGAGTTATAGAATAATTTCATAACTGTCATTTTATTTTGTGTTAATGTTCCTGTTTTATCTGAACAAATAACTGTAGCACATCCTAAAGTTTCAACAGCTGGCAATTTTTTTACAATAGCATTTTTCTTAACCATTCTTTGAACACCAATAGCAAGAACTATTGTAGATACAGCAGCTAAACCTTCTGGAATAGCAGCAACTGCAAGTGATACTGCAGACATAAACATGTGAACAGGTTCTTTACCATAAGCTAAACCTACAACAAAGATTATTGCACAAATAACTAAAGCAGCAACACCTAAAATTTTTCCTAAACTATTAAGTTTTGCTTGAAGTGGAGTAACACCATCTTCTGTCTCGTTAATCATTGTAGCAATTTTACCAACTTCAGTATTCATTCCTGTTTCAACAACAATACCTTTTCCTCTACCATAAGTAATTAAACTTGAAGAGAATAATAGGTTTGTTCTATCTCCAACACCAACTTCTTTCTCATCAATTTTTTCTGTTTGTTTTTCAACAGCTAAAGATTCTCCTGTCAATGCTGCTTCTTGAGATTTTAAATTAACAGCTTCAATAATTCTTAAATCTGCTGGAATAAAATCACCTGTGTCTAAAACAACAATATCACCAGGAACAAGTTCTGCTGATTGAACAACAACTAATTTTCCATTTCTCATTACTTTAGCAACATGGCTACTCATTTTTTGTAGAGCCTCTAAAGATTTTTCAGCTTTGCTTTCTTGAGCAACACCAATTATAGCATTTACAACAACTACTATTAAAATAATAATTGAATCTGTAAATCCTTCTCCTTCTTGTACTCCAACAATACCTGAAACAATAGCAGCAATTATAAGAATAATAATCATGAAATCTTTAAATTGCTCTAAGAATTTTTCGATAAGAGTTTTCTTTCTCTTAGCTTTTAACTCGTTAGTTCCATACTTCTCCCTTTTAGCAGTAACTTCTGCATCAGAAAGACCTTTGTTTAAATCAGTTTCTAATTTTTTTGCAGTTTCTTCTGCACTTAAATTATACCAATTTTCTTTTTCCATACTTTCCTCCTTAAATTTAATATATTTTTAAAATATTATTAACTTCTTCAAAAGAACCTTCATTTGTAATAACAATATCAAAAGATTTGTTAAATAATTCTAGGTTCTCTTCTATTTTTTCTTCTAAGAATCCAACTGTTATTGTATTTTCTTTGTCAGATTCTCCAATCATTTTCAAATCACCAAGACCATCCCCTAATAATAATATTTTTTTATCTTTCAAAGATTCTTTTAAATCTTTATCCATACTTACTATGTTTTTATTTAAAGAATGGATTGTGGCATCATTCATTTTCTTAATAACTCCATTTTCAAAATGAATAAAATTACTTATAATTTTCATATTATCATATAAGTCATTTTCTCTTTTAAAAAAGTTCTCAATTACATTTCCTATTCCTGCTGAAATTATAATTACAGGAATATTTTTTTTATGCATTTTATTTATAAAATCTTTAGCACCTAATCTATATTTTAAACCGCATTTATTAAGCGAATTAATCATAGATTCTTCTTTCATGTTGTATTCATAAAATAAATTGATGTGTTTTTTCCACCACTCATCCATAGCCTTTGACTTTTCTACTTCTGATAAATTTGGATCTATTTCCATTGGTCTATAATAATTATAGTATTCTTTACGTCTTCTAGTATATTCTTCACCAATTTCAGAAGAACTCGCAACAACTTCCCAAGTACTATCTGAAGTTCCTTCTGTTAAAGTTTGATCAAAATCTGCTACAACATAAAATGGATTTTCTGCTAAATTAAGTCTATTAATTTTTTCTTGATTATTAATATAAATCATACACATATTCCTCTCTTTAATCTACTTGTAAATATATACAAAAATTAGCACATTATCAAGGTATTATTGATATTTTTTTGTTTTTTCCTAATGTATTTTTTATACATTAAAATTTTTCATATAAATTAAAACATTTATAGTTTTCTTTTGCAAATTACATCTAAGATTCACCTCTTTTAATAACTATAAAAAAGACCCTTAAAGAAACAATCTTTTTTCTTAGTTTGCTTCTTTAAAAGTCTCACTCCTTAATACTTTAGGTTACTAACCAGATTTTTATCAAGAATGTTGATTAGTAATTTACAAGTTACTCCCTTTTAAAATTTCTAGAATTATTATACTAAATAGTTATATTTTTTTCAAGTAATTTTTTCCATAATTTTAATAATTATTTAATTCTGAAATTCATTTAATTAATTTTCTAAAGTAATCTATAATAAATATATCCAAAAAGGCAATCAAAATTTTTTTAATTGCCTTTTATATTTATTCTTTCTAACTACTCACTTCTTAATGCTAAAACAGGATCTTTTTTAGCAGCTGCTCTTGACGGAATTATTCCGCCTATTAATGTAAGAATTACACTTAATATAACTAGTATTGCTCCACCTTCAAAAGGTAATAATGCTGTAATATCTTCATTTACACTATGGATAATCATATTAGTTGGAATTAATAGTAAAAGAGTAGTTCCAATACCAATTAATCCAGAGAATAATCCAACAATAAATGTTTCTGCATTAAATATTGATGAAATATTTTTCTTAGATGCACCTATTGCTCTTAATACACCAATTTCTTTTGTTCTTTCAAGTACTGAAATATAAGTTATAATTCCTATCATTATTGAAGAAACTACTAATGATATACTTACAAATGCTATTAACACATAGCTTACACTATCTACAATAGTTTTAACAGAAGACATTAGAAGACCTGTTATATCTGAATATTTAATAACTTTCTCTTCATCTTCTTTTTCCATTTTATCATTATAGTCATCAATAAAATCTATAAATTTTTCTTTTGAAGAAAAATCTTTAAAATAGAAAGATATTGTTGTTGGAGCTTCCATATCTTGATATCCCAATGCTAAAAGATTTGTATCTGCATTTTCAACAGTTGTTGATGTCATACTTTTGAATAAACGCTTCATTTCCTCTTCACTCATATCAAATTTAAAAGCACTGGCCATTTTATCAGGATCTACATTAAATGCATTTCCCATTGTTTCCATTAATTTTCCAATAAGTTCTCCGACTTTTGTTAAAATTGTTTTTTGCATAATTGCTTCAGTCATAGCAACTGCAATTTCCTCAGTACTTGTAACTATCATATCTTGCCCAACAAAAGCATTTACCATAGTATCTACTCCTGTACTTACTAAAGGTGCCATTACATCTGTAGATGATGTACCACCACCAACTGCCGGTGTTGTTGTGCCACTTTGCGTTCCACCCGGTATTGTAGTATTGGTAACTGTATTTGTATTATCTACTATTGTATTGTCTACTGTTGTATTATCTATAATTGTATTGTCAGTAATCGTATTATCAACAGTTGTATTTCCTACTACAGTATTTCCATCAACTACATTTCCTGTAGGAGGAACAGTTACATCTCCGATAGGTGGCATTAATCCTCCTGTACCACCAGATACACTTCCCATCATTGAAACATATTGTTGTAAAAATGCTGTAATTATAGGATTATATATTTTAACAAATGCATCTTGTGGAACTACATATTTTGCTTCCATATCAGCTAATATTGCTTTATTTTTATCAGATGATAATCCATCACTTACAACCTTTGGAACATCATTTAATTTTATAAATGCAATTCCTCCAACTTGATTTTTTTCTATATAGTCATTTAGAATATTTTTTGTAATTTTTGACAAATTATCTAAAAATGTTTTATGAGCAGCTTGTGTGTCTGCATTAATAGCTTCTGAAATTTCTGTCATATATCCTTTTGTCATATTTTCAATATCTTTTTCATTTATATTTATTGCAAAAGCTTCCTCTAGCATTTTCTCGTCAATTGAAATCATATCTTCAAAATCTAGTCCAGCAGATTTTTCTTCATCGTCAAAATCTTTTCCACTAAAAACATTTATATCTTTATTTACTAATTGTTTTTGAACTATTTCTGATTTTGAAGCTGTATCAATTACGTATTTTGTTAAGTTTCTAGTATATAAAACACCAGAACCACCTAATCCACCATCACCTTTTGGTTTAGCAATACCAACAACTTTTAAATCAAGTGCATTATCATATACGTTATCCATGAATTTTTCATCATCTGTCATATCCTCATAAATATCATATTTTGTATTATATTTATAAGTATCAGCTGGATTTACTAATTTAAGTTCAATATTCATTAATTCTTCATAAGTCATTTCTAAAGGCTCATTTTTATTTTCAACCTTTTCACCTTCAATGATTTTTCCAATCATATCTTCTAATTCATCTTGATCTCTTATTGCAACACCATATAATAACATGTCAGAAATTGTGTGTTCATCTGGAAGAACAAGCATTATTTCATTATACTCTTTTGGAAATTTACCTTCTATAATTTCATATTGTTCATCAATCATTTCTTGATTATCAACTAATTCTGAAAATATTGTAATTCCACCAGACATTAAGCTTGATGAACTTCCCATTAATGCTGCTATAAAATCACTTGGATTTAATAAAACAAGTTCTTTTTCTGCATTTCTTGTGTAAATTGTTGGTGATACAGCATAGCTATATCTAGTTAATGAAACCATTTCATCTACATCTTTTTTATTATCATCTAAATATTTTTTGAAAGATTTTAAGTCATTTCTTCCAACTGCACCAAACATTTCTGCAACATTTTGTTGTTCTTTTACAACATTTTGTTTTGCTTCCTTTTCTTCTTCGTCATCATCTGCTGCTCCCATTAGCATTGCAGTCATATCTGCCGTTTCAGATTGTACTGTAAGAGGATATGAAGTTAGAGTATCCTCTTGAATTTTATCTACATAGTTTTGGAATCCTGTTGATAAAGATAAAATCATTGCAATACCTATAATACCAATTGATCCTGCAAAAGAAGTTAAAAATGTACGACCTTTTTTAGTAAGCAGGTTATTTAAACTTAATGAAAATGCTGTTGGCATTGACATTGAAGATTTTCCTAAATTCTTATGTTTTGGTGGTTCTACTTTAGATACATCTGGATTAAATGGATTTGTATCTCCTTGTATTTCACCATCTCTTAAATTTACAATTCTTGTTGAATATTGCTCTGCAAGTTCTGGGTTATGTGTAACCATAATTACTAATCTATCTTTTGCAACTTCTTTTAAAAGTTCCATAACTTGCACACTTGTATTTGTATCTAATGCTCCTGTAGGCTCATCTGCTAAAAGAATATCAGGATCATTTACTAAAGCTCTGGCAATCGCAACCCTTTGCATTTGTCCACCAGACATTTGGTTTGGTTTTTTATGAGCTTGTTCTTTTAATCCTACTTTATCAAGAGCAGCTAGTGCTCTTCTTTTTCTAGCTTTTTTACTAATTCCACTAATAGTTAAAGCAAGTTCTACGTTTGCTAGGACTGTTTGATGAGATATTAAATTATAACTTTGAAAAACAAAACCAACTGTATGATTACGATAAGAATCCCAATCACGATCTTTATATTTTTTTGTTGATACATTATTTATTATTAAATCTCCTTTATCATAACGATCAAGTCCACCTATAATATTTAATAATGTTGTTTTTCCAGAACCAGATGGTCCTAAAATTGAAACGAATTCATTATCTCTAAAGTTCAAACTAACTTTATTTAAAGCAACTTGAACTAGATCACCAGTTTTATATTGTTTTGATATTTCTTTAATTTGTAGCATTATTTGCCTCCATTATCATAATTTTACCTACATACTTTAACTGAATAATTTTATCATTACTATTATTTATCGTCAATAAATTTATTGATTAATTTCTCTTGCTAAAACTATTAATTTGGTTGTATCCGAATTACCGGTTTGCATTGTTATTTCTCTTGTTCCATTTGTATTTCTAATCATATATGTAGCATCATTGGAATTTACAATTTTTTTATCATAAACTTCGTATGTTATTTCATTTTTATTAGAATCCGTTATAATAATAGTATCTCCATTCTCTAATTGAGATAATTTTTCAAATGGATAATTATTATATGCATGTCCGAATATGGTTGTATTTCCTATGTCATTTAAATTACCATATGCAACTCCAACAGAAATTTCTAAACTTTTTAAAGTTACATTTCTAAAAATAGGCGCATCCACATTAAATTTTGAAATTTCTATATGTCCAGCAACTTCCATTCCTTGAATATATTCAACTTCTGGTACTATTTCTTCTACTCGATTTTCTGCAAATTCCTTTGATTGATTATCCTTAATAATTTCTTCTGAATCAGTATCATCATTTTCTTTTATATCTATATTTTCTTTTGACTCTTGTTTTTCATCTTCTTTGGCGGTATCCCCTTCAATAATATTTTCTTCTAATTCATTACTTATATTAGAATTAACAATTTCATTTGAAATAAAATTACTTGTATCATTTTCAACTTGTGATAATATTTCATCATTTCCTTTAACAATTGCCTCTTCCTTTTTTGTGTTTATTACATTTAATAGTACAATTATAATTATAGATGCTACAACCGCTACAATAATACTTGTTAATACAATTTTTTTCTTCATATAACCACTCCATTTTACCTATATTTTTACTGTTTCTTTTTTAGTTTTATTTTCTTTTTCTAGTATTTTTATAATTCTAGGTCTATTATATCTTTGAATTACTATAAATTGTCCATCAAAGATCATTGCAACAATAGCCGCTAAAACAAATATCCAAGTTTTTCCCCATATTAATCCAAAAAACATCGTAGAAATAGAAATCAATTCATTAATCCAATGGTCTACTTCTGATTTAGTCATAGTATTTAAAATTTGTTCTAAAGAGTTTTGCTTTAAATCAAATTGTTCTGGATTATAAGTTAAAGCTTTTCCTTTCCATTTTTTTACTTTTAAAATTTCATATAATTTCTTTTCAAATTTTCTTTCTTTAAACCACCACATTTTATAATTTATGCACTTTTTAAATAATTTAGACACATTTCCTAAAATTATTCTTCCCCAAAAGTGATATGTAATTGTAAATGCGGTTATTCCAGTCCATAAAATAATATCATTTTTGGCATATTCACTATAATAAGCCCCAAAACATAGTACAGATAATAATACACCTAATGCTATAACACTATACATAAAAATTGCCGGTCCACTTGTTTGAAATAGTTTCATACTTTCCTCCAAATATTAAATCGTATATTTATTAAATTAAAATTAAATTTCTTATTGTATTTTTAATTTTTCATTTAATTAGTCAAATTACTGTCCAATATCCTCCAAATAATTAACTTTTTTTCCAGTTTTATTTGCATATTCTATTTCTGATCTTGTACTACTTCCTATATATCCATCGACATTTATTACAAAAATCTCATCTGCCATATCTATTTTTCTTTTATGAATATCATCTAACATTTCTTTAGTTTTTACTTTAGTTTCTTCATCCATTTCATCCCAAATATCCGCATCTTTTGAATGTCCAAAAAAACCTACTGAAATAACAATATACCCTTTTAAAGTTAATTCTCTTTGAACATTAATAAATTCTTCTTTAAATCTTGTTGAACCACATAAAGTTACAACCTTATAATTTCCTACCATAATTTTCTCCTAATTATTATTTTCTAAGTACTTTACAAGTTTTCCATAAGAATCCATATTCCAATATTTAAATCTTACATCATCATCAAAATTTCCTAAAGTCTTTGTTTCTCCTTCTGGAATAAATATAAAATCCCAGCTCCATCCATATTTTCCTGATTTTTCTTTTGCTATTGTTCCTTTTGTTATTGATTTAAAAACAACAGGTTCTTTTCCATATTCACAATAAGCTAAAACCTCTTCAAAATGAGCATTTCTATTTTCTACACCTTCTAAAAGTTTTAATATTCCATCTTCTTTTAAAGTATCATCCACATAATGAGTATATGGTCCTGGAAAGCCATTTAAAGCATCCACACATAATCCACTATCATTTTTAAGAACTGCACATTTTAATTTATCACTTGCCCATTTGGCTGAATATTTGGCCACTTCTTCTATTAAATCATTTTGAAGTTCTGGAACTTCCATTTTAATTTGTTCTACTTCATATCCTAATGGTTCCAAAATTTGTCTCGCACTTAAAATCTTAGCCCAATTTCCTGTTACATAAGTTATCTTTTTCATAATAACCTCCAGTTTAATAAATTTCGATTTGATTATATCATATTATTTTTTATATACAAAGCAATTTTACTGGATATTATTTAAAATAAACCGAAAATATGCTATAATATAATTACTTCAGATAGGAGGTTGTCAGAGAAATGATCGCTAAGTTTTATTCTCTTGAATGGAAAAAAAGCGATGTCGAGTTCGTTTTACGGAAAACCGGTGAGAAAAAGCCAACCACAACTTGCAAAGAATATAAGCGTAACGCCGATGGTTCCATAGTATATATGGTTACCAAAGCAAACGAGTACGTTCTAACAATAACAGCCGAGAATGGCAAAAAATTCTCGGAAGATGTTTACGGTGTAATCAAATACTTTAATCACAATGTGCGCATTACTAAGAATTTCAGAATAAAATTCGAAAATTTCATGCGTACACGTAATTACAGTGTTGATCACAACGGATTCATCAGAGGAATCTATGACAGTGTGGAATTTTTTCTTCGGAATTACAACTAATGCACTCGCAAAAAAAGAGGGGCGTCCCCTCTTTTTTTGCTCTATATATTTATCTACATTTTTGGCAATATTGTGTACAAAGCTTATCTGTACAATTAGAACACTTAAGTGCTGCATTTGTCATTTCTGAAAAACGTTCTGGATAAATCATTACGCACAATTCCCAAATAAACCACGCAAAAAATGACATTACAACAAGTGAATAAGAAAAAAATCCACCAATAAAAATAAGAGGTGAAAACATCATAAGATGATCCCAATTAAAAATACGACAAGTTGTACAACATTTATTTTTCATAAGTAGACGAAATGGACACCAAATCAAAACACAAATTAAGTCACAAACGTAAAAGAAAACAGAAATCATAAATATCCAAATTTTGTTTATTATTCCATTGTAATACAATATGCCTATTCCTACTATTAATATTACCCAGATAATAAACACTTTATAGGCCGCCTTCGTAGTAGAGATTACATAATTTTTAAGCGCTTTATAATTAATTTTTTCACGAATTGGCTTAAAACGATTTGCAAATAGTTTTTGTGACCCTAATGCTACTTTATTTTTAATAGGAATAATTTGTAAAATCATATCACACACCCAAATAAACCATAAAAGATGCAAAATATGAAATTCTTTAAAAAAATTATTCCCATCTAAAATATCAAAATTTTGCGATTCAAAACTCATACCAAAACATATAAAAAAAATTATAATTCGTCCAATTAAACGTATAAAATATCTTTTTCTTACTGTAGACACGTTCTACCTCCGTTTTAAATTGTAATTTATTTTATAATTCTTTTATAACCCTACAAGGATTTCCTACTGCTACAACATTTGATGGAACATCTTTTGTAACAACACTTCCCGCCCCAATTACAACATTATCACCAATTGAAACACCTGGCAATACAACAACATTTCCACCTATCCAAACATTATTTCCTACTTTTATAGTTTTAGCATATTCTAACCCTTTATTTCTTCTCTCATAATCCAAAGGATGTCCTGCTGTATAGAATCCACAATTAGGTGCTATAAAAACATTATCTCCAAATATAACTTTATTTCCATCTAATATCACAAGATTATGGTTTGAATAAAAATTTTCACCTACTTCAATATTAAATCCATAATCGCAATAAAAAGGTGGTTCTATATAAAAATTATTTTTATGTTTTCCTAATATTTTGCTCATTATCATTGTTCTTTCATCTATATTAGAAGGTTTTATATTATTATATTCATAACACAAATCTTTAATTTTTAATCTTTCTTTTATCAACTCTTCATCATAATTAGCATCATATAATTCTCCTGCTAACATTTTATCTTTTTCAGACATAATATTTCCTCCAATCATAACTATAAATTGTAATATGCTAATCTATTAATTTCTTAAATGAATTAGCATTTAAGATTGTATTGGATATAAATTCCCCTTTATAGAAGTTAGCCCAATTATTAAATATGCAAGGTGCATTTTTTGCTTTTTCTAATGAATCTATTTTTATAAAGTTAATTTTTATGCTGTTTTCCTTTGCATATTCAGAAAGTTCTGTTACTTCATATTCTACATAAGGACATTCATTGCTATAATAAATTGTAAAGTCTTGATTATCAATCTTCATTGTTCTTGCATTATCATTAAATTTTGGAGTTTCACTTTCTTCAAATTGTAAAGCTAACAATTCGTAATCTCCAATATTATCTACAACTTTAAATCCATAATGTTCAAAGAATTTCTTTTCTCCTAAAAATGGCTTTTTCTTTTTAGAAACTAATGTACACATACCACTTTTACCTTTTTCTTTTGAGTCGTTTATTGCATATTCTAATAGTTCTTTTGCAATTCCCTTTCCTTTAAAACTACCAGCCACCCATAAACAATAAATATAATTATAATTTTTGCCACTAATTGGAACCCAAGCTGTTTCTATTGGTTCATATTCAATAAATATTTTTCCTCTTGCATTTAATTTTCTAAAAACATGTCCATCTTTTAATTTGCTTTTAATCCATTCTTTTTTACAATCAACACCTTTTTGATGTTTTGGATCTCCAATAGCACAACAAATATGTTCATCATCAATATTTTCTAAATTTAAATTAATGTATTTGTTCATATTTTTCTCCTTTATTAATTATAATTTATTTACTTTATAATTTATATTAGCTAATTTTGCTTGTTTTCCTAAATCTTTTGTTTGAATTTTATATTGTCTTCCATCTTTTATAGTATATGTTCCACATTGTCTAAATTCAAAATTTACATTTTTTCTTATACATTGTTCTCTGATATTCAAAGCCCAATCATAATTAAATGGTCTAGCATTAAAGTCAGATTCTCCACCAACTACCACAAGTTCTACATCATCTAAATACTTCTCAATATCTATTTTTTCAAGTAATGGTTGAACAGTTATACATTTATGTTTTATTGGTAACTTACTAAAAATTGATAATTTGTAATCAGCATTTTTTTGATTTTCAATAGTACAACAAATAACTACATTATCATAACCATCATTCCAATCATCCGGAATACATTTTTCAAATCTATCAATTCTTTTGGTTAGAAACAAAAATGTACAATCTTGTCTTTCTTTAATCATTTTCCAGCATTCTTTTCGCCACTGGTCGGCTTCTTCAATAAAAAAGTCTGTTGAAAAACATAAATATACAATTCCAGATTTCATTTTATAATTTCCGTTTTTTAATTTTTCTATTGGCTTTTCAAAATCTTTTGTTTTAACAATTTGGCTTGTATCAACATTTCTTTTAAAATCTCCTTTATGAATATAGCAATGCAAACAACCATCACTACACTTTTTACAACCTCGCCAAGGATTCCACATTGCCATAATATCATCTCGCTTTCAAATGGTAATTTATTATTATCTCTTTTTATTCTTCTATTATAATTTCTTCACTTTCCTCTATTACTTCTACGGTTTTATTTGTTTTTAATCCATTAAAAGTTGCAAAACTTAATATTATAATTATTAAATAAACTATAATAAATACTAATAAAAATATTCCTATCCCTTTTAATATCTTTATTGTTATTCCTGCTAATTTTTGTGTATTAGTATCATTTACAACTTCATTATTAGTTTCGTTTTTAGGAATATTTACTAATTCATCTAAACTTATATTAAAAATTTCCGATAATTTTTTTGATTGTTTCAAATTTGGGCTTGTTTCTCCTAATTCCCATTTAGATATTGTTTGTCTTGCGACTCCAACTTGTTCTGCTAACTTTTCTTGCGAAAGATTATTCTTTTTTCTTAATTCTAATATTTTATTTCCAATTTCCATAATAAAATTTCTCCTTTCACTTAAAAGTTTATAATTTTCTTGAATTTATTTCTACCAATTATTCATGGAAAATCTGTCCATTTTCTTAACATCTCTACAAATTATAATTTGTTACATTAATTGTTTATTGTATCTTCAATCTTTTTAATATTACTAATATTCTGCTCATGATGTCCATAATATATTTTCGATATATTATGGCTTAATATTTTATTCCAGCTATTATTTATTTTCTCATCATTAAATGTAATTGCTGAATTTAAATCATATAAATCTCCGACTAACGCAATACCTTCATCTAATATTAAAGAAATACTATCATCACTATGTCCTGGAGTATATATTATTTCTCCATTAATTCCTAAATCATTTAAAAATCTTCTACTATCTTTACATGAGATTATCAATGCCTCTGTACATATAGGATTAAAATTTATATTATTATTTTTTTCAAATATTTGATCTGAACAATGTATATAGTCTTTCTGAACATCTATTACTAATAATTTTACATTCATATTATCAATTATATCTTGTGCTATTCCCATATGATCAGGATGGTAATGGGTTATTAAAAGATAATCAATATTTGTTATATTTAATTCTTTAACTTTTTTATAAAAGGCTTGTAGTGTTCCAGCCCAATCAGTATCAACTAATATACTACCCTTTTTACCTTTTATATAATAACAATTAGTATTTCCATACTTTAATAATTGTATCATATACTATCCTTTCAAATTGTAATTTATTACATATTATTTTGAATAATTTCCTCTATATGTTTCTTCAATGTTAAATAATCCTTGTCCAAGAAAAACAGGAAAATATTTTGGACCAATGGTACAACTATATGTGTTACTATCTTTGTCTTTGAAAGATATTATATAATCATCGTGATATTTACTCCATTCAACATTAGTACATTGTAAACTCATTTTAGGAAAATGAATTTTCATATAAACATTTCCATATATCTTGGCTATTTGTTCTGGTATTATTATAAAGGTTAAAAAAATAATAATTACAATTGTTAGTATAATATATTTTTTTCTCATAATTACCTCCTCAATAACTTACTATTTATCGATTAGATTATATCACATATTTTTTATTAATAAAATTTATTTAAAATAAAAAAAGTAGCCAATTATTTAGCTACTTTCTTGGTGGAGGTGACAACGCGGTATACACCTCCACCCTGATATAACTCAGATTCAAAATCATCTGTAGGCTGGATTGAGGGCTGAAATTATAATGTTCAATATTTATAAATAATTTTGAATATCACTTTAAAAATATATTTTAATTTTATAAATTTTCTGTATTGCATTAAATACATTTATATGTTATATTCTCTTTCAATAGGAAATGAGAATAAGCGGATGTGTGTTAGCCACTTTTATCCGTAACTATAATGTTACGAGAACGGAGGTGGTACATATGATAGAAGCAGCATTAATAGTAATTATTAACCTTCTTTTATTCGGTTTAATCGCCGAAACTATCGTTGTTATCATCTTAACTATTTTAGTTTTGATGTTAAGCAAATAGACATAAAAAAAACACATCTGTAATTTGACCGTTGTAGATGTGCTTTTTCATTAATCACGGCTAACCACGTTTGTGGTTTCTCCATTTCCTATTTTTATTTTACTATTTTTTCGTGTATTTGTCAACGACTTAGACATTTTATCTATTAGTAAAATTGTAATTTGTTAATCTTCAATTAAATTCATTTCTTTTATATCTGCTATTTTAATAACTTCATAATTTACAAATTTTCAAACTACTATTTATCGATTAGATTATATCACGTATTTTTGTAGTTGTAGAAATTTTATAACATCATTTTTTGTAAAAATGTTGTAAATAGTTTGATACAAGTACTATTCGAAATATATATATAATTATTTAAAAACAAAATAGTAGCTAAAAATCAATGTTTTTAGCTACCGCGTGGTGGAGGTGACAACGCGGTGCACGCCTCAAACCATTGATATAACTCAACTTCAAAATTAGCTGCGGGCTAAATTGTGGGCTGAAATTATAACGTTCAATATTTATGAATAATTTTGAATAGTATTTTAAAGATAATTCATCTAATTGTTAAATTGTAATTTATCTTTCATCTGAAGTTTTTTCAGATTTGTTCATTTTATCTTTTATTGGAAACCTATTATTTTCAAAATTTTTTTCGGTATCAATTGTTATTTTGTCATTTAATAGTTTATTTTTATCACCAACAATTTTGTCAAGCATATCAACATATTCTTGTGGGTGATTTATACTAAAATCTCCATGATAATAATTTGGTAAAGTTAAAAACTCACTACCACTTATAGTTTGATGAATTCTTTGAGCTGATTTTTTCATTATCGCTCTTTCTTTATCACCAACAACAACTACTACTTTTGCGTCTGTATCTTTTAAGGAACTTTTTATTTCATATTTTGAATTTGCTTCCATAAAAGCTATCATATCTTCTTTACCTATTTTACAAGTATCTCTATAATATTCATCAAATAACTCTTTTTTTATCCTTAAAGAATTAAATTGTAATTTAGAAAACCATTTTTTTGATATTAATCCATAACTCATAGAAAATGCCGGTTTAATCAATTTATGTGTTGTATTCATTGGAATCGTCAATGCACTTTCAATAATAGCATAATTGCAAATATCTTTTTTTCTAGATAGAATTTCTAAAAGGATTTGTGCTCCTAATGATAATCCACCTATTAAATAAATACGTCCGCCATAATTATTATTTATATAATCTATAATCTCTTGTGCATTATCTTCGATACTCGTGAAATTTTTATCACTATCTGAATGACCATCTAATATTGGAAGAATAATATGGTACTTATTTTGTAGTCTTTCGGCTACTTCTCTATAATTCCACCAAGATAATCCACCACCATGCAGTAACATTATAGTATTGTTGTTTTTATTTCCATATTCTTTAATTTTCATTTAATTCTCCTTAATAAATTGTAATTTACTAATTACCTTTTACTTTATTTTCTATAAATTTTACTATTTTTGACAAATTTCCACAAGTTTTAAATGAATCACTAATTTTCTTTGCGTTCTCACCAATACTTTTATCATTTAAAACTTCTAAAATAGTATTTTTTATATCTTCAGAGTTTTTTATTTTTTCCAAAAATTTTCCAGCACCAAGTTCATTAACTCTATTTGCAACACCCTTTTGTTCTGTTGTTTGTGGAAATAACACTAAAGGAATACCATAATATAAAGCTTCACTTACACTATTCATACCACAATGTGTAACAAACACATCTGTTATTTCTAAAACAGCAATTTGATCTACATGTTTTTTTACAATAAAGTTATTTGGTATTTCACCTAATTTTTCAAAATCTATATCTTCACCGACTGACATTATCACTCTTAAATTTTCATCTTTTAAAGCTTTAATACATTTTTGATAAAAATCTTTATTATTGTTATTTACTGTACCAAGAGAAATATATACTGTTGGAATTCCTGCTTTTTCTATTTTTTCAATGCTTTCTCTTAACACAGGTCCTACAAATGCAAAATTGTCATTAAATGTCTCTGAATATGGTTGAAAATATTTAGATGTATATACTATTGTTGAAGTGTTCTCATCATTGGCAATAATATCTAACATGCTTTTTACTTCATAACCTTTTTCACGTAATCTATTAAGACTTTTATTTATTTGAGGAATACTTTTAATTAATTGAAATAATCCTGGTCCTTCTTGTTTCATAACTCTAGCTGAATATTTATTAAAAGCAAAAGTTGTGGTTGATGATATAAAAGGAATATTTAGTTTTTTTGCAATTAATTTTCCCCAAAATGCCATTGAATCTGCAATAATAACATCTGGTTTTAATTCTTGCATTTCTTTTAATATTTCATCATCTAATCTCAATGTCATATCTACAATTAAATTAGTAGAAAATACTAAATCTTTTGCAATTTTTTCTTTATCTTCATTAGATAGTTTGGTTTGAGAATCAAATTTATCACAAGGAATAAAATACGCTCCAGAACTTTCTATTTTTTCTCTCATAATTTCATAAGAATAATAATAAACATCATGATTATTATTTATTAATTCTTTTACAACACCTAATGTTGGATTTGTATGTCCATGCGCAGGTATATTAAAAAATACAATTTTCATATTATTAACTCACTTTCAACTTAAAATATTTATTTTGGAAATACTTTATCTGCTAAGTCTTCTATTGCATCAGCTTTTAATAGTCCTATTCCTCTTGATTTATCACAAAATACAATAATAGAATCTCCTTGTTTTATATCAAACATATCTCTTGCTTCTTTAGGAATTACTATTTGTCCTTTTTCTCCAACTTTACTTATTCCTATAAATTTTTCTTTTTCCATATTATCCCCCTTAAAACATATCAGTTATACTTTTCATACTTATTATACTTTCAAAAAAATAAAAAAGCAATAGATATAATTAATAAATCTATTACCTTTAACTTAATATACAAATTGTAATTTTTATTTTAAATACCCAAAATTAATGAAGCAACATTATAAGCTGTAATTATTAATAAAAATATTCCTAAAAACAAGAAATGAAGAGAAGTATTTTTTTGTTCTTTATCTTTATATTCCTTAGATGTTATAAGCATTGTAACTGCTAAACAAATAAACATTATCGGCATTGTAATATCTGTTGAAAGTGCTTTTGTTAATCCTAATATTGCAAAAGCTACTGTTAATGCTGAGAAAAAAAGTTTTAAATTTTTCATATATAATCCTCCTCATCAAATTACTATTTA
>JAFXGW010000041.1 GCA_017536685.1 Clostridia bacterium | reverse complement strand
GTAGGTCAAACAACAGCTGTTATCAGAACAAAAAGACCACCTGAAGTATATAGAGGTAAAGGTATTAAATATGCTGAAGAAGTTATTAGACGTAAAGAAGGTAAAGCTGGTAAAAAATAGAATTTAAGACTAATTAAAATAATGTTCATATTAGGTTATTGTTTACTTTAGGGGGTATATTTAATCCCTTAAAGGAAATATGCCAAATGATTTAAGGGATTAGATATACCCCTATAAGGAAGAAAACCTAGAAAGGAGAAATATAATGATTAGCAAAATAGATAGAAAAGCTGAAAGAGCAAGAAGACATGCTAGAGTTCGTACTAAAGTAAGTGGTACAGCTGAATGTCCAAGACTTGCAGTAAGTAAATCTAATAAAAATATAACTGCTCAAATTATTGATGATGTTAAAGCTGAAACATTAGTATATGTTTCAACATTAGATAGCGATATCAAAACAAAAAGAGCAAATAAAGAAGCTGCAAAAGAAGTTGGAGCAGCTATAGCTAAAAAAGCATTAGACAAAAATATCAAAACAGTAGTATTTGATAGAGGTGGATTTATATATCATGGTGTTGTTAAAGAATTAGCTGAAGCAGCACGTGAGGCAGGATTAGATTTCTAATCAAAACTTTTGAAAGAAATGGAGGAAAAAATTTCTCATGGAAGAAAAATCAGTAGAATTAAAAGAGACTGTAGTTGCTATCAATAGAGTTGCAAAAGTTGTTAAAGGTGGTAGAACATTTAGATTTAGCGCTGTTGTAGTTGTTGGAGATGAAAACGGACACATCGGTGTTGGAAATGGTAAAGCTGCTGAAGTTCCAGATGCAATCAAAAAAGCTATTGAAGAAGCTAAAAAGAACTTAATAACAGTTCCAATCGTTGGAACAACTATACCACACGAATATGTTGGTAAATTCGGAAGTGCTAGTGTAATGTTAAAACCAGGAGCTAAAGGTACTGGAGTTATCGCTGGTGGTAGTGTTAGACCTGTTCTTGAACTTGCAGGATATAAAGATATTAAAACAAAAGTTATTGGAACAAACAATCCAAGAAACGTTGTTTTTGCTACAATAGATGCTCTTAAAAATATGCAAACTGCAGAAGTAGTAGCTAAAAAAAGAGGAAAAAAAGTTAGCGAAATAGTTTAATATAATGAATTGTTAAATCAAAATTTTAAAATTTTGATTTAACAATAAAATTGAGTAATAAAACTTAGGGAGCCTTTGGTAGCCCAAGGGAACCTAAGATTTATTTAAAATGTAAAAATAAATTTATATTATTTTTATAAATTTATTTGAAATTGAATTTATTAATGATATAATAAAAAACGAAAATAATAAATCATAAAGAGGAGGTGCAAACACGATGGAATTAGGAAACATTGGACCAGCAGTAAAAAGACAAACAAAGAAAAGAGTTGGACGTGGAATGGGATCTGGTCTTGGAAAAACTTCAGGAAGAGGACATAAAGGTCAAAAAGCAAGAAGCGGTGGTGGAGTTAGAAGAGGATTCGAAGGTGGTCAAACTCCATTATATAGAAGATTACCAAAAAGAGGATTTACAAATATTCATGCTAAAAATTACACAGAAGTAACTTTAACAATGCTTAATAAATCAGAAGCTACAGAAGTTACAGCTGAAAGCTTATTAGCAGAAGGAATAATTGGAAAAATCAATGATGGAATAGTTGTTTTAGCTACAGGAAGCTTAAATAAAAAGCTAACAGTTAAAGCAAAAAGATTTACTAAAGCTGCTGCAGAAAAAATCGAAGCTGCAGGTGGAAAGATTGAGGTGATTTAGTTGTTTAAAACTATAAAAAATGCATTAAAAACCCCAGAAGTAAGAAAGAAATTGTTATATACATTATTATTAATCGTAATATTTAGATTTGGATGTTTTATAACAGTACCTGGTGTTGATACAATAGCTCTAGCTGAGTCTATGAAAATGTCAACAGGTTCTCTAACTGGATTGATTAATACAATTTCAGGTGGTGCTTTTTCAAATTTATCAATTTTTGCGATGACAATTTCACCATATATTACTGGATCAATTGTTATTCAATTGCTTGGAATGATAATTCCTTCGCTTGAAAAATTGATGAAAGAAGGCGGAGAAGCTGGTAAACAAAAAATTAATAAATATACAAAAATATTAGCGTTAGTATTATCTCTAGTTCAAGGTTTAGGTATATACATAGCGTATAAAGACTCTGGTATATTTATTAATCCAGGATTCTTAACAGGATCAATGGTTGTATTATCTTTAGTAACAGGTACTGCAATCTTAATGTGGCTTGGAGAACAAATCACAAATAAAGGTATAGGAAATGGTATTTCAATGATAATTTTCATTGGTATTATTTCTGGATTACCAAGTGGATTAGTTACTTTATGGAACTTAATTGTAACAGCAGAAGATATTAATACTGTTGGTATTGCTACAGCTTTAGCAATAATAGTAGGAGCAATATTATTAGTAGCTGGTGTTGTATTTGTACAACAAGCTGAAAGAAAAGTTCCAGTTCAATATGCTAAAAAAGTTGTTGGAAGAAAAATGTATGGTGGACAAAATACACATATTCCACTAAAACTTGCAATGGCTGGAGTTATGCCAGTAATCTTTGCTTCATCATTCATGACATTCCCTGCAATGATGATTCAAATATTTGCTCCAGATAAAATAGGAGGAACAGGATTCCTTGCTGGTTTATATAATTTCTCAATTGCAACATCAACATCTGCTGTTCCTTGGGGATATTCACTAGCAAATGCTATAGTATATTTATTACTAATAGTAGGATTCACATTCTTCTATACTTATGCAACATTTAATCCAGCAGAAGTTGCTACAAATATTAAACAAAATGGTGGTTTCATTCCTGGCATTAGAGCAGGAAAACCTACAACAGATTATTTAACATCAATACTTGGAAAATTAACTTGGTTTGGTGCAATATTCTTAAGTTTAATAGCAATACTTCCAATGCTTACTAGATTTTCTAGTGTAGATATATCTTTTGGTGGTACATCAATACTTATCGTAGTTGGTGTTGCATTAGAAACAGTACAACAATTAGAATCTCAATTAGTAATGAGACATTATAAAGGATTCTTAGAAAAATAGTAAATCAAAATAAATGAGATTATATAAAAGTAGTAAATTTTAAATTTACTACTTTTTTGTTTTTAAAGGGCTTAAATTTTTATTAAATAAAATATATTAATGATATAAATAATGAGAAGGATTGATATTTTATGATGAACTTTTAGGGAATTATTATTTGACAAAGTAAGGAAATATGTTGTCGATATGAAGTTTTAATAATTGCCATGAAATAATTGACAAATGTAGTAAAATGAACTAAAATATAGATGTAAAATTAGGAAAATAACTAAAGAATAAAACTAATTAGACAAATAATTTCAAGAGTAGAAAGGATGACAAAGTATGATTATTATTATGTTAGGAGCTCCAGCTTCAGGAAAAGGAAGTGTTGCAGAGATTTTATCAAAAGAATTTAATATACCTGCTATTTCTAGTGGAGATATATTTAGAAAAAATATTAGCGAAGGAACAGAACTTGGAAAAAAGGCTAATGAATATATTACAAAAGGATGCTTAGTACCAGATGATATAACTGTAAATATGATTGCTGGTAGATTAACAGAAAAAGATGTAGAATCAGGATTAATTTTAGATGGATTCCCAAGAACTGTAAAACAAGCTGAAGAATTAGATAAAATGCTAACAGAAGCAAATAAAAAAATAGATATAGTTGTTAATTTAGAAACACCAGAAGAAGAAATATTAGAAAGAATTACAACTAGAAGAATTTGTAAAAATTCTGCTTGTAAGGCAATTTACAATACTTTGTTACATCCTTCAAAAGTAGAAGGAATTTGTGATAAATGTGGTTCAGAAATTTATCAAAGGGACGATGATAAATTAGAAAGTGCTAAAAATAGATTAGCTGTATATCACAAAGAAACAGCTCCAGTAGCTGATTATTATAAAAATACAGGTGCTTTATATTCAACTGTTTTAAGTAAATCTGTAAACAGAATGAAAGATGAAGTTGCCAAAGATGTTATTGAATATTTAAGAAACAAATAAAATATAAAATGCAAAAGATTTAAATTTAATATGAAAATATTGAATTTATTAATAAAATTTTGAGGTTACAGTTTTAAACATTATAACTTAAAGCAGTAACTTCAATTTTGTTTATAAAATTAATTAAAAATTAATGGATATGTGCTTAATATACTTTGTATGAAAGTATCAAAATATAAATAAAACTTGAACTAGAAAATAGAAAGGGAACTTTGATGATTACAATTAAATCAAAAAGAGAAATAGAATTAATGCAAGAAGCTTGCAAGATAACAGCATTAACTTATGATTATATAGAAAAAATAATAAAACCAGGAATGTCTACTTTAGAATTAGATCATTTAGCAGAAAAATTTATAAAAGAACATGGTGGAATTCCGGCACAAAAAGGATATCCAAGTGGAGTAAGAGGTGTTCCAAGTTTTCCAGGTACATTATGTGTTTCAGTGAATGATGTAGTTATACATGGGATACCATCTAAAGACATTATTATAAAAGATGGAGATGTTGTAAGTGTAGATTTAGTTGTTTTAAAAAATGGATATCATGGAGATGCTGCAAGAACATTTTTAGTTGGAAAATGTTCAAAAGAAGCACAAGAACTTGTTGCTGTTACAAAACAAGCATTTTTTGAGGGACTAAAAATGGCTAAACCAGGAAATAGAATTGGTGATATCTCAAATGCAGTAGAAACTTATGTAAGAAGTTTTGGATTCAACTTAGTTAGAGAATTTCAAGGTCATGGTATAGGAAAAGCGATGCATGAAGAACCAGGAGTTCCAAATATTGGAAAAGCAGGACGTGGTCCAAGATTAGAACCTGGCATGACAATATGTATTGAACCTATGGTGATGGCAGGACGACAAGATATTTGGGAACTTGATGATGGATGGACAATTGCAACCCAAGATGGTAGTTTGTCAGCTCATTATGAAAATACAATCTTAATTACTGAAGGGGAACCAAAAGTATTAACCTTATTAGAAAAGTAATTAAAAATCTTAACGTTATATAAATAGTTGGAAGTATTTTTTATACAAATAAAATTTATAAAAAAGCTATGAAATTTAATGAAAATAAATATAACCAAAATATTGGTAAATATTGTTTGAAAAAATATAGGAAAAGTGTTGACATTACTGATAAAATCGGTTATAATATTAAAGATTACTGCTCCAAAAGCAGCGAAATGTGCGATAAATAGCCTTGTAGAGGCTTATTTGCGCTTTAAGTAAGGAGGTTAAAAATTTGTCTAAGGAAGATGTAATTGAAGTTGAAGGAACAGTTGTAGAAACTTTACCAAATACTAATTTTAAAGTAGAACTAGAAAATGGGCACCAAGTATTAGCTCACATTTCAGGAAAACTAAGAATGAATTATATTAAAATATTACCAGGTGACAAAGTTAAACTAGAATTATCACCATATGATTTAACAAAAGGAAGAATTACTTGGAGAGCAAAATAAAGTTTTGAAAAAAATAAGGGACATTCCTTAAAAGTAGAAGTTTGGGTGTGTACAAGAACTTGTATGGGAATTAACTTATCTCGATAAATAATAATTTAGGAGGGAAGAAAATGAAAGTAAGACCATCAGTTAAAAAAATTTGCGAAAAATGCAAAATAATCAAAAGAAATGGCGTTGTTAGAGTAATTTGCGAAAACCCAAAACACAAACAAAGACAAGGCTAATAATTAATAAAATTTTTAGATATTAACACAAATATGGAGCGGCTGTCAGAAATGATATTCATAATTGTGTTTATATATATGTCAAAAATAATTAGATTACTACTATATTTATAATTGTATATAAATGTAGTACATTTCAGGTTTGATTATGTATGACACCAATAAAACAGCAAAACAAACAAAGTAAAGTTAAAAATTTATGGAGGTGCAAAAAAATATGGCTCGTTTAGCAGGAGTTGATTTACCTAGAGAAAAAAGAGTTGAGATAGGATTAACATATATATATGGTATAGGATTACCTACATCTCAAAAAATTCTTAAAGAAGCTGGTGTTAATCCAGATACTAGAGTAAAAGATTTAACAGATGATGAAGTAGCAAATATAAGAAAAGCTATGGAAGGTTTAAAAGTTGAAGGTGACTTAAGAAGAGAAGTAGCTTTAAATATTAAAAGACTTACAGAAATAGGATGCTATAGAGGAATTAGACATAGAAGAGGACTACCTGTAAGAGGACAAAGAACAAAAACAAATGCTCGTACAAGAAAAGGTCCAAGAAAATTAGTAAGTAAAAGTAAAAAATAAATTTTGAATTAATTTAAGGGAGGGAATACCAAATGGCAAAAGCTAGTGCAAAAAAAGCAACAGGTATCAGAAGAAGAGAAAGAAAAAACATAGATAAAGGTGCTGCTCATATTCATTCAACATTTAATAATACTATAGTTTCTATCACAGATACTCAAGGAAATGTTATTTCTTGGGCTAGTGCAGGAGAATTAGGATTTAAAGGTTCTAGAAAAAGCACACCATTCGCAGCTGGTCAAGCAGCTGAAACAGCAGCAAAAGCAGCAATGGAACATGGTTTAAAAACTGTTGAAGTTTATGTTAAAGGTCCTGGTGCAGGACGTGAAGCTGCAATCAGATCATTACAAACAGCTGGATTAGACATCACAATGATTAAAGATGTTACTCCAATACCACACAATGGTTGTAGACCACCAAAAAGAAGAAGAGTTTAATTAAAAGAATTAATATATTGTATAAAGAAATTTTTAGAAAGAGGTGTATGATATAACATGGCAAGATATAAAGACGAACAATGTCGTATATGCCGTAGAGAAGGACAAAAATTGTTCTTAAAAGGTTCAAGATGTTATTCTGATAAATGTAGCGTAACAAGAAGAAATTATGCTCCAGGACAACACGGACAAAAAAGAACAAAATTATCTGAATACGGTACTCAATTAAGAGAAAAACAAAAAACAAGATCATTCTACGGAGTAGGAGAAAAACAATTTAGAAAATATTTCGAAATGGCTTCTAATAAAAAAGGTATTACAGGTACTGTATTACTACAAATATTAGAAAGCAGATTAGATAATGTTGTTTATAGATTAGGTTTAGGTGCTTCTAGACCACAAGCTAGACAAATAGTAACACATGGAAACATTGAAGTTAATGGAGTTAAAACAGATATAGCTTCATATTTAGTAAAACCAGGTGATGTTATAGCTGTAAGAGAATCTAAAAAAGATAACACAGTTATTAAAGCTAACGTTGAAGCTGGAGCAGCTAGACCAGTTCCAGAATGGTTAGAATTAGATAGCCAAAACTTAAGTGCAAAAGTTCTAAGAGTAGTAAATAGAGAAGAAATCGATTTACCAGTTGAAGAACACTTAATCGTTGAGTTATACTCTAAATAATAATTTAAATACTTAGGATACGTACGTAATAAAAGAGATAATAAATTTTTAAAAGGTTTTTTGCAAAACCTATTAGGAGGTAAGAATGATTGAATTTGAAAAACCAAACATCGAATGTGTAGAGGCAGACGATAAGAGGAATTATGCAAAATTCATATGTGAACCATTAGAGCGTGGTTATGGTATGACAATAGGAAATTCTTTAAGAAGAATCTTATTATCATCATTACCAGGAGCTGCTATAACAAGTGTTAAAATAAACGGCGTAGTACATGAATTTTCTACAGTACCAGGTGTTGTAGAAGATGTTCCTGAGTTAATTGTTAATTTAAAAAATGTAAGACTTAAAGTTTTTGATAATGAAGAAAAAATCATTAGAATAGATTTCAAAGGGGCTGGAGAAGTTACAGCTGCTGATATCGTAACAGATGGAACAGTTGAAGTATTGAATCCAGAACTACATATAGCAACAACATCAAGCAACTGCGATTTACACATGGAAATGACAGTAAACAGAGGTAGAGGATACAATGTTGCTGAGAAAAATAAAAAAGATAATAATCCAATAGATGTATTAGCAATCGATTCTATATTTACTCCAGTAAAAAAAGTAAATTATACTGTTGAAAATACAAGAGTTGGTCAAATGGTAGATTACGATAAATTAACAATTGAAGTATGGACTGATGGAAGTCTAAAACCATTTGAAGCATTAAGTTTAGCTGCAAAAGTTATGACAGGTCACTTAGAACTATTTATTGACTTATCAGAAACAGCTAAAAATACTCAAGTTATGGTTGAAAAAGAAGAATCAAAGAAAGAGAAAGTTTTAGAAATGCCTATCGAGGAATTAGAACTTTCTGTAAGATCTTACAACTGTTTAAAAAGAGCTGGTATTGCTACAGTTGAAGATTTAGCAAATAAATCACAAGAAGATATGATGAAAGTTAGAAACTTAGGTAAAAAATCATTAGACGAAGTTACTAATAAATTAATTGCGTTAGGTTTAAGCTTTACATCAGAAGAAGAATAATTAAGGAAGGTGGAGAAGTAAAGTGGCAGGAACAAGAAAACTTGGAAAACCAACTGATCAAAGATTAGCAATGTTAAAAGTGCAAACAACAGATTTACTAGTTAATGGTAAAATCGTTACAACAGAAGCTAGAGCTAAAGAAGTTAAAGCTATAGTTGATAGTGTTATTGCACTTGCTGTTAAAGAATATAAAAACTTTGAAGAAGTAGAAGTAAAAGTTGTAAAAGCAAAATTAGATAACAACGGAAGAAAAGTTACAGAAAAAGTAACAAGCAAAAATGGAAAAGAATATTTAAGAGTTGTTAAAGAAGAAAAAACAGAAAAAAGACAAAAAGACATGCCATCAAGATTAAGTGCTAGAAGAAAATTAATGACAAAAGTTAATAAAGTTGAAGGTGTTGACCTAATGGACAAATTATTCAACGAATTAGCACCAAAATATGAAGGTAGAGTTGGTGGATACACAAGAATATTAAAAATGGAACCAAGACGTGGTGATAATAGCAGTCAAGCAATTTTAATGTTAGTGTAATCTAAAAAAGTGCTAGAAATAGCACATTCAAAAATGTATAGATAGATAAATAAAAGAAAGAAGGTTGTAAAATCTTCTTCTTTTTTTGTTTAAAATTATATATAAGATATTGTTTTGAAGTATTTAACATAATCATTTAAATCAACATAATATATAACATAAAATTCGAAAGGAGTAATTTTATGTTAGAGATGATTGTTTATGGTTTGATTTGGTGTTTTGCTATATATGGAATTTTAGTTATGTTACAGGAAATTACGAGAAAATCTACATATCAAAAAGTTGAAGAAAATGTAAAACTCATAATGATGGTAAAAAATGTTGAGGATGGAATTGAAAATTATGTCAGAGAATTAAAAATGGGAAATAATTTTTACAATAATCTAGTGATAATAGATTTAGATTCACAAGATGATACTTTATGTATATTAAGAGAACTAGAAAAAGAGAATATCAACTTGAAAATCTTAGATAAACAAAACGGTAAATTATATTTAGAAAATCAGATAAAATAATAAAATAATAAAACAATGAAATAATATAATAATATAATAACATAATGAGTATAAGAAAATAATGATTATAAATTAAAAGATGAATGTATTTATTGTATACCAAATAAAAACGCCTTAAATTTAATTTTAAGGCGTTTTGTGTATATTATAAATCATCATCTAATGTTGTTTCATATAAATTTAAAGATGTATTTGAAGATGTCGCTGTAGCTAATAGTTCTTTATCTTGTTGTTGAGCGTGTATTCTATCTTCAGAAGTTGTTAAACTATAAAGCTGTACTTTTGATGGGGCTGATAAGCGTGTTGAAGTATAGCCATTCTTTTCAGGTGATTGAATTATTTGAATTATAGCATCTTGTAGATGTTGCTTACTAAAGAATTCTGTTAACCTGCTTGTATCTTTACTTACTAGAATACTTTTTAAATCAAGTATTTCTTCCGGAGTTAATGCTAAAGCGATTGGATTTGGTTTTAATGGATAATTTTCTTGCGTGTAATATAGATCTCTTTCATTGTCGTATATAACAGTTTTTCTCTTTGATAAAATGTCATTTCTATCTTGTGAACCGAAAACATCTCTGAATTTTTTAAATGGAATTCCGAAAAAATCTTCAAAACTCGGACCATAAAATTTTTTAAACGATTCACCAAAATTTCTAAGTTTTAACCTATTTTTATAATTTAAAGGCTTGTTTGGTAAATGGTGAGGATCATATGAAATTTCTGCTAAATTTTCAGGTGAATCAAATTCTATATAAAAAGGTACAGCTAGTCTATGATAGGAACCTGTAGGTTTATATTCAGAATTATGAGCAACAGGTCCGTGTTCAGCGTATTCATTTTCTTTTCCTGTTCTAAATTGATACTCTATAAAACTATCATTGCAAGCTGGCGGAATAATATAATTAGGTATTCCAATATGATCAACATCTTGTGAAAAGTAAGGTATAACACAAACATGTAAGCTTTGATAACCTTTATATTTGGGCCATCTGATATAATCTTTGGTTACAGAATCAACACATTCTTGCTCCATTTCAGGAATTCTTTTGGTTGGTCTATAAAAACCACGATTTCCATTTTGTACCCATACAGCAAAGCCTTCTTTTTCAGGCCTGTTTTTTATTTTTTCTGATTTATTAGGCGAGTATCGACTGTTTACAGGGAAAAATTTATACATTCCGTTTTGTAATGGCTCGTTTGATGGTCTTGTAATTCCATGATGTTCCATTAAATCATAAAAAACTTTATATAGGTAATCTGTTTCAGCTTCTAGACCTTGTTCTTGAATATCTTTTGGTGGAGTAATAACAAATCTAACACCAATTAAATCTCTTAAGCTTTCATTAAAATATCTAAAGTCTCTTCCTTGCTCAATGTATTCTCCGACTTTTTCTCTTACTTTGTCCATAAAGCTAAGTGGGGATTTTATTCGTCCAGAAACATCAATAACTGGATCTTGTGATAAATCATCTGTATTATATTTTTGGGATAAGTAATCATAGTCTTCATTAAATGTTCTTATAGAATTTGATAAAAATGTACTTTCTGTTTCATATTCTGCTGCTGGTAAATAAGATATATTTTTATAGTAATTTAAAGCATTATATATAGCAGAATAAATTTGTCTTATATTATAAGAAATCATACAAGGAGTATTGTTTTTGTCATAATGTAAAGCTGTGCGACTTTCTTCAAGATTTGGAGTACTTAAATAACATTCTATATCAGATTTTATTTTTTTTATAACATCTGATGGGTGTCCTGAATAATGCCTTAAATTTAAATCAATTTCAGGTACTTCCCAAAAGAAGGTGTTTTCTAAATTATTTTGTTCTTGCATTAAAACCTCTTTCTTATTATGGTAATATCAATTAATTATATCATATTTTTATGCATAAATCAAACATTTAGAACTAAAGGTTTTTGAAATAGTCAAAAAAATATATATTTTATAATTTAAAAAAATTTTATCTATAAATTGTGAAAAAAATGTGTTTTTAATTTAAATAAAATGTGTAAGTTAAAAATTGGTTACTTGAATAAAATGTGTAAATTTGATATAATAATTAAGCAAAGAATGACGAAATAGTTAATCTCAATTTAATGATGTTTAAAGGATACATACAATATATATAAGTTAATAAAAATATAAACAAAAGGAGAAGAAATGAAGAATAAAAAAATCGAATTATTAGCACCAGCAGGTTCTTTCGAAAAAGCAAAAGTTGCATTTAAATATGGCGCTGATGCAATTTACTGTGGAACACCAAAATTATCTTTAAGATCAAGATCAGAGCTTGGAGATGATGATTTAGAAAAAACAATAAAATATGCTCACAGCATTGGAAAAAGAGTTCATGTTGCAATAAATATATTTGCATGGGATGAAACCTATGAAGAAATAAAAAAACAAGCTGCAGAACTTGATAGACTTGGAGTTGATGCAATAATTGTAGCTGATGGTGGAGTTGTAGATATAGTTCGCCAGTATGCTCCAAATACTGAAATTCATATCAGTACACAAGCTAATACTGTTAGTTATCACACATGTAAATTCTGGCACAGAAATGGTGCGAAAAGAATTATACTTGGTAGAGAATTAAATAAAGAGCAAATAAAAGATATTATAAAAAACAAACCAGAAGATTTAGATATAGAAATGTTTGCACATGGTGCACTATGCTTTGGGTATTCAGGAAGATGTTTCTTAAGTGAATTTTTATCTGGAAGAAGTGGAAATTTAGGTTCATGTTCTCAACCATGCAGATGGGCATTTAACTTATATGTTGAAGAAACAAATAATCCAGGAAACTTAATGCCAGTAGAAACAGATGAAAAAGGAACGTATATATTTTCTTCTAAAGATTTATGCTTAATTAGAGAAATTCCAGAGATTATAGATATGGGAATTGACAGTATAAAAATAGAGGGAAGATTAAAAACAGAATATTATGTTGCAACAGTAATAAATGCATATAGAAATGCTATTGACGATTATATGAAAGATCCGGAAAATTACAACCCAGAAAAATATATAAGAGAACTTGAAAAAACAAAAACAAGAGGACTAACAACGTTTTATTTTAATGATAGAGAAAATAAAGATTTTCAAGATTATTCAGGAAGACAATATAATTCAGATTATGAATTTGGTGGAAAAGTAATAAAAGAATTAGAAGATGGAAAAACTTTAATTGAAATTAGAAATAAATTATCAGTAGGAGACACTTTAGAATTATTAATTCCAGGTGAAATTGACTCTTTAGAATTTAAAATAGAAGAGTTATGGAACGATGAAACTTTAGAGGCAATTCCAACAGTAAACCCAGGAAAAGCGGAACAAAAAGTAATTTTAAAAATTCCTACAAAAGTAGAAGAAGGATGGATTTTAAGAAGAAAAAAATAAATTTTAAGTTTAAAAATTTTGAATTTTTATAAAAATAATATTAATATTCTAATAAAAAACCACCAAACGCATATAAATTCTTGTGATTAAATGAAAAATGAATTAAAATAGTATTTAATCTAATTAAAATTCAAGAGTGTTTTTATTCTTTTTAAATTTCAATTAAAAATAAGAAAAGTAAATAAGGGGCGTAAATGATAAGTAGAATAAAAATTCTACTTATTGTTTATGCTTTTTGTTTTTTATTCAAAATTTTCTAGCGATTTATTTTTTTCTATCGTATTCTAGAAAAAATCTTATACGACTTTTGAATAATTAGAGAGTTAATGTTTATAAAATATTAACAATAAAGCGTCAAAAAAGAAGTCATTTTATATGACTTCTTTTCTATATTATATAGATATAATTAGTTTATTTAAAATGAAAAAAATATATTTAGATAATAACTACAATAATTCTACAAAAATAGAAATTTTTAATACTTGAAATATAACAATAATAAGAGTATAATAAATATTAGTTTATACGGGGGTGTATTTGGTTTCGACAGTATTCTAGAAGTATAAATAGCGAGTAGTGGAGATGCCTGGCCACTTAAAAAGGCATAAATTAAAATAAACGCTGATAATAAAGAATTAGCATTCGCTGCTTAGTTTGCGGTGACGTTCTACTTTTACAACCCACGGTTTAAGATAGGGCGACGATTAGTGGGAAACGAAGTTAATAGTTATCTTTTTCTATTAATGGGATTTTATAAAAGATACCTAATATAAATTTTGTTTGTTAAAGATATAGAGGGGAAATTTTAATAACAAACTGCACTCGGAGAAGTTTATGTGGAAGGAATATTGGACAGCGGTTCAACTCCGCTCACCTCCACCACGCGGTAGCTAAAAATCAAGGTTTTTAGCTACTTTTTTTATTTTTAAATAATTTTGTATATATCTTGAATAGTACTTGTATCAAGCTATTTACAGCATTTTTATTAAAAATAATCTTACAAAATCTCTACTAATACAAAAATATGTGATATAATCTAATCGATAAATAGTAATTTGAAAGCGAGATAAATATGGATATATTATACAAATTTATAGTGTCTTTTATAGCTGGTATAGGAGCCGGATTAGGAACAGGTTTTGCGGGAATGAGTGCGGCGGCCGTGATAAGTCCTGTTTTAATTACCTTTTTAAATATGCCAGCATACCAAGCTGTTGGAATTGCATTAGCGAGTGATGTACTTGCTAGTGCTGTGAGTACAGTGCAATATTGGAAAAATAAAAATATTGATTTAAAAAATGGAATAATAATGATGATATCCGTTCTTTGTTTTACATTGATAGGAAGCTATGTTGCAAGCATTGTGCCAAATGCATTAATGGGAAATTTTTCTGTATTTATGACATTACTTTTAGGAATTAAATTTATAGTAAAACCAGTAATGACAACAAAAGAAAAAATGGAATCTGTTTCTAAAAAGAAAAGAATTATTCAATCAATAATTTGTGGTAGTATAATAGGATTTATTTGTGGTTTTATAGGCGCTGGTGGAGGAATGATGATGTTATTAATTCTTACAAGTGTGCTAGGATATGAATTAAAAACAGCAGTAGGAACCAGTGTACTTATAATGACATTTACAGCATTAACAGGAGCAATAAGTCACTTCTCAATAGGTGGAATTCCTGATATAACAACACTTATATTCTGTGTTGTATCGACACTTATATTTGCAAGAGTAGCAGCTAAATATGCAAATAAAGCTGAGCCTAAAGTATTAAATAGAATTACAGGTATAGTATTAGCTTTGATAGGAAGCATAATTTTATTAGTTAATCTTATTTAATAAATAATGAAATTTAAGTTTATTTTAAATTTTATATGTTAAATAAAATATATGAGGAAAAATAAATGAAAAGTAAAAAATGTAAATTAATAGTAAATATATTGTGTTTAATTTTATTATTAGTGTTTTTTAATAATATTTTCGTTAATTGCGATGTTCATATATATGAGTGTAACCATGAAGAATGCAGTAAGTGTTTATTTACACATTCTATGCAAGAAATATTAAAAAATATTTTTATAATAACATGTATTACAGTAACTTATGCTAATATAAATTTGATAAATAATGTGATTATATTATTAAAGAATGAAATTTATAATAATTTAATTATAATGAATGTAATTTTAATTGAATAAAGTGTCTTAGATATTTTGGAGTTATAATCTTTTTATTAGGAGGAAATATGATAAGAGTAAAAAATGTAAAAAAAGATTTTAATTCAGACACAAGAATTCATTTAAAAGATATAGAATTTGAAAATGGTAAAACTTATGCTATTTTAGGTGTGTCTGGATCTGGGAAAACTACACTTCTAAATATAATAGCTGGTATAGTTAATCCGAATAATGGAGAGGTGTTTATTGACGATGTTGAAATAACACATTTATCTCAAAAAGAAAAAGATAATTTTAGATTAAAAAATATTGGATATATATTTCAAGATTTTAAATTAATGGAAGAAATGACAGTAGAAGATAATTTAAATTTATTAAAAATTGAAAAAATAAAATGTATAGATATAGATACAATATTAGAGCAAGTTGGTTTGAAAAGTAAAAGAAAAACAAAAGTAAAAAAATTATCAGGTGGAGAAAAACAAAGAGTTGCTATAGCAAGAGCTTTAATTAAATCACCCAAAATTATTTTAGCAGATGAGCCAACAGGAAGTTTAAATTATGAAAAAGGATTAGAAATAATGGAACTTTTAAATGAGTTTCATAAAAAATCAAATCATGTAATGATTTTTGTAACGCATGATGATAGAATGGCAAAATTTGCAGATGAAGTAATTCAGTTTGAAGATATCCTTGTAAAAGGAGGTGCTTTATAATGTTAAAATTTTCTATAAAAAACCTTCTTACAAGAAAAGCAAAATTTATAATGACAACAATTGCAATTATAATATCAACATTAATAATAATGTTTAGTTTTAATGTAGCAGGACAAATAAACGATGGAATTATATCGACTGCTTCGTATTATGATATTGTTGTTGGGGCAAATGGAAGTTCAACAGATTTAGTAATGTCAACAATGTTCTTTACGGGAACAACAACAGATACAATAAATGGTGAAGTATATGAAGAATTAAAAAATAATAAAGATGTAAGAGAAATAGTACCATTTGCAACTGGAGATAATTATAAAGGAAATTTAATAGTAGGAACAGAAAAAACTTTTTTAAGTAGTAAAGACTTAAAAGAAGGAAATTATTTTAATGAGGCATTTGAAATTGTTTTAGGATATAATGTGGCTAAAGAAAATAATTTGAATATAGGTGATCAAATTATAGGTAGTCATGGCATTGCAGAAAGTTCTCATTCACATGAAAATTCTCCATATATAGTTGTAGGAATATTAGAAAAAACTCATACCGCTTATGACAATACATTATTTACTAAAGCTGAAAGTGTATGGGAAACTCATACAGAACATTCTCATGAAGAAGACGATGATGAAAGTCAAGAAACTCACAATGAGCATAGTCATGATTATACAGCTATTTTAGTAAAAACAAATAATCCAGCAAATGCATTAAATATAATAAGTGACCTAAATCAAAAGGGTGGAGTTATGGCTGTAAATCCATCTACTGTATTGAGGGAGTTATTAAACAATATAGATTTAGTAAAAAATATAGTATATATATTATGTGCAGTAATAGGAGTAATGTCATTTGTGATTATATATATGATTACTCTTATGATGATGCAAGATGTAAAAAAAGATGTTTTATTAATGAGATTATTGGGTATGCAAAGAAAAAACATTAGTGGAATAATTTTAATACAAAATGTCGTTGTAAGCGTAATTGGAGTTATAATTGCATTTATATTAACAAGAGTTGCACTATTATTAGTAAATAATATCACAGCATCAGTAGGTATAATAATGAATTATGCTAAAATATATAATGAAGAATATCTAATAATGATATCAGTAATTATAATAAGTTTAATTCCGTCATTATTTAGTCTTTCAAAGATGTTTGAAAGGAGTTTAGAAGATGAAAAATAAAATTTTAAATATAATATTAACTGTTATTTTAATTTCAATAGTTCTTCTTTTTACAGGTTGTACATCTTCTAAAGAAGAAAATAAAGTAGAAACGACTAATAATATAAAGAAATCTGAAAGTATGCTAAATGCAGATAGAATAATGGTAGATGGCTCTTATCAAATAAGATTTAGTGACTTAGTTTCATTATCTGATTTACAAGAGTATAATAATAAAACAGTAACTGCTATTGGGTATTTATCACCAATAACAAGTTATGATGGTAGTTTTGGATATCTTATGAATTTACCATATCAAACATGTCCATATTGTATGCCAAGTGACACTAAAATAACTAATACAATAGCCATTTTTTCAAAAAGTGGAAAGAAAATTGAATTTACAGAAGCAGCTATAATGGTAAGAGGTACATTGAAACTTGAAGAATATACAGATGCTTATGGATATTCATATAATTATAGAATAGTTGATGCCACAATAGAAGAGGCTGATACAAGTGAGCTTGGAGAAAAGATTGTTTTATACAACAAATTAGCAGAAAAAGAGATTATGACAAATTTAATAGAAACTTTATACGCGGTTGATAATAATGTTTATTATGATGAATATATATCACAAGGCGCTACTTACGATAGAGCAATTGTAGATTTAACTAATTTAGAAAAAGTAATAGATGATTTAAAAGAATTTAATAAAGAAGATGTTTCAATTTTAGTAAATATGGCTAATTCATTAAAAGAAATAGCAGAAGATACAAATTATCTTATCAAGCAAAAAAATTATACAAAAATTGTAGAGTATAAAGAAAGAACATTGCAATTGTTTTATGATTTGAATAATTGGATGGGTATATACGAATTATAAGATAAGGAGGAAAAATATGAAAGTTGCAATAACGTATGAAAATGGTGAAGTTTTCCAACATTTTGGACATACAGAAAAATTAAAAATTTATGAAATAGAAAATGAAGAAATTATTTCTGAAAATATATTAGATACATCTGCGCATGGACATGAATTATTAGTAAAATTTTTAAAAGATAATAATGTTGATATTTTAATTTGTGGTGGAATTGGTAATGGTGCCAAAAAAGCGTTAGAAGAAGCACACATACAACTATTGGGTGGTGTTTCAGGGAATGTTCAAAAAGTTATAAAATATTATATTTTAAATAAATTAAAATATAATGAAAATGCAGAATGCGAACATCATCATAATGATGCAAATAACCAACATTGTGAAAATCATAAAAGATGTGAAAAATAGTAAAATTTAGTTGTTTATATAAAAAGTCTCGAAATAAAATTCGAGATTTTTTTAATAATACTG
>JAFXGW010000040.1 GCA_017536685.1 Clostridia bacterium | reverse complement strand
TTTTCAAATTTAATTTTAATTTTTTTAAAAACAGAATTTATTTCTTTTATAATTTTAATCAACGAATCAGTATTTAAATCTAATTTTTCATTTTTATATTCAAATCCAGCACGAGCACTATTGCCACCACAAACAAAGCATATACACTTTATATTATGTGGCTCATGTATATATTTATTTCGTATCTTTATAATTTGAACTAATGAAACAAAATTATTATTAATGATTTGAGTATAATCTTCTTTTAAATCTTTAAAATATTTCTTTAATAACAAAATTCCTGATTTGTCTAAAAGTTTTATTTCTGTTATCACTTTACTTTTTTCGTCTCGTTCCAGTTTAAAAGGTAATATTCTTAATAATTCACTTGTCAATTCCAAAAAGCAATCTTCTTGTTGTTCTATACTATAACTTTCTTTTATTAACATTATTAATAATTCATTTATTCGTTTTAATATTCTAAAATAGGGATATATTCCATTAAGCCAAATCTTTTCGACTGAATCCATTTTATACAATTACTACAAACGCTATAAGTTCAAAATCTTCTAATCCTGTAATATCATTTTGAAGCATTGTAGTTCCTCCCCTCCTAAACAAACTATCTATGTCAGATTCTTCTTTAACATTAATTATAGATTCAATACTCTTATTTAAAAGATCAGAGTATTTTTCCATATTATTTCCATCATTTGTATCTTCATTAAATTTTTCAAATGCATCTTTTATAGGTTCTTTTTTACCTTTAGATACAAATCTTAATAAATCCAATGTGTTTTTTACACTTAAATGGTTTGAAATCACTTCTCCATCTTCTTTAATATACACAATATAAAACGGATGTAATTGATTTGTATTTTGTATATTTACATTCGAATTAATATTTTTTAATACATAAATTGTTCCTTTTTCCACTCCATTTTCTTTATCTTCAGGAACAACTGAATGCATTCCATTTACAACATAATCTAGATTTCCATTTTCTTTTATGTATTCTAATAAATCCATTCTATAATCGTTCAAACCTAAATCTGTAATTGAAATACCTGTATTCATATCTTCTAAATCAACCACTTCTTCTTTTAATTTTTGAAGTTGTGCTTTTCTATATTCCATATCATTTGATTTATTAGTTAAGACATTATCTTCACCAGTAGCAGTAATATCAAGCATAAACATTCTACTTTCAACTCTATTTTTAAGATTAATATAATCATCTAAATTCATATTAGGCCAAAAATTCACTAATTGAATTACTTGATTTTTTGAACCAATTCTATCAATTCTTCCAAATCTTTGAATAATTCTAACAGGATTCCAATGTATATCATAATTTATCAAATAATCACAATCTTGTAAGTTTTGTCCTTCCGAGATACAATCTGTTGCTATTAATACATCTATATCAGAAGATTTATTTTCTTCAAATAATACATCTCTATGTTTTGAAAGTGGTGAGAAATTAATTAGTAAATCATTATATTCTTTAGAAACATTTGCTGTTGTTTTATTATTACCTGAACCTGTTACCAAAGCAGAATCCATATTATATTCTAATTTTAGAACTTTACTAACATTCTCATACAAGTAATTAGCTGTATCAGCAAACGCACTAAATATAATTACTTTCTTATTATTTGCATTTATAGGATTTTGTTGTTTATCTCTAATTAAATTAATAAGTTCAGTTAACTTTAAATCATTTTCTGGTTTTATTCTTTTGAACTCATTCATTAAATCATCTAAAATATCTTTATCTTTTTGTAATTCATCTTTCCATAAATATATATTCATATCTTGAAGGTCTATTTTAACTTTTCCACCGATTGAAGTACCTTCATTTATCAATTCTTCTACATCTTCATCTTCATCATAATTATAAAGTTCAACATTTTCTACACTGGTATTAACTCCATATTTTTCAAATCTATCGATTGAAGATAGAGTATTATTTATTTGCCCTAAAATTTTATCTAAAGTTAATCTAAATGAATCAACCGAACTTTCTAATCTTTTTAAAAGATTTATTCTCATTAATTTTTGTAAACTTTTTTCTCTATCTGCTTGAGTTAATTTTAAAGTACCTTCTTTTACAACCGTATCATATAAATCAGCATATTTTTTCTTTTTTGACTCCATAATATAATCAAATGGTGTATATATGCACATAGTTAATCTTGAAAGCATCATATAAATATCTTTTATTGAATAAAAATTATCTAAATTAGTAATTTCAGATGTAATACTAATAGGTTTTAATCTCGTTGGAAATTTACCAATTTTATTCATATCATAATATTTTTCAATATGTCTTCTACTTCTCGCAATAGTTACACTATCTAATAATTTAAAGAAATCAAAATCTTGATTTAAATCTCTTAATAAACTTTGAGAAGTTCTTTCATCTGCCGGCAATGCAGACCATTTATTAAATATTGTTTGTGCATTTTTTAAAATAACATCTATTGATTTTGTGTTACTTATATTAGTATCTATCTTATCTGTATTTCCTTCATATGCTAAAGCTAGTTGATTTTTTAAATCTGTAAATTTATTGTTTACTGGTGTGGCAGAAAGCATTAATACTTTTGTTTTTACACCTTTTCTCATAACTTCATCTAACAATCTTGAATATCTTGTTTCTCTATCTTTTCTTGCACTGTTGTTTCTAAAATTATGAGATTCATCAATAACAACTAAATCATAATTACTCCAATTAATTCTTGACAAATCATTTCCATTAGACATTCCTTTTTTTCTTGATAAATCTGTATGATATAAAACATCATAATTAAATCTATCTTTTTGAAGTATATTGTCTTTATAATTTGTTTTATATGTATTCCAGTTTTCACTTAATTTTTTAGGACATAAAACCAAAATACTTTTATTTCTTTCCTGATAATATTTAATAACAGCTAAAGCTGTAAATGTTTTTCCTAAACCTACACTATCAGCTAAAATACATCCATTATATTTTTCTAGTTTATTTATTAAGCCTAAAACAGCATCTTTTTGAAAATCATATAAAGTGTTCCATATAACCGACTCTTTAAAACCTGTTTTTTCGTTTGCTAAATCATCTTCTGATATATCTAGTAAAAATTCATTAAACAAATTATATAAAATAACATAATATATAAATTCTGGTGAATTTTCTTTATATAAATCAGAAATAAATTCTACTACCTCATCTGTTATATCTTTTAATAACTCTTCATTATTCCATAACGATTTAAAATTATCTAAATAATATTTCGTCATTTCATAATTATCATCAATTTTTGTTATTGGATTAAATACCGTATTATCTTTTTGATACCCTAATCCTGCTGATGAAAATTCATCAACATTTAAATAGGTTAATTGATCATTTATGTTTGCAAATTTTTGAATAGGATTATTATTCACATTACTTTTAAATCTCGCATGATTTCTAATCCATTCAGCACATTCTTTTGCTATTGCTTTTCCATTTAATTTGTTTTTTAACTTTATTTCAAATTCAGAACCTAATAAGTTTTTTTCTCTACTGTAATTACCTATTTCAAATTGTCTTTCTTTTTTATTTTCTTTTTCTTTCTTAATAAATGTTGGATTTGTAAATATGAAATCAAATCCATCTACATACTTTAATTTGTTTTTTAAAGCATTAAATCCATACATCGAAAAAACTGCTGACGCTATATAAAGTCTATCACCTATTTTTATTTCCTTTTTTATATCTTCACCAAATTTTTTAAACTTATTATCTAAAACTTCCATATTAGGCTCCCTTATTATGTTTTATAATTTATTATATATCACAAAAAGCTTAATATTTCAATCTTTTGAGACAAAACTAGTATTTTTCTTTATACTTTTGATATCCCCAATTTTATCTATATAATTCTCTCATCAAAACCACATTCGCAGACAGTACTATGAATATAATTTTAAGCAGCAACCAACCCTATCAATTCGAAATCTTTAATAGAATAACAAAAAAGTCACTTTAAAGTGACTTTTTCTATTTTATAAATTTATTTCTCTTTCTACTATTTTATTTGCAAAATATCTATCATGTGAAACAAATAATATAGTTCCCTTATATTCTTTTAAATTTTCTTCAAGTAACTCTCTTGTTGAAATATCTAAATGATTTGTAGGTTCATCTAATATTAAGAAATTTGTTTGTTTTATTACTAATTTAGCAATTAAAAGTCTAACTCTTTCTCCGCCAGATAATTCTTTTAATCTCTTAAATACATTTTCTCCATAAAACATATATTTCGCTAGAAAAGTTCTAACTTGTGTTTCACTACCGCTATAATTTTCCAAGAAATATTCTAATATTGTATTAGATTCATTTTCAAATTTTATTTCTTGAGGAATATAACCAATTTTTACTGATGGATTTATTTTTATTTCTCCACTAAAGTCATTATCATTTCCTAAAATAATTTTTATTAGCGTTGATTTTCCTGATCCATTTTTTCCTTTTAGTTGTACTTTTTCTCCTCCGAAAACTCCCATATTAAAATTATTAAATATTACATTATCTCCATAACTTTTATTTAAATTCTTTATAACTAATACATCTTTTCCTGCTTTGCTACAAGAATTTATTTTAATTGGCAGCTTCTTACTTTCTCTTTTTTCTAATACTTCTATTTTTTCTAATCTTTTTTCTATTGATTTAGCTCTTTTGAAGAACATTTCATTTCCTGCAAGTCTTCCAAATTCTCTAAGCTTCTTTATTGATTCTTGCATCTTTTCTATTTGTTTTTGCTGAGTTTTATACATTTCGAATTCTGCTAATGTTCTTCTTTCATCTTCTTCTAAAAAATATGAGTAATTACCAAAATATATTTTTGTATGTCCATTTTCTAATAGTATAGTTTTTGTTACAACTTTATCTAGAAAATATCTATCATGTGAGATTAAAAGTATTGTTCCTTTATACTCTATTAAAAAGTTTTCTAGCCATTCAAGTGTTTCTATATCTAAATGATTTGTAGGCTCATCTAATAGTAATATACTAGGATTCTTTAAAAGAATAGTAGCTAAATTAACTATAGTCTTTTCTCCACCACTTAAGCTGTTATATTCTTTCTTTAAGAAGTCATTATCAAATTTAAATCCTGAACAAATCTTTTTGAATTTCTCTTCTAATTCATATCCACCAAGTGCAATATACTTTTCTTGTAATTTTCCATATTTTTGTAATACTAATTCTAAATTCTGGTCATTATCTGCCATTGCGAGTTCTAATTCTCTTAACTTGTTTTCAATAAGTGTATATTCTTTAAAACTTTCTTTTAAATAATCTTCTACTATTATATCTTCTTGCTCTTTTTCATATACTTGTTTTAAATACCCTATAGTAGAGCCTTTTCTTATATTTACATTTCCGAGAATCTTGTTTTTCTATTCCACTAATTATTTTTAAAATAGTTGACTTTCCAGATCCATTTTCACCTATTAATGAAATTCTTTCTCCTGTTTTAACTTCGAAGCTAACACCATCTAAAACATTCTTTAGACCATAATTCTTTTTTACATTATTTAATTCTATTTCTATCATTTTTCTATATCTCCTTATCTTACTATCTTTAAAATAACGAGATATATTTGCTATAAACTTAACCTATTACAACCCTATAGCAATTATCTCGTTGTAATAGTATTGCAGCCGAAACCTCTATGTTTGGTTTCCTCCATTAATTTTTCTTTTCTATTCATTATTTTTTCCTCCAATATTAATTTACCTTATATATTTTATCACAATTATGTAAATTTGTGAATACGTTTAAAAATGAATTTTAAGCTAATTGCATAAATTAAAACTTGCCAAACAGAATTATAAGATATGAATTTATAAAATATGTGAAAAAATACCACCTCAAAAGAGGTGGTATTTTTTATCCTACTCCAAAAACACGATTTAACATTTCTTCTATATCATTATCCTCAACGCCTATTCTCTTTAGTTGCATTGCATACACTAGCCATTCAAAATATTCTAAATGCCTGTTTTGATCATCCTTTAATTTACCAATAAAATTATTATGAATAATTTTAGTTCTTAATTCATAAACTGTTTTTATAATTTCATCTTTTTGTTCAACTAAACCGTAAAACTCTGTTCTTTCTGGAAACACATTTAAGTATTCCTCTATTGCCTTATTTATTTTTTCTCTATGACCATATCCTATGCCATAATCTATTATTCTATTATTAATTAGACCATCTATAAAATTTTTTTGTTCTGAATATTCTTCTAATGTTTTACAATAATCTATTATCTTCTCTTTTATATTTTCTTGGATTTCATCTTTATCTTTTCTTTTATATTTATAATTTGATTCAACTTCAAAAGCAGAATATAAATCATAAATTTGTTTTGTATCAAATTCTTTATTATATTTAATCGGTTCTTTTATATTACTTAAGTTAATTGTATTATCTTTGCATAAAAATTCCAATATTTTTTCTGTGTTTCTTTCAACTGAACCTTCATATACTCCGCATCTTACAAAATTATCATTTTTTTCATATAAACTTTTACTTATTATTAATTTTCCCAATTCCACATTTTCTGAATCAAATATTCTTATTGTAGGAATATCAATATTCTTTACGTATAACGCAATATTTAAATATTTTTCTATTATTATGCATAAGTTATATATAAATTCCCAGTCTTCTGTTGATACAAATTTACATTCAATAAAAGACTTATTATTGCGATCATAATAATATTCTTCTATATAATTTTTTCTAATAATATTTAATTCAAACTCTTTTTTATTGCATTTCAAAGAAAAATTTTTTTCTTCTTCTTTAATCTTTTCCCCAGCAGATGCTTTTGGAGTTAAAAACTCATCAAGCATTTGCGAACAATATTGTATCTTACTAATAGCTTTTACACCATCATTATAATCATATCCATGAAAATCAAAACCATATAATACCGAATAATATGAAATTTCTACGTTTACATGATTACGAGTTGTATCAATACAAATTACATTTTTGCTTATTACTATAAGTTTTTTTGTTTCTTCTCCTTTAATAAATTTCATATCTGTATTTTCATACACATATAATCTCATATTTTCAATATCTAAAAATACTTTAAATATTTCTTCATCTATTTTTACTTCATCAAACATTTCTTCTCCTTTCTATTTTTTTGCCACAATTCCATAAAGTACTCTTTTTAGAAGAATTCCTTTTTCTGTTTTGTATTCGTTTACGTACTTATTGAACAACTCTTTTTCTATTTCTTTTCTGTGTGTGAAATTGTTGTTATCCTCTTCAGAAAAATCATCTAAAATAGGAGTCTTTAAAAGTAGTGCTAGTAAGTCCTCTTCTGTTTCGTAGTACTCATCTTCTCTTATTTCTGTAAGTTCTATTTTAGTGAAACCAGCATCTTTTAAATTGTTAAAGTCTATTTTTGAAATTGGTGTTTTATCATGAAATGCTTGTCCTCTTCCAAATAATTCTTTAAGTTCCCAGCAATCTTTTTGGTCTACACCTTCAATAATTAGTATGCCATTATCTTTTAGCTTGTTGTATATTTGTTTTGCATCTATTACTGTATGTCTTGCAGATATCAAATCAAAAGTACTCTCTGGAAAAATCATATTCAAATTATCCATTTGCATAAACTCAACGTATCTAGTTGGATACGCTTTTAAATTTTCTTTTGCTGTTTTTATCATCTCTTCAGAGAAATCAGTTGCATATATTTTCCCTACTTCAGGATAATATTTTAAAACCTTTTCTCCACCACCTGTTCCAAGGTCTAAACAAACCGAATCCTTATTTGTATATTCTTTTATCTTTTCATAAAAATCCCAATTAGTTTGTTTTTCTGTTTTATATTTAATTTGGTCAAAATCCCAATTACCAATTGTCTCATAATACTTATGTTCTTTTTCTTGCATTTTAGTCTCCTAAATACTTTTATTTCAAATATTCCAAAACCTCTTCTGGATATAATATTAATTCTTTATTTACAAATTTATCTACATCCATCCAAATTGCGTAGCTTTCTTTTTCATCTATTATTTGATATTTTTCTTTATAGTCTTCATCTTTTATATTTGCTTCATAAAATAATACTAATTCATGTGCTTTTTTTCCGTTAAAAACAAATATATTTTCAGAGATTCCTAAAAATTTTCCTACTTCAATTTCTATATCTAGTTCTTCTTTAAATTCTCTTTTTAGCGCATCTTCGCTTTTTTCTTGGAATTCAATTCCTCCGCCTAAGCTTCTATAAAAATATTGGTCTTTTACTTTGTCGTATCCTTCGCTAACCAATATCTTATTTCCTTTTCTTATTATTCCTAGTACAACTGGTCTAATTGTTTTAAACTTATCCATTTTTTCCTCCTAAATTTTAATATTTATCTATTCCTGTTCCATTAGCTAAATATACTTTAATTTGTCTTATTATATGAGGAATATTATAATTTCCTGCAAATTTACTGCAGTCTAAAAGTTTTTCATCTAAATCTACCCATTCCAATTTATTTTTTTCTTCTACTAAAGTAACATCGTGTTCCAATGCTCCATAAAAAACTGATATATGATTTTCATATTTAAAATAAGTTAAATTCATAAAATAATCTAGCTTAATATCGTTTTTACTTATTCCTGTTTCTTCAAATAGTTCTCTATATGCAGCTTCTTCTGCAGTTTCTCCCTCTTCTGCTTTTCCGCCAACGAAGTTATACATTCCTTTATAAGGCTCTTTTGCTCTTATACAAAATAGTCCTTTATCTAATTCTTTATTAAATACTACTATTAAATTTAGCTTTCTCATTCTATTTCTCCTTTTATAAAATACTTTTGTTCTATAAAAAAGTATTTATTTTTTATAGAATCTCTATTTTCCTTTATATTTCAATGATTGCCTGTTGTAGTTTTATGTAAATTATGATATAATAGTATCATAATCGCAAGATTAATAATACATTTGCCTTAAAAAGGCCAGGAGGTAACATTATGTTATTCAACGAAAAAACCGCATCCACATACGCAGAAAAGGTGGTTCGGAAGCCGCTAGCAGTCGAGCTCGAGCCTAGCCTCATGATCATCGCAGAGCAGCAAGCTCGTGCAAGCCATGAAGGCTGGATGGCCGGCAAAATTGCCAAGGGCTACACCTACGGTCCTGTGACCAACGACGACCCTGAAAAGGGCCCGCTCACCAATCCCCTGCTCGTTCCTTACGACGAACTGGACGACGCTACCAAGCAGAGCAACATTGCAAACGCCGTGGCTGTTATCCGTATTCTTCGTGACAAGGGCTGCTCCTTCGTGAACTTTACCCAGATGATCCTGTATCCTCTGGCGAAGCAGATCCACGATGAGTGGTCCCGCGAGAAGATTCTTGCAGGTTGGAAATGGGGTCCTGTGACCGATAAAGCCAACAAGATCCACCGTGACCTTGTACCTTTCGAGGTTCTGGCTACCACCCCTGAGCTGCAGGCAGACATCGCATACGATGTGGACACCGCCCGTCAGATTATCATCAAGATGATCACCGACAACGACGTGTTCCCCGTTATTCAGAGTCTCGCCAACTTCCAGCTCGAAACTGCAGCTTGCCCCGCCTAAGATAGGCATACAGAAAAGTTCCATTAGCTAATCTGTAAAATTCAGCGCCACCCATTCGTGGCGCTGTTTTCATTTTTTCCCATAAATTTTATCATACGCCTCTAGTTTCATTCTAAAAATTCCAGCCATTGTAGAATCATTTTTCCATGGATGTGCAAAATGATTGCAACTTTCTCCTACTGGTAATTCCATAAATTCCTTAATTCTTTCTGGACTTAAGATATCTCTTTCTTTTAGTTCATCAATGTATTTCTTTCCATAAATAAACTCATATTCTTGTAAGGCTTTGGTTTCAAAAAATGTATCATAAAAAGTTGTTTTATTAGCTTTTATCCAATCCCACATAAAAGTTTCACTTTCCACATTGGGAGCATCTATATGACATCTTTCACAAAGTAAAACTAAATTAGAAGGCTTGTCTTCACCACCAAGGCAGTCTGGTATTATATGACATCTTTGTAGTCTTTTTTCATATCCGCATCTCCAACATCTTTCTTCCGCCTCGGCCCAATCTATACTTAGCTCGCATTCATCAACTCTAGTTTCCCAATAGTCAACAATTTGCTTTTTTGTGGTTTTTATTCTATTTCGTTTTTTATTAGATTTTTTCATTCTTAATTTTAAGTTTTCTTCTTTTAACTTTGTAATTTCTTCAATAAGCTCATCTCTACTTAAATTTTCTATATCCATTTCTGTTTTCTCCTATATTTTTCAGGATATTTATATAAATATTTTATTATTTTTTTATTTCATCATCAAGTTCAAAAACAAAAATCAATTTTTTTTGACACAAAAATATTTTCTTGTTATAATTATTTATGTATTTCACATAGGAGGAACTTATGAAATTAAAATTTAGGTTTAAAAACCATAAAATAAAATTTAGAGAAGCAGATTACATCGAAAAACACTATATTAAAGATGGAAAAGCGATAATTCCAATTCATTTAAACAACATAAATGAACTTTATATGAAACATGATCACAAAAAATTAGCTTTATCTGATGAAGTTTGTAATTACATAGAAGAAATCGCATACATAATTCCTTTAAAATATCCAATTGTTTTAGAGATTTATTGTCCAGAGATTTCTGAAGAACAACAATTAAGAATAAAAAAAGTAATTAAAAACAATTACGGAATGGAAATTGACGATAGAGATTACGATATCCATGTTGCAAATAGAAAATGTATTTCTTTATTTTTTATGGGAATGATGTTTATGTTATTATCTTTTGCACTTCATAATAAAGTAACTCAATTCGTTGTAGAATTTTTCTCTATCGCAGGATGGGTTGCTCTTTGGGAAATGTTCGAATCTTTAATGCTAAACAATGCAGCCAAAAGAACCGAACGTTTATACAAACTTCAACTATATGATAGTGAAATTCGTTTTGCATTTCCAAAAGAACCATCTGTTTAACTTTAATAATAAGCAAAAATCGTCGGTATGAAATGAACTTTCACCGACGATTTTATTTTTATCCTTCAACTACATTTTCAGGATTTTTACATTGTTCAAAGAATTTTTTTCTACAAGCAAACATTATTACAGTATAAGTTAAAATTGTAAAAACAATTCCAATTAAAAGAGTTATTATGTATAAATTTTTAATATTTGCTAATACTGCTTGGTTATACCCTGCAACAAAATTATATATATTCCAAGCAATTGTTATAACAGTTAATGTAGCAAAAATTTTTGTAAAGCTATGAACTACTTTGTTAATTTCATTTTTTAAAATTCTTCCTTCATAGAAAGTTTCTCTTACAGCATCTACAAATATTTTAGTAATTGTAAAATATATTATTACTAATGTAGCTATGCCTAATACAATTCCATTTAGATATTCACTTGCTACTACTTGTAAAATTCCTAGTAAGAATCCAAAGAATATTGTATTTACTATAAAGTTATCATAAACAATATTCATAAATCCTTTTGCTGTTAAATCCTTTCTTACTTTAGGTTCTTTTGGCTCTTTTGGCTTTTTCATATTTTCCTCCAATCCTTTGTAAAATAATTCCATTTTTAATATCATATCAATAATAAAAAATTTATTCAATATTTATTTTTGTTTTTAAATAAATTTTTTTAATATTTTTTAATTACACATTTTTACTTTCGAACAAAATGGACAAATTTTAAATTATTTATTTTTCAAAAAAACTTATTTGCCCTATCTTTGTTCGTGTATCAAATTTTATGTAATAAAGTTTATATGCAACAGTCATGTGAAGCATTTTATTTAATGGGAAAGGATAACTTTCCTATTAAATAAAAAACGAAGGAGTATGCCAGAAAGCATACCCCTCCATCCAGAAATTCTAATTCTTAAGATTTTCTTAGTCCAGGTAATTTTGTACCAGCACAACAGGTGTCTGGCGATCACCACTGCCAGTAGTAAGATCAGACAGAGAAGCAATCAAATCAGTAATTCTTCTCGGGGTAGTTCCCAAAGAAGCGGCTTCAGTGATATTCTTAGCAGCCTTTCTTGCAGCCTTCTCATCTGCAACGATTTTCTCGATTTCTTCTTTGCTCTTGTCTTGATGCTGGCTGGCAATAAACTTCAGCTTAACCTCTTCAGGAGTTCCTTTAAGCCCCTCTGTAAATCCAGGGGTAGTAGTAGGATCTGCCAACTCCCAAATACCGCCAACGGGATCTTTGAAAGCACCATCGCCGAACACATATGCTTCAACCATCTTGCCAGTTCTTGCATACATTTCAGCCTGCACTGCCTTAACAAATCTGTCGCAGTCTCTCGGCATCAACTTAAGGTCATCATTGTCCTGAAGATTGCTGCCATACAGACCGAATTCAGAATTGTAACCGCTGCCGTTTACAGATTCATTCATAATTTCAGAAAGATCCAGTACTCTGCTGGCTCCATTCTTCTGAAGAATGCGCTTGGTCATCTCTCTTCTGTGAATGCTACACACAAGAATGTCACTGCAGATTGCAGGAATCTGAGCAAAATCATTGCACATGACAATCTTGCCCTTTTCGCCGCAGATTTCCTTGTACATCTCCATGTAGTCCTTTCCTGTGAAAGGATGGCAAGGTTTACCAAGGCGTGCATAGAATTCTTCTTGAGAAAGTACATCGCGATACGGATTAACTCCGCTTTCCATCATGGTTTCTTCAGAAACCAGACGATTGCCAACCTCATCGGTCGGATAGGTCATGATCACATAAATGGTCTCAAATTCCGGCACTGCTGCCACCGCTTTCAGAATCGCCATAAATCTGTTACGACTCTGAATAGGGTCGACAATAGCAATTTCCTTTGCTCCTGCAAACTTCGCACTCAGGTCTGCTACAACCTCTTTCTGAGTAACGATGTTGTTTTGGCCGATTGCCACAACTGCTTCAGTAGTGCCGATTGCATCCTTGTTTTGGACACCTTCAACTCCTACTGCTGCAATCACCGAATCGACAACAATTTTGACAACGTCGTCACCCGGCATGATGATTGGAGTTTTGATTCCTCGCGAAATCACTCCAGGTCTTACTTGATTCATTGCACAATTACCTCCTAACATATAATTATATTGTATGGATTCTACAGCTTTTGCTGCAAGCGAATTTTATCACGGTCATGTATTATTGTCAACTGTTATTGTAAACAAAGCTAGGATTTCTCAATATTTCAGCCACTTTATTTTATGCTTACATAGCCGTTTTCATCTAACATAAATCATAATCAAAGTTTTGTTTCAATTCATCAATTTATGTATTATTTAGACCAACAAAAAAGAGAAGATTTATATAATCTTCCCTCTACTTTAACTTGCACTTACACTGCTTCCATATTCTTTTTTTGATACTATTTTAGATAGTATTTTATTAGGACCTTTTTTCTTCTTAATTAATAGATAAATTAAATTATTATCTATCGACATACTAGACCTCCTAAATAATATCTAAATAGCTTATTTTCTTTAGTTTTGTTCGTTTTGAAAATTTTATTTTCTCGTGAACACTTAATGATAATAACATATTTTTTACAAAATTACTAGTGATTTTTAAATTTTTTCTTTAAATTTGTTTATTACAAATTTAATATTGTTTCAATATCCTTATCTCCTCTTCCAGATAAATTAACAATTATTGAATCTTCTTTTTTATAATTTTTGGCAATTTTTATTCCATAAGCTATTGCATGACTGCTTTCTAATGCTGGAATTATTCCTTCTAATCTTGTTAGAATTTTAAATGCTTCTATTGCTTCATTATCTGTTACACTGTCATATTTAACTCTTCCTGTACTTCCTAAAAAAGCATGTTCTGGTCCTATACCAGGATAATCAAGTCCTGCTGAAATTGAATATGCGTCTTTTACCTTTCCATCTTTGTCTTGCATAATAAAAGTTTTCATCCCATGCATAATCCCTATAGTATTATTTTGCATTGCTGCAGCATGCTTTCCGGTCTCAATTCCTTTTCCTGCACCTTCTACTCCAAAAATTTGCACTTCTTGTTCTTTTACAAAATCTGCAAATAATCCTATACTATTACTTCCACCACCAACACAAGCTACTATTGCTCTTGGAAGTTTGTTTTCCATTTCTAAAATTTGGCATTTAGCTTCTTCTCCAATAATTTTTTGAAATTCTCTTACCATCTTAGGATACGGAGCGGGTCCGTACTGCAGAGCCTATTAAGTAAAACACTTCATCATTTTCTACTAGATAATCAAAAGCTTCATCAACTGCTTCTTTTAAAGTTCCTTCTCCTCTTGTAACTTCTTGAATTTTAGCTCCTAGAAGTTTCATTTTTTCAACATTTACTCTTTGTCTTTTAATATCTTCTTTTCCCATAAAAATTGTGCATTTAATTCCAAACAAACTACATACTGTTGCAGTTGCTACTCCATGTTGTCCTGCTCCTGTTTCAGCAATTATATGTGTCTTTCCCATTCTTTTAGCAAGCAAAGTTTGTCCTATTGCATTATTTATTTTATGGGCTCCTGTATGATTTAAATCTTCTCTTTTTAAGAATATTTTTGCTCCGCCTGCAAATTTACTCAAGTTTTCTGCATAATATAAGGGCGTTGGTCTTCCAACAAATTGTTTTAAATAATATAAATATTCACTTTTAAACTCTTCATCATTTCTTAATTTTTCAAATTCTCTTTCAATTTCATCTAATCTTTCTTTTAAGTTTTGTGGCACATATTGCCCTCCAAATTTTCCATATTCCATAATTTTTTCCTTCTTTCTTTAATTTTGTTTTTTCTTTAAATATCTTTCTGGCACTTTTTTGCCAGTCCCATTCGGATTCCATACAAGCCACCTCCTTTATTTTCAATAGATTAATTATTACTAGCTTTTTTTATTTCATTATCTTTATTTTTAGATACAACAAAAAGCGCACATACGAGCTTAATTACTCATACATGCGCCTTTAAAACAAAACTAATAATATAAATTTTAACTTTTATATTTTATAGCATCACAAGACTGTATGAGTAATCTTTTCCCCATACTTGCCACCAGTTATTTAATTTAACATTTTTAAAATTAAACATGGCTATCTCCTTTGCTATAGTAATATTATATGTTGTTTTTCTAAAATATGTCAAGAAAAATTTTCTATTTTTATAATAATTTGCATTTTCTTTCATACATACAAAAATAATAATTAGAAACAAAAAACACAAAGTTATTTGTTAAGTATTAGATAATATGAAAAAGCGGAAATCCAGTCTTGGATTCCGCTTTTTATTTTGTGGTTATTCAAACGTTACTTGACACTTATCGATGTCGAGCTCGCAAAGAGCATAAGCTTTTGTCACTTTGTAGCCAATTTCTCCATTTCGTATTTGTTCTGCTATGATTAAACTGTTATACAGCAGCTCCTGATCCGATATTGGCGTTATTCCATACATTTTCTTCTTTTTGTCCACTTTCTTTTTGGGACGAGATTTAAATGTCGGATATCTTACATCCAGAACAATAAGCACAATATTGGTATGCAAACCTTTTAACTCTTTAATCATTTCCATTCGATTTTTTAATTCGAATGGTGCAGCATCTACAACAGTAATGGAATTTTTTGGAGCTAATTCTCGGATTCGCTCATCAAAAATCTCCGTAGTCCGACAGGCCAAGCTCTCCAAAGTGTCAGAAGCTGTTGCTTCTGTTTTTATAACTTCTTCGAAAATGTCATCTGTAACAAGAACATTTTTATTGGCAAAATGCTTTTTTGTAAACGTTGTTTTACCACTGTTCTGTGATCCACATATTAAAACAAGTGTGTCCTGTGGGATTACAATGTGTGTTTCATTTCTGTATACTTTTCCCATATTACCTTCCTTCTGCAAACATACTTTTTAGGGTATATTTGTACATTTCATCTTCTACTCTCTCTCCAATCAGCTCGAATCCTACTTCACTGGCTACCATTTTCAGGCAATCTTCCAATGGTACAATTAATAGGTCAAAGTAATCGGTTTCTCCGAAAAACAATGTAATTGTTTCGAAGTTTTTCCAATTTTTGCATAATTCGTATCTGATTTTCTTAAGATACTCAACACAGCAGTGATACTCGTATGCATCCATTGGCAAAGAATTCAGGTTACCTCTTTCCAATTCTTCCAAAAATTCGGAAATGGCATCCGAGTCAAAGCTCGGTTCGAGGCTTCCACCTCTGATCAGACACCTCAGTTCATTAAATGAATGGACCACAATCCTCCAGTTAATTATCTGAACGTGCCGCATAAAATTGTAGAAATTTCTCATGTAAATTATGCCAACCTTTCTATAAAATTTTTTCTATAATAGTATATCACATTTTATGTAAATTGTAAACAAAGATGAAACCCCAGGGCAAATGCCCTGGGGTCTTTTCTTATGTCTTGATGTTTATTCGGATTAATTTTCGGGAGCAACAGGCTCGATATGCCAGACGTTTCTAGCATATTCCAAGATCGTACGATCGGAAGAGAATCTGCCAGATTTGGCAATATTCTTGAGTGCCTTTCTGGTATGAAGAGACATATTGCCAGTACGCTGTTCTTCAGCATAATCGTTGTTGGCACGAATAGTGACATCGATATATGCTTCCAAATCGTGCATGACATAGTACTTGTCTTCCAGAGTGATAGAGCTGTACAGCTCCCAATATTCATTGGGAATAATGCTCTTATCCTTCAGCAGACGTGCAACATCGAACATTTCGGGCTTAACGAACTGGCCCTTGTCGTGTTCATACTGCTTCTTGATAGATCTGAACTGCTCTACGCGGCCACCGAATTCATAATAGTTCTTTCTGCCTGCAGCCTTAAAGATTTCGATATTGGCACCATCATAAGTACCAATAGTGACAGCACCGTTCATCATGAACTTCATGTTACCGGTGCCGGAAGCTTCAGTACCAGCGGTACTAATCTGCTCAGAGAAGTTTGCCGCAGCAAAAATCTTCTCCGCATAGGAAACGTTGTAATCGGTCAGGAAAACAACCTGCATCTTATCTCTGACATCAGGATCATTGTTGATTTTCTTCTGAATGTCCTTGATAAATGCAATGGTCTGAATTGCCCGTCTGTAAGACATAGCAGCCTTACCAGCGAAAATAAAGGTCGTCTTGTGGAAGTTAGGCAACTTGCCCTGCTTCAGCAGCTGATAGATACGGAGAATTCTGAGAGCGTTCATAAGCTGACGCTTATACTCATGAATTCTCTTAACCTGAATATCGTAAATACTATTAGGGTCAATACGAACATGTTCTCGTTCGAAGATTTCGTTTGCCAGATCCACCTTAGCCTTCATCTTGACTTCAGCCAGTTCGGTCAGAACAGCATGATCGTTCTTGTACTGTTCCAACTTGGTCAGCAAAGACATATCATTGATCCAATCAGGACCGACATACTTGTCAAGAAAATCGGACAAATAGGGATTCGCCAGCATTACCCAGCGTCTCGGAGTAACACCATTGGTGATGTTCAGGAATTTCTGGGGATACAGTTCGAACCAGTTAGACAGAAGATTCTTCTTGATAATGTCAGTATGAACCTCTGCAACACCATTAATCTTGTTGCCGACATAGCATGCGATACGGCTCATATGAATCTTACCATCCTGGAACATCTCAAAGGGATTGATCTTGTCCCAATCAGGTTCGCTGATATAACGGCCGTTCTCATATCTGATCTTGGTGTAGTCATCCTTAGTAGAGAGCTCATCAATGAGTCTCTTATTGATATCATTGATGACCTGATGAACATCAGGAAGCAGGCTCTTGAACAGGATTCTGTCCCAAGCTTCGAGTGCTTCGGGCATAATGGTGTGGTTGGTGTAATTGAACATCTTAGATGCCTTCTCAAAGGCCTCTTCAAAGGTATAGTTGTGCTGCTCGAGAAGTCTGATAAACTCCAAACATCCCATAACAGGATGAGTGTCGTTCATCTGGAAAGAATAATACTCTTCAATATTATCCAGGGTTCCGTGAACTTCCAGATGACGTTCGATGATAGTCTGCATTTCAGCACTCACAAAGAGATATTCCTGACGCAGACGCAGAATCTTGCCTTCGTCGGTTTCGTCGTTCGGATACAGCCAATCAGAAATGGCTGCAGCAGAAGCATTGGTTACGCCTTCAATAGGTTCTGCCTTCCAGACTCTCAAGGTATTGACATGACCATTGAACATGTCTTCATTGGCATTATAGCCAATAACAGGCAGTTCATAGGGTACAGCAAGAACTCGAGTATCTGCAAAGACAATTTCCTTGGTATACTCAGGATGAGGTTCGAACCAAGGCTCCATGTTGGTATCCCACACATCGGGAGCTGCCTGCTGATAGCCGTGCTGGTCAAAGTACTGCTTGAACAGACCATACTTGTAGTACAAACCAACACCGCGGAAAGGCAATCTTTCCTTAGATGCAGAATCCAAGAAACAAGCAGCCAAGCGGCCAAGACCACCATTGCCCAGAGCAGGATCTTCTACTGCCTGCAGACAATCGATGTCGATTCCTTCTTTCTTGAAAATCTTTCTGGTTGCCTTCAAGAGGCCTGCGTTGAGCAGTGCATCCAACACAACGCGTCCGATCAAGTATTCGGCGGAAAAGTACACAGTCATTCTCACGTGAGAATCAAATCTGCGGGACTTATTCCAATTCTTGGAAATTACGTTTTCCTTCAGAACTTTTGTGATGACACAGTTGAGCTCATAAGGATTCAGCTGTTTCAGACTCTTGTTGAACAAGGTCCGTGCCGCATCCTGATAAAGCTTCTTGAGTGTCATCTGAGTACTAGAAAAAACCATACTTAAAACACTCCTTTTAAAAATCTTGCGGTTACTACTGTTACGAGCATCTCTCCTATATAAAAACCTCCTTTTAAAGAGAGACATAAGGGTTTACACAAGAAATACTAAAATTATAGTAAAACTTGCAGGTCAACTGAAATAAGCTAGTTATTTCAGCGGTATTATAAAACGAAAAATAACCTATTTCAAGGAATTTTTAGTTCAAATTAACTTTATTATGTATAAAGAACAAAAGGGGCAAATCTTAAATTATTTATTTTTCAAAAAAACTTATTTGTCCCCTCTTTGTTCATGTGCCAAATTTTATGTAATGAAATTTATGTACAACAGTCATACGAAGCATTTTATTTAATATGAAATAAAAACTTTACTATTAAAACAAAAATAAGTTCAATTTACATAAATAAATTGAACTTATTTTTGTTTTATTTTAATTTAATTTTCAAAAATTTTACTCATAATAAAATCAATAAATTTTCTAAAAATTGACCTTTTCTCTGCTGGTAAATTGGTAGATAGTTTTTTACTATCTTCAGTATTACTCTCTTTTATCTTTTCTTCTTGGATATTTTTTTCTTTTGATTCTGAAAAAATACTATCATACACAAATGGTTGTTCTAATTTCTCTAAAATTTTCTTATCGTTTTCTCTATATTGTGCAAGTAATTTTTGTTTATGTTCTTCTGAGTCTACCCAATATTTTAAATTTATTATCGCTAATAAAGTTAAAGTATTATTATTTAATTTTTGTTTTTCTAAAGGTATACTTGTGCTTATATGTTTTTGATAATTTAAGCTTGCATTTTCTTTTAAATACTCAATAAATGAATTTGGTATTTTTTTGATATAAATTTCTTCCATATTATCTAATACATCTAAAACTTCTGCATAGGCATAAGAATTATTGTTATTCATATCCAATTCCTTTCTCTAAAGCTTCCTCTTTTGTCTTCTTTGGTGATGTAATTTCATCTAACATTTTTTCTACATCTTTTATTGTTATATCTTTTGTTGCTCTTTCAACATCTAATGGAGAAAGTTTTCTTTTTCCAGTCACTGTCTCATACTTTTCTTGTAATCTTTTCATTGTTTCAGCTTCTTTTTTTAAGATTTCTGAAATATCATGTTTATGAAATGTATAATACCTTTTTGCAGATTGCCCCATTCTAACTTTTAAATTTTCTGCGTAACTACTATGATATGTAGTATCTCCATAATTTTCGAAAGAATCTTTATTTTCATTTATAAAAATATAATTATTATTTCCGTTATATTCTAATATAGATCCTGATTTTCCAATAAACAATATTCCATTTGATAATAATTCAGGATTGTTCTCTAATACACTTAATTTTTCTCTTGCTTGACACACTTGTAATTCTTCAAGCATCCCATCTTCACTAGAACTAGTAAGCGTTGATAAATATTTTATATCTTCTCCATTTGCTTCGTACATATTAAATGTTATGCCTGGTGCTCCTATTAATTCAATTACTTCTACACCAAGTGTATCTAAATTCCACCCTTTTTCTAATATATATGTCCCTAATCCATCTAATAATTCAACCATTAATCTGTTAGCAATATCATTGTCATCAATCCCTTTAAATATTTCTTTTGCAATAATTATACTATAGTCATCCTCAAAAACACCACTTATAATATCTTCATATACTCTACTTTGTGGATTCGAAATTTGTTTTAACATTGTTTGATTATCCAATTTTAAAAAATCTCTAAGCCTAAAATTTTGCTCTGCTTGGTCTTTTACTTGTTGTGGTAATAGTTCTAGAATTTCCTCTCTTGTTTTTCCTTCTTGCTCAAGTTCTTCTGATTTATCAAACAAAACTTTATATACTTTATAACCATCTTCTAAATCTAATTGTTTAGAATAGTTTTGGATTAAATTATATAATTCTTGAAATTCTTCTTGTGTTGTTATAGATTGTTGGCTTACTTTGCCAAGTAACGTTGATATTATTTTTTCCTTTGCTTTGTCTATTTCAATTTGGCGTGGATCTCTAAATCTAAAAATATTATGAAGAAGTTTTGCTTCAGGCAAATCAGAAATCTTTCTTCCTTCATATACTTGTTTTTCATATTTCCATATAACATCAAAATTTTCGCAAAATTCCTCTGCTTCAAGGTACGATTCAACTAATCCTTCTTGTTCCATAATATAGAACAAGGCTTCTGGTTTATTAAATGCTGTATCTAAAAATCTATCTTTCCCTAAAACTTGTGCTAAATTTTCTGTTTGTTCTGTAAGTATTGGATAAGAATTGATTGTACTCCCATACATTTCATTTCTTATTTTAGAAACATATTGAGTAAACCCTTCAGTCAATCCTATTGCTGTTCTTGAATCCAAATCTAATTCATCACTAAAGCCAATATAATCTCCTCTATTTGTAATACAATGAATCATCTCGTGAAAAAATACCGATTTCATCATATCTTCTGATAGATTCTTATCTAGAGAAACTTTTTTACTTATACCGCAATAATTTCCAACAACATTTTCTCTATCAAAAGTTGTAAATTCTATATTCTCATTCAAATTCTCTTTTATTCTTATAATTAAGTCTTCTCTACTAATATATTTTCCAAATAATACGTCAAATTCATCTATGAAATTAGTTATAAAATTTAATGTTTCTTGATTAAATTTTTTGTCTTTAAAAATTTCTTCTATATTTTCCATAATTTACCCTTAATATATTTAACATATATCTTAAAATTAATCTTCTGTGATTTTAATGATAATTTTTTACTAATTCTAATATTTCTAGTGGTAAAAATTTTGAAACATCTCTTCCATATTCCAATAACTCTTCTACCAAAGTGGAACTTACATTTCCAAACTCTCCTGCTCTTATATATATTGTATCTAGCCCGGAAATTTCTTCATTTATTAAAGCCATTTTTTCTTCATATTCATAATCCATTGTATTTCTAATTCCTCTAATAAGAAATGTTGCATTTTTCTCTAATGCTGCATCGACTGATAAATTTTTATAAATAATTACTTCAACATTGTTTAATTCTTCTCTTTTTAAAACTTTTTCAATAGCTTCTTTCATAAGTCTATCTTCATATCTAGGTGTTTTTCTTAAATTAATACCTATTCCTATAATTACATTATCAAACAATTTACTTGCTTCTTTCACTACGTGTAAATGGCCGTTTGTAAATGGAGAAAAACTCCCCGCATAAAATCCTATATTCATATTATCTCCTATTTTCAATATATTTTTGATTATATCATTTGAACAAATCTAAGACAAGATTTTACAAATAAATGAATTAATATTTAATAAAAATTTTAAAATTAATTTGTATTTTTTTATTCACCATATAAACACAATCTATATTACAATTTGTCAATAAATTGAATAATTTATTAGTAAAATCATTGTTTAATTTGATTTTTTATTATATAATTTCTTTAACTTTAAATATTAAGGGAGTTATTATGAACGAATTTGATAGACCACAAAATAAATTTTTAAAAGAAATGTATGATGATTTTCTATGGCTTATTTCTTCAGAACCTGGTATTCTTGATGAAGCTCAAAAAAAAGCTAGACAATTAGAATATAATAGAAAAAATACAGATACTTTTAATAACATAAAATCAAGAAAAGAATACTTAGACAGAGCTAATTCTAGACATGCTGATAAAAGAAAAGAAGCAACATCTTATTTTGATGAAGACGAACCTATAAAAAGTACAAAAAGAAAAACTGTAAAAACATCTTCAAAACAAGGAGTTTCCGCTCCAAAAGCAAAACCTACAAATTCAGAAAAACAAAAAAATGAGATTCAACAACCGCAATTATCAAAAGAACAAATTGTAGCTCAAAATGCTTTAAAACTTGAAGAATTTTATAAAAAGGTTGATGATGCTCATTTAGTTAATCATTCAAAATTAGTTTTGAAAAAAATGATTGATTATGCTAGAAAATATTCTGAAGGTATTGTTAAAAATTATATTCCTTTCAATATGAGACTTTACACAGATAATGATGAGACTTTATATAATATTGTTAATCTTATAATTGATAGTTTCACTTATTTTGGATATATGAAAAATGATTCTGCTGTTGAACGTTCATTCTATGTGGTTGAAGATAGTAATCATATAACAGATTTATACAATAATGCTCATAGCTTAGTTATTTTTAAAGATGTTGCTGGACTATTAAATAAAGATAAAGCAACTCAAGATAAATTATTAAATATTTGGAAAACTGTAATTTATGATTATAGTAATTTAGAAGGAATTACCACAATAATATGTGATAAAAATAAAGAAAAAGTCAATGAGTTATTAGAAAATAATTTAATTTTAAAAGATAAAATATTTGATTTTGAATTAATTTCAACTTCTGCCAATACTCAAGAAATTTATCATAAAATTCTACATACTCTAAAAAAAGATTATACAGTTTCGGGAGAATTCGATGTTAAATTATTAGATTATATTACAGAAACATTTCCAAAAAGTCAATTAACAGCACCTGACTATGCTCAAAGTTTAATAGAGCAAATTTTGTTTAATCAAACAACGAATTCTAGCGTAATTGATGCAAATTCAATTCCAGCTTATGAAAAAAATAAATCTATTGATGAAATTTTTGAAGATTTAAATAATCTAGTTGGATTAGACAATATCAAAGACATGCTTCAAGATTTAGTAAGCCTTATGAAATTTAAAAGTAAAACAGAAGGCTCTTTAAAAATCAAAGATACCAATATGCATATGGTATTTCTTGGAAATCCTGGTACCGGAAAAACTACAGTTGCTAGAATGATAGCTGGAATATTATATAACCTAAATTATATTGATCAAAACAAATGTATAGAAGTTTCAGCAAAAGATTTAATTGGTCAATATGTTGGACAAACAGCACCAAAAACAATTTCTGTAATTGAAAAAGCTTTAGGTGGCGTATTATTTATTGATGAAGCATATTCTTTAGCAAGCAAACCTGGAAGTAGTGGTAATAGTTTTAATGAAGAATGTATAGCTACTTTAATTCAAGCAATGGAAAATTACAGAGATAATTTAGTACTTATTTTTGCTGGGTATAACAAAGAAATGGATGCATTCTTAAAATCAAACTCAGGTATTGTTTCTAGAATTGGTTATACAATGCAATTCAATGATTATACTTTAGACGAATTAATTGAAATTTTAAAATCAATGTTTAAAAAAGCAGGATTTTTCATTGATGAAGATGCAATTCAAGTTGCAACAGAAATTATCGAAGAATATAGAACTTCAGAAAGTTTTGGTAATGCTAGATTTATAAGAAATCTTTACGAAAAAGCAATTATAAAACATGCAGCCAATACTGCTAATACAACTTCAAAAAAGGCATTAAAAACAATTACTGCCCAAGACTTCTCGACTGAAAATCTATTAAAATTTTAGAAAATTAAATTGTTACATTAATAATAATCCTTTAAGTGATGTAACTCTTCTTAAACAAAATATTTAACAAGAAGAGTTTACAACCTTTGAAGGATTTTTTTCTTTTTATATAATTAAATATTAAAATTAATAAATTTTAACCAATTTTATATCCAAGATTTATTTCTACATTAAATTCTAAATTTCCTCTTTTAATTTTTAAATTTACTTTCTCTCCTGGCACTTTTGTATAAATATACTTCTTCAAATCATTCATTTTATTTATTTCAATATCATCAATTTTTGTAATTATATCTCCAACCTTTAATTCTTTATTAAAAAGTGGTCCATCAGCTTGAATCGTTGCAACATAAACTCCACTAATTATTTCCAAGCTTGAGGCTAAATACGGAATTACTTCTTTGTCATATCCATAAATTCCCAAATATGCTTCTTCAAATTTTCCTGTTTTTACAAAACTTTCTAAAATAGGTTTTATAATATTTACAGGAACAGCAAATCCTATTCCTTCTGCATCTGTAATTTTTACTGTATTTATTCCAATTAATTCTCCATTTTTATTCACAAGTGGTCCACCACTATTCCCTTCATTTATTGTTGCATCTGTTTGTATTAAGTCTTCCATATAGCTTTCTAAACCATTCTCGTTTATTTTTATTGTTCTATTAATTCCACTTATTATTCCTTTTGTAACAGTTCTTTGGAATTCAATTCCAATTGGATTTCCTATTGCATATACTTCTTCTGCTAAAAATATATTATCTGAATCTCCAAGTTCAATATAATCTAAATCATTTGCTGCAATTTTTACGATTGCTAAATCTATATTACTATCAGCCCATACTACTGAACCACTATAATTTCTACCATTTTCTAAAGTTACATAGCAATTACTATATTTATTCCCAACTACATGTTGATTTGTTAAAATGTATCCATTTTCAGTTAAAATTATCCCACTTCCCAAACCTAACTTTTTTTCAGCTCCATCTAAAAATATTGATGTTCCAGTTTGCTCTAATTTCGAAATTCCTACAACAGATTTTACTACAGAATCAATCGTTTTTGTGGAACTTTTTTCCACATTTTTTTCATCATTTGTGGATAATTTTGTAGTTTCATAATTGCTAGTTTGAGTTTGAATCTGAAGTGGAGCATCCAGTTTTATAATTAAAACACAAAGTAATGCTATTATCACTATCATTAATATCATCAATATTGCTTTTTCTTTTTTCTTCTCGTTCCTATTTTCATAATACATATCTTTTTCTCCTTCAATTTAAATATTTCCATTTTTTTCATAATTTATACAAACCAACCATATAAAATTCTCTCATTAATACTTTAAAATATTGACTTCTTTCCCCAAAAAAGAGATAATATTATTGATTTAAATAATTTATTAAATTGGTTTTAATGTTAGAACAATTTATTTGTTCTTATTGATATATTAAAAAGAAAGGAGATTGTTAGTTTTACTAACATACAAAATTATGAAAATTCGTGAATTAAAAATAAGTGCAAAGCAAAAATTATCTAGTTGCTTTAAATTAGTTATCACAATTAATTTTCTTCACTTAATCATAACTTTAGCACTATCATTTCTAGACTCAAAAACCACTGGCATTTTACAAACAATAATTGCTATTATTATAGCAATTATTAATATTGCTCTTGGATATGGTTTAACTGCTTCTATGTTAAAACTTTCTCGTAATGAAAATGTTGAAATTTCAGATTTCATAAAAATAGGATTCAAAAATTTTAAAAGAGCTTTATTTTTATCTCTTTCAATTTTAGTTAGACTTTTAATCCCAATTATTTTAATTTCAGCAGCCACTTTATTACCATCTATCCAAATCTTTATGAATATATTTGGCGTACACTCTGCTGATGTTATTTCAATATTTGCATTAGTAATTATATTTGGTGGTTTAATCTATTTATTTTATAAGATTTTATCTTATGCACTATCTACATATTTATTAATTGATAACCCAGAATTAACTAGTAAAGAAATTTTAAAAACTAGTGCTGAATTAATGAAAGGTAACAAACTAAAATTTATAGGTTTGGTATTTTCATTCTTTGGTTGGTTATTAGTTGTCAGCTTTTTAGGTGTTTTAGCGGCTATAATAAGTGAATCACTAGGTACACTAGTAATATATGGTTTATCATTACTATTAACACCATACATTACTTTTTCAGAAATTAATTTTTATGAAGATTTAGTAGATGTTTCTAAAAATTAAATTTAATTTTACAATAAGTAATTAGTTTATTTTTATTATGAATTATAGTCAAAATAAAATTTTAATTTCATTTTGTTAATTATTGTAAGTATACAAAAAACGAAATTCTTAAAAAGAATTTCGTTTTTTATTAGTAAATATATTAGTTTCTATCATTATCTTTTATTGTGGTACTTGACCAGGTGCTACTCTTATAATCGTTCTCATTGGCTGATATGTGTCATTAGAAATTGGTTCTTTTGAAATAACTTCTCCATTTAATCTCAATTCTTTATAAGTTGTTACTTTACATCCAGCATGACCTGATTGTTTTATAATTTGTTGTCCTGGAATCAATGTTGCATCTTGTTCATATGTTGTTGTATATGGAATTGATTGAGTTCTCACAGGAAGTATTCTTACTTCATATTCAACTTCTTCTTGCATTCCATAAAGTTTGAATTCAGCAATTCCGTTTTTTACTGTTGCTTCAATTTTAATAGGATATGAACGAGAATTTATAAACCTAAAATCAGTTTTTCCCCAAACTACTGTGGCGTCTCTCCCAGCAGGTGAATATGAAGTTGTAAATGAATGATTTCTTCGTTCTGCTATTTGAAGATTTGCTAAAAGAACTGAATTGTACAATGTTGAAGATATTTGACATATTCCTCCTGCTAATCCATCTACTACTCCGCCATCTGCATAAATTGCAGCATCTTTATAACCTTCTTCTACAGTTCTTTTTCCAACAATTTTATTAAATGAAAATTCTTCTCCTGGCATCAATACCTTTCCATTTATTTTTTCTGCTGCAATCTGTAAATTTGTACTTCTATTTCTATTACTTGCATCATATTTAGTAGAAAATTGTGATATTAAATAAGGAAATGCTTCTGTTCCTAAATCATCTAAAGTTTTTTCTGCTTTAGTAATTTTTAAATCAAAAATATATTCTTGTTTATCTTCTTCTAGAATTATATTTTGAGCTTCTTCTACAGAAATAGCTAAATCCACTCCATCAACATCAGGGTAAATTTTATATGGTTCTTTTTCGTAATAAGCATTTTGTGGTTTTCTATAAATTTCTTCATGAATTGCTTTCATATTTATTGCAGACGCTTCAGCTTCCTCTATAGGAATTTCTAAAGTTTGATTGAATCCATCAGTTAAAATAGTAGCCCTTCTTGCTAAAATTGATTGAATAATTTTTTCTTTTAATCTATTTTCACTAATTCTTATACCATTAGTACCTTTATTAACAAATAATTGATTTTCTTCTATATAATATGTTGGTTCTACTACTAATCCTGGAAGTTTTGCGTTCAAATCTCCTACAAATTGATTTAATAACTCTTCATTATAAGTGTATTTTATTTCTATATTTTTTCCTGCAAATAATGTATATATAATAGTATAATTATCTATTAATATATTACCTTGCCTTCCAATAGAATATGCATTATCTATAGCTTCTTCAACTTTATAAGCAAATTCAATTTGTTCTGGTTTTAATGTTGCTCTATAATCATTTCCATATTCTAAATTTATCTCAGCAATTAATTCCTTATTCATTGCTTCAGTTAATTTATTTATAGCATCTTGTTTACTCATATTCGAAACATCAATGTTTTTTATAGTGATTCCACTTATAATTTTCGAACTATTCATATTCAATATTGCAAAACTTGTTGAAATAGCTATAATTGAAACAATGCTTAATACAATAGTTATAAATAAAGATCTAATTCTTTTTCTCTTTTTTATCATTTCCTTTATATATTCTGGTGGCTCTTCTACTTTTGCAATTACATTCAAATTACTTTTTATTAATTCTTTATTATTAACTTCTTGTATGTTTGATTCATCTTCTGGTTCTTTTTTTGTCTCTTCTTGTGATTCTTCTTTATTAATATCTTTTTCTATCTCTTTATTTTTAGTTTCTTCTGACTCTGCATTTGATTCTTTTACATTTTCTCCAGATATTTCAGCAATTTTATCTGTTTCATTATCTGTTTCATTATCTATTTCTTTATCTGTTTCTTTAATTTCATTTTCTAAAATCAAATTCTTTGTTCCAGAAATTTTTTTCTTTTTTCTTTGTGAACTTTTACTTTCTTTTGTAGGCATTCCAAAGTATTCCTTTCTGTTTGTTTTCAAAATTTATATTATCATAAGTTATATTTTTCCGCAATATTTTTCCTCTAGACAAGAAAAAAATTTATATATATAATAATTTCATAAACATGTACTAATGAAGGGAGCTATTTTATATGATAGGAAATATGATTTCAAAAATTCGAAAAGAAAAAGGAATTACAAAAACTCAACTTGCAAATGAAACAGACATTAATATCGGACATTTAACACACATAGAAAAAGGTGAAAGAAATCCTAGTCATAAAGCTCTAAAATCAATTTGTTCAGCATTAAATATACCATATCAGCAATTATTTTATACTTATGACAAAACTTTATCAGAAGAACAATTAGAATACGGTTATATTAATCATATAAATTATAATAAAATACCAGCAATTTCAAAAATTGATGAATATATTGATTGCCCCGCAAATTTTTCGGATGCTTCTTTTGCTTATAAAGTTCCAGATTCTTCAATGGCTCCACTTATAAAAGAGGGAACTTATGCATACATTCAAATCAATGGATTAATTGAAAATAAATCAATTGGTCTATTCAAATTTAACAATGAATATATGATTCGTAGATTATTATATAAAAAAGATAAATTCGTACTACGAGCAGATAGTAAAGATATTAAAGATATTACTGTTAGTAACAAAGATTCTTTACAGATTATTGGAAAAGTATATCTATAATAATATATTAAAAAATAAATATAAAATTACAAATGTTAATATGTAAAATGAGGATATAATGTTTAATAAAATTTAAAATATTTAAACAGTAAATCCTCATTTTTTATATTTATAGATTTTACTAAAAACATCATAAATTTATATTTACAAATTTATTACATTTTTGTGAACTTTTTGTAATTTTTAAAAACAAATCTTGAAGATTTTTTTTATTAATAATATAATATTCGTAGGTATACTTAAGAGGAGAAAATTATGGAATTAGTTAAAAATATATTCTTTAATACAGATAGATTAACAGCCAATAGTACTGTAAAAATTTCTTACACAGGTAAGTTTTTTTGTGATGGCTCAAAAGAAGTTTTCATTCGCTATGGCTTCGGAAATTCTTGGGAAAATCAAACTGAAGCAGAAATGCAAAAAACAGAACTTGGCTTTCAAATAGAAATTGATTTAATTGACAAAGATACATTTAACTTTTGTATAAAAAATGAAAATGACGAGTGGGATAACAATGATGGTAAAAATTATATATTTAACATTGAACATCCTGAAACAGCTCTTGTTCTTGTAGAGAATCTAAAACCAACAAGACGTCTTCGCAGAAGTTATATTTGGTCAAAAAAATTAAAATTAACAATCTATAAAATTCTAATTACAATTCCTAAATTAATTACAGGAAATTATAGAAAAAAATTAGAAAATTAATCTTTTATATTTTATTAAAATTAAATCTTCGTTGAAATTTTTAGTTTCTCATCGACAATAATTTTCGCAATCAAAAAGACATTTCTTATGAACTTTTATAGTTCAATAATGAAAATGTCTTTTTTTATATCTATTATTTTTCTTTTAACCATTTTACATCTGTTACATAAATAGTTTCACAGTCATTATTATTTCTACCTTCATAATCACTATCAATTATTGTGTATTCCTCTTTTTGAATTTTTGTAGGAGAAACTCTTTGTTCATATGTTCCTGAAACTTCACACAAATAGCCTTCAAGCTTTATATAATCACCTACAGAAATTTTATCTATTAATTTAGTAACCCTTTCATCAGAACCTAAAATATGATTATTACAAATATAACTTCCATATCCCATATTAGTCAATATTTGCTCACCTTCTTTAGATTGTATTCTATGAAATAATACTCTTCCCATAGATTTCACGTATCTAGATTCAAACTTTAAATGTTTCAAAAATCTATTTTGTGCTAAAGGACCAAACACTAGTCCAACATCTTTTGGAACAATGCTTCCATGAAGAGTTTGGTGATTATAATCTAATGTTCCAACAACTCTTCCATATACAGAATATTCATAGACAAGTTTTACTTTAAATTCCTCTCCTCCAACATTAACTCTTTCTACTTCTTCCATTCGTAATCTTTTCTTTGTTGGAATTGGTAAACTGTCAAAACTGTTTATTTCTTCATATTGTCCTACATGTAATACTCCGTCTACTATTAATTAAAAGAAAAGAAAAAATTGTAACTATAAGAATTACAATTATAGAAATTACTGTAATTCTTTTTTTATTTTTTTCAAATTTTATTGATTTTTCTACTTCTTGTTTTTTCTGTATTTTTTTATTTATTTTATTAATTTCATTTTCATAAAATATTTTGTCGATTTTTCCTGAATTAAATAGTTCTTCTAATTCTTCTTTACATTCCTCATAACTTTTTCTCATCTTATTTATATTACCATTCCTCCATTTGGTGATATTACTTGACCTGTTGTAAATTCATCTTCAATAAGCCATTTTACACATCTTGTTATATCTATAGGGTAACCAATTTTTTGTAATGGTGTTTCTTGTATTATTTGTTTCCAATCTTCATCAGTTAAATAAGAATTCATATCTGTATCAATGGCTCCTGGAGCTATTGAATTTACTCTTATATTTGATGGTCCAAGTTCTCTTGCCAAGGATTTTGTCATTCCATCTAATCCAGCTTTCGCCATTGAATAATGAACTTCGCATGAACCACCTGTTAAAGCATATATTGATGAAATATTTATTATACATCCTTCATGTACTCTTAACATATATTTAACAGTTTCTTGTGTTGTATAAAAAGCTGAATATAAGTTTACTTTCATCATTTTGTCAAATTCTTCATCAGTTATGTCTGTAAAAAGCTTTTCCTCGGCAATTCCAGCGTTATTTATTAGTACATCTATTCTGTTATACTTTTCGATCGCAAAATCGACTAATTTTTTAACCTCAGCTCTTTTAGACACATTTGCTTTAAATAGATCAATATCAATTCCCTTGTCTTCTAATTGTTGCTTTAATTTTAGAGCTTCTTGCTCTGAATTATTATAATTTGCAATAACTCTATATCCGTTTACAGCTAAATTATATGCAATATTTCTTCCTATTCCACGGCTTGCACCTGTTACAATTACTACTTTACTCATTTTTAATTTCTCCTTGTATATAATACTAAGATTTTAGTTTATTCAAAATTCATTGCCTACATATTTTAATATGGTAAATAGGGTTCTTCATCTAATTTTACAACTACAATACCATTCATTATTTTTACTGAAGATTCCGCTGGGAAGCATTCCATATTTTCTTTGTATTCTTCTCCAGTTACAATATTATAATATTCTTCTGCCGTACATAATTTAACATCTAGTCCATAAAAAATCTTTAAGAATTTAACCCAAGTTCCCATTGCTCCACCATATGGACCATGGAAAGTTGTGTTATTTACAATTGAACCAATTGTATATGTATATAATGAAGATGTTCTAGGATAATTATTATTTCCTATAATTCCTCCAAAAAGGATTGGCATATCTTTTTTATATCCTGGTGTTGTTTCAATTCTATCCATCACTCTCATAGTTGATGAATATGCTTGATTATATGTTAATTTTAAAGCAGCATAAGATGTATTGTCTGCGATATAATAAGACCACATTACTAAAAATGCTGATAATATTGCAGTCCATTTTATAAGAATAAATTTATTTAATAATTCAAAAATTGCAAAAGCAAATGGAATCATTAAAATCATTTGAACCGCTGTTAATGCATACATTGAATTCCCCACAACTATTATATCTATTACATTTAACCCAATTGGTAATGCTGCAATAAAGGCTACAATTAATGAAATTTTTCCTATTTTTACTTTTTTATTTTCTTCTTTTAAATTTGCAAGTGTAGAAATTGTTCCTAATCCAAACATAGCAAAGAACAATCCATAAATAACTTCTCTTCTATAGTTTGTATTATATACAATTTCATTTCCGAAAAAGAACGCAATAAAATCTCTATAAGTTTGGATTATTGTGTCTTTTAAACCTGTTATAATTCCTAAAACAGAAATACTTTGTGCACTTTTATATTCACTTATCTCCATACCAGAAATTCTTAGCAATATTTGAGTTGCAACATAATATAAAATTCCGCCAAGTAACACTGCAAGGACTGTTTTTCCAATATTTCTAAAAACATCTTTTATATTTTTGTTTTTTAATAAGTCTAAAATAGAGACCATTATGCAAAATCCAACACTTACACCTATATAACTTTGATAAATACTAAGTGAAAACATAAAACATAATACCGCTAAAACAAATCCTATTTTTTTATGTTTAAATTTATATAAAAACCATATTACAAGTGTTGATATTAAAAGGTTGAAGCAATAAGCAAATGCTGTATAAATATATAAAAGTGTTGCTACAAGAGTTGGTGTTAATACCAACGCAAGAGAAGTAAAAATTACAGACACTTTACTTTTCAAATCTAATAAATCAACTACAAAAACTGCGGTTATTGCCATCATTATTATACAAAATACAGTATTAATCGTAGGAATAGCAATAAATTGTGTTAATCTTTCTATTATCTCTATTCCCCATCTACCAAGCGAGGTTTCCCAATCTCCTGGTCTAAAATATTCAATGGAATTCCAAAGTCCATCTTGGCTCATTATTGTTTCTGTTATCATTGTAATATGAGCAATTAATCCAACTACTAAAGCTACTAAAAAAGCTAATTTTTTATTTGTGTCAAACCATTTTAAAAACTTTTCTAATGCTTCTTCAGGAGTTATTATTTTCATTTTCTTCTCCATTTTATTTCTCCTAATATTTTTAATTACAGTATTATTATAAAATCAAGATAAATTAAAGTCAATTGCTTGATTAATAAATATATTAGCAATATTTAATATAAACATATATAATTTATTATTTATATGAATACTCTTAATCTACAAAGAAGCTCTAGCGGGATACTAGAGCTTCTTTGTATGGAATATTTAATTGTTTTCATTATGGATGTTGCTTACAAGACTGAAAGAGAAGCCTGTACTAGAACTCCAGTCACCGGTTTGAAGTGCATTTTCGAAAACTTGCATCAGTTCATCAAGCTGGTAAGGAATTGCCACTCCGCGGTTCATTACATGAGCAGCAATATAGGAACCATCATATTCCGGTGCAGCCATAATAGCCATTGTCTTTTCTGCATATCCCCTAAATTCTTCGGGATTAACATCCTGATACAAGCGTCTGCTAATGAATTTATAGCGGTAGTTCTTGTAATCAGGATCCTTCAGATTTCGGATGGCTTCAGAAAGAATGGTTATATAGAATTTGCTGGGATTATGCTTAGCATTAGGATGAATGGCACACGCGGTGTATACCTTCTCATAATGCTCCCGACAGGGATCGTTTTCAAACTTTTCGCGCATGTGTATGTGCATTTCACCAAGATTAACTAATTCCATTTTGACCTCCATTGACATTCATCATTTCATAAAACAGCATTTATCATCTAGAAACGAAGGTTTGAAACCAAAGTCTCATATATAGATTATAGCACACTTTACATAAAATAACAAATTCAATGTGTTTATTTTACTTTTACCCATTTATTACTATAAATTTCACCATCTGATTCTATATCAATAATTATTGTATTCTCATCAATTACTTTAGCAACTTCTTCTTCATTTATTTTATTATGAGTTTCTCCTTCATCTTCCCAAATAGTTCTTTCATTAAACACTATTTTTACCTCATCTTTTCCAACTGTAGTATAAGTTCCAGATGTAACTGAAATATTTCCAGAGTATTCAACTCTACCATCTTTGTAAAATTTATATCCTACGTCACAAGGCTCTTCTAAAGTAAACTCCCCCTCTAAAATAATTGTTTCATTTAAGAAATCTGATATAAGAAGTTTGTTATCAATTTGTTTTTTTGCAAGAGTAATAACATCTTCATCTTCTAGATTATTACTTATAGTATTTTCTGTTGAATTTTTTTCTACTTTTGAATTTTCATAAATCTCTAACCCCATACAAAGGATTACGATTACAGCAACTATTAATGCAACTTTTAATAAATTCATTTTTCTAATTTCTTTAGCATCCATATTATACCTCTTTTCATTATAAAATTTGTTTTACATATATTAGACTTCACTTTTTATTTGTTGGTTCACTTTTTTATTTATTATTTTTGTAAATTTAATTTAAAATCATTTTATCATAAAATATTTTAAAATTTAACCATTTATCACTTCTATTAACTCTATCAAATCTATAACTGCTTTTTCATCAGCATTAACAAAATATAGATAAGCTGTATTATTTCTAAAATAACATTATGTATTTAATAGATAATGTTTATTGATATTTCAATGTTAAATTTTGAGTTTTAGTTTTAATCATTACTTCTGGAATTATTTGAAATATAGCTAATATTTTTTTATAATAAATTTACAAAAAAATGTAACCTTTTTTTGTTTTTAGTGAACTTAATAATGAAGATATCTTAAAGGAATAAAAGGAGAAAAAATTGAATATTTAG
>JAFXGW010000039.1 GCA_017536685.1 Clostridia bacterium | reverse complement strand
TATACAGGCTCAAGGGTTCCATGACTTCTCATATTTTTAGTTTTTCTCCAACTCTGTAATCTTCATTTTTAGTATACCATAAGTCGCTTTTTGTTGTATATATATTTAAGTATTTGTAATAGAACTGTAAAAAAGATGCCTCATTTCTGAGACATCTTTTCATAGTGTTAAGAAATTTATAATTTGCTAACACTTTATATTTTAATTATTTCACAATAAAATTAAGCATTTTCTGTAAGAACTGGTATAACTTGTTTCTTTCTAGAAACAACTCCTTCAAGTAACGCTGTATTTTCAACTAAAGTAACTCCATAAGATTTTTCTACAAGATCTGTTCTTTTTCCTATAGAAATTGTTTGTGAATTACTATTTACTATATCTGTTATTAATAAAACAAATAAATCTAATCCTTTGCTTTCTATTACTTTATTAATTCCAGCTTCTAGTTCTGCTTTTTTTGCCATAACATCTGGAATTGATGCTGTATTTACTTGATTAATTAAAACTTTAATTCCTTTTATATCAATTTCTTTAGCATCTAAAGATAATATTTCTTCTATACTAAATGAACTTAAATCTGTTCCAGCTTTTAACATTTCTAATCCATAGCTTTGAGGATCTATTCCAGCAATTCCTGCTAATTCTTCTACAGCTTTAATATCTTCAGCTGTAGTTGTAGGTGATTTTAATAATAATGTATCTGATATAATTGCTGATACCATTAATGTAGCAATTGTTTTATCAACTTCTATATTATTTTCTCTATATAATTTATATAAAACTGTTTCTGTGCATCCAACAGGTTCTGCTCTGTAATATAATGGATAACCTGTTGTTAAAACAACAGCATGGTGATCTACAACTTTTAATACATTTACATTGTCTAAATTATCTATTGATTCTTTTGGATTATTGTGGTCTACTAAAATAACATTTGCTCCATCTTCAACACTTTCAATCAATTCTGGTGCTTCCATTCCTAAATAATTCAAAACATATTCTGTTTCTTTATTTATATTTCCAAGTCTACATGCAACTGCTTCTTCATTTCCCATTTTTCTTTCAAAATTTGCCATTACTAAACTTGATGTGATTGAATCTGTGTCTGGATTTTTATGTCCAAAAATATAAGTTTTTCCCATTTTTATTCCCTCATTTCTTTAAAATTATTGAAAATATATTATAACACTTTTTATAAAAAATCAATATTTTTCACATAGATGACACAAAGTTAAGCATTTTTAGCAAAAAGAGAGTTAGAAAATTCTAACTCTTTTCATTTATATATTTTTTTAAGTTGTCAAGTTCTTCTTGCAATTGAGTCCAAGTTACCATATCATCTTCTAAATCAATGTTTAGAGAATCTATCTTTTCTTGTATTTCTCCTACTTTTACATAATCAGAATAAATTTCTTCTTTTGTAAGTTCTACTTTTAAATTTTGTATTTCAGTTTCTTTTTTAGAAATCTCTTCTTCTAATTTTTTTATTTTTCTTTCTAGCTTATCTTTCTCTTTTAAAGGATTTATATAAGTTTTCTTTTCTTTTTTCTCTTTAATTTCTTCTTGAACATCTCCCTCTTCAGACTTTTTCTCTAAATATTCTTCATAGCCACAATCATAAAATTTCACATTTTTATTCTCAAAAGCTAATATTTTATTTGCCAGTTTTTTAACAAAAAATCTATCATGAGATACAAAAATTAAAGTTCCTTTATATTCACTAAGCATATTTTCTAAAGATTCTTTTCCTATAATATCCATATGATTTGTAGGCTCATCTAGTATAAGTAGATTCGGTCCTGTTTTTAAAATTTTACAAAGGGCAAGTCTTACTTTTTCTCCACCAGATAACATATTAATCTTTTTAAAAACATCTTCTCCATAAAACATAAAGGCAGCCAAAGAATTCCTTACTTCTGTTACTGTAAGTTTTGGAAAAGTATCATAAAATTCGTCATATACTGTTTTGTCTGAATTAAGCTGAGCCATTTGTTGATCAAAATATCCTATTTTTACATTATGACCAAACTCAAAATCTCCAGAAATTTTTTCTAAATTTCCAACCATTGTTTTTAGTAAAGTAGATTTCCCTGTACCATTACTTCCAATTATTCCAAGTTTTTCTCCTTTGTAAAGTTTAAAAGAAACTTTTGATAGAGGATCTTTATATCCTATTTCTAAATTTTCTACTGCCAAAACATTATTTCCACTTTCTTTTTCAAGTTCGAAATTAGTTTTAAAACTTTTCAAATCATATTTATTAGGTTCTTCAAGTTTTACCATTCTTTCTATTTGTTTTAATTTAGACTGTGCCATCTTTGCTTTTGTTGCCTTGTATCTAAATCTATCTACAATAGCTGTTAATCTTTTTATTTCTTTTTGTTGGAATTCATAGTCTTTTAATTGTCTTTCATAATTTACTCTTTTTTGTTTTTCAAAGTAATCATAATTTCCAGAATACTCTGTTATTGTTCCATATTCTATTTCATAAACTTTATCTACTATTTTATTCAAAAACATTCTATCATGAGAAACAATCACTACAGCTTTTGGATAGTTTTTTAAATATGTTTCAAGCCATTCTATTGTAGTAATATCTAAATGGTTTGTAGGCTCATCTAAAAGTAAAATATCTGGCTTACTTAATAATAATTTTATAAAAGCTATTTTTGTTCTTTGTCCACCTGAAAACTCTTTTAACGTTTTTTGCATATCGCATTTAGAGAATCCAAATTTGTATATTGCAATTTCATATTCTTTTTTATATGTATATCCATCTAAAAATTCATATCTATCTCTTGTTTTTGAGTATTCTTTTGCAAGCTCTTCTGAAGAATCTTCTTGCATTTTTTCTACTAATTTTTCAAGTTTTGCTTCTACTTCTAGTTGCTCCTTATAAACTTTCAAGATTTCATCAAGCATGGTTATTGAATCATCTTCAAAATCTATTTGTTTTAAATATCCAATTGCTGGACTACCTTCTTTGTAGATATTAAATTTTTCTTCTCCAATTCCTTCTGTTAAAAGTTGATTGTCAATAATTGCCTTTAAAAGAGTAGATTTCCCTGCACCATTTCTTCCAACAATTGCAACTTTTTGTTTTCCTTTTACTTCAAAATTTATTTCTTCTAAAATTGTTTCTGCTCCAAAACTAATAGAGCCATTTGTGATTCTAAAGTTCATTTTATATTCCTTATTCTTATTTATCTAAATTTCTTAAGTATTATACAACAATTTATTATTAAAATAAAGCACCATACAGTTATAATTTCACTTTGAACTATATACTAATATATACTAATATAAAAGATAGTGCCTAAACATAAATCGACTATTTTTTATTGCCATAAAATATTTCCATCTTTTTGAAAATAAAAATTAATTATCTCAAATGATTATCAAATAAATTTGAAAAATCAATCTTGTTCTGCTATACTAAATTTGTTATGGAAAAAGAAAGATATAATCATTTAAATAAATATTTGAAAGAAAAGTTTGGAGAAAGAACTTTAAAAATATGTATTGATGCCAATTTTACCTGTCCCAATAGAGATGGAAAAGTTGGAACTGGTGGATGCATTTTTTGTAGTGAAAAAGGTTCTGGTGAACATTTAAAACCTTCGGAATGCTTAACACATTCAAGTAAATCTATATCATTAGAACCTTCTAAGTCATTTAATTGTTCAAAAAATATAAAACTTATTACATCTAGTATTCAAACTCAAATACGAAATCATTTGAACAGTTATCGTGGCGAACGCGCAAATAACTTTATTGCTTATTTTCAAAACTATACTAATACCTATGATAGTTTAGAAAATCTAAAAGCACGCTATGATGCAGCCTTAATTGATGATAGAATTGCCTGCTTAGCGATTGCAACTCGTCCGGATTGTATAGATGAGGATATTTGTAAATTAATTGCATCATATAAAAATAAAGTCGATGTATGGGTTGAGCTCGGACTTCAAACCGCAAATGATGAAACTGGAAAATATATCAATCGTGGGTATTCCTCTAAGGAGTTTACAGAAGCAGTAAAACTTTTAAATAAATATGACATTGAAAGTGTTGCTCACATTATTGTTGGACTTCCCGGCGAAACTATTGAAGATATAAAAAATACTGTAACTTTTATAAATTCTCATAATATCCAAGGATTAAAAATTCATTCTTGCTATGTTATAGATAATACTGTTTTAGGAGAAATGTATAAATCAGGAAATTATACTCCAATTACTTTAGAATATTACTTAGAAACTGCAAGTTATGTTTTAACTCATATAAATCCTCAAATTATTATTCATAAAGTATCTGGAGATGCTCCTAAAGATTTACTTTTAGCTCCAGAATGGAATCTTCATAAAAAATGGATTATGAATGGTTTAGACAAATTATTAAAAGAAAAAAATTTATATCAAGGAATGTATTATAAAAAATAAAATCCTTTTCGAAATTTCTAATTTCGTGCCAACAATTGTAATTGTTACAATAAAAAAGTATTATAGAAATTCTATAATACTTTTTTTATTGATTAAATCTTTTTAAAAATTATTAATTAATTTTTATATTTATTTTAATTTTCTTATTTTTGCTATGTAAAAACCTTCATACAAATCTGTTGGTGCAACACAAACTGTTCCGTCCAAACTAACTGGTAAAATTGGTAAGTCTTCTATTCCTTCAAATTCAATTGGAACAATTTCTGCTTTCGCTTCTTTTAAAACTTTTCTTACAATTTCTTCATTTTCTTCTTTCAAAATTGAGCATGTTGAATATACCATTTTATGCCCAGGTTTTAATATTTTTAAAGCTTTCTTTAGTAACGCATATTGTGATTTTGTAGATTTTTCTATAAGCTTATTTGTAAAATATTTTTCAGCATTCGCATCTTCTGAATTTAAAGTTCCACTTCCACTGCAAGGACTATCTAAAAGAATTTGATCAAATGAGAAGAAATCGTCAATTTGTCTTGAGTCTTTTTGCATAATATAAACACAAGATGCACCTTGTTTTTCAACATTATATTTTAATTTTTCTATTCTTATATTATTCATTTCGCAAGCAGTTATATGAGCTTTATTGTTTGAAAGTGCGGCCATTTGAGTAGTCTTCCCACCAGGGGCTGCTGCCATATCTAAAATATCTTTTCCTTCTTCTGGTTTTAGAACAATTGGTGGTAGCATAGAAGATAAACTTTGAAGGTATATTTTACCCTGCTCGTAAATTTCTAATTTTTGAATATTTTCTTCACAGGCATTTGTTAAGATAAAAGCCTCATCACTCCAAACCACTTTTTCAAATTCAATATTTTCATTTTTTAATATTCCTTTAATTTCTTCTACTGTTGATTTTAAAGTATTAACTCTAAAAGTTACCTTTCTTTTTGGAGAAAATCCTTCGACTATTTTATCTTTTAATTCGCTTCCATATTGAGCTTCTAATTTTTCTATTAAAAATTCTGGTATCGCCATTGATTCAAACCTTTCTACATTTTATTTAATTTAAATTTCTTTATCATTTCTCTTGGAGAAAATCCATTTGGCCCAATAACTTTTTCTAAAAAAGTAATTCCATCTAAATGGTCACATTCGTGTTGAACATCTCTTGCTGTAAAACATTTTACAATTTTTACTATTTTTTCACCTTATAATTTATTTTATTAATTCTAATACATCTTTTTTAGGAATAGCTCCAACAGCTCTATTTACCTCTACACCGTTTTCTATAACAACTAAAGTTGGTATTGAATATGCTCTATATTCATAAGCCAAACTTTCATTTTTGTCAACATCAATTTTTACAACTTTTAAATCTGGATTTTCTTTTGCTACTTCTTCAATAATTGGTGATAAAATTTTACACGGACCACACCAGTCTGCATAAAAGTCTATTAATACAGTTTTATCTGATTTTAACACTTCTTCCTCAAAAGTAGTTTCTGTTACTTCTATAACTTTCCCTGCTTCATTTGCAATATTTTCATTGTTTGTATTTGTAATTTCTAAATCATCGGAAATCTGATTTTCAATTGTATTTTCATTATTTGAAGATATTTCTGGTATTGTAATATTTTCTTCAAGATTCATATTTTCATCTGAAATTATATTCTTTTCTGCAATTACATTTGACAAGTTAGTTGTATTATCAGTTGTTTCATTTAACATATTATTTATAAAAATTAGTAACCCTACAAATACTACTATTAATATTATAAATTGAATTTTTTCTTTCATAAACTTCTCCTAATTTTTTTCAATTTTCATTCTTAAAAGAATATCATATAAATTCCCATACCAATTAAAATTAGTCCAGAAAGTATTTTTACTTTTTTATAATTTTTCTTTATAAAGTCAAATACTTCTTTTAATTTTTCAATTAAAACTACAGATATAACAAATGGTATGCCAAGACCTATTGAATATACAAGCATTAATAAAATTCCTTTTAATAGTTCTTGTTCTTTAGCAATTAACAATAAAGCTGAGCTTAAAAAAGTTCCAATACATGGAGTCCAACTTATTGAAAATAAAATTCCAAATAGAATTGCTTTAAAAAAATTTAAATTTTTATTTTTCATTTGAATTCCTTTAGTCTTATTTAAGAAATTTAGTTTAAAGACTTCCATATAGTTTAACCCTAAAATTATAATTATTATTCCAAAAACAATTTTTATATATTTAGTATAGCTACTTATAAAATATCCAATTGTACTTGCAAATATTGACAATAATAAAAACACAATTGAAAAACCAAACACAAAACCAATTGAATTTATAACTGCTTTTTTCTTATTATTTTCTTCTTCTCCCATAAAATATGAAATATATATTGGAAGCATTGGAAGCAAGCAAGGTGATATAAAACTCGCTAAACCTTCTAAAAAAGTAAGTACGTATTCCATTTTTTCTCCTTTGATAACCCTTTAATAAAAAATTAATTTTTCTATAATTTTAACCTTTTAAATGTAAATAATTTTAAAGTTATATTTATTATTTTTTAAATTTATATTCTTGAAGTACGTCTCCTTCAACATCTTTTAAAATCAAACCCTCGTTGTCAAGTACTAAATAACTATGTCTTGTACCTCCTTTTGGAAGAGATATTGAACCTGGGTTTGCAAATAAATATCCTTCTTTTTCCTCAATAAATCCTTGATGAATATGTCCATAAATTAATATTTCAAAGTCTTCATAAGGTATAACCTCAATATTGTATTTATGTCCATGAGTAAAATAAATTTTTTTGTTGTTAATTTCAGTTAAAATATGGTCTTCAAATTTAAATTCAGAAATCATTTCATCTACTTCTGCATCACAATTTCCTTTTACGACCATTAGTTTATCTTTCATTAAATTTAAAACTTCAGCAACTTTCATTGGATTATATTCTTGACTCAAATCATTTCTTGGTCCATGATAATATAAGTCTCCAAGTAAAATTACTTTTTCTGGATTTTCTTTTTCTACTATTTCTTGTATTTTTTTAGCATAATAAGATGATCCATGTATATCTGATATTATAACAGCTTTCATAATTTTCTCCTAATTCATATTTTTCTTTAAACTTTTCCACAATTATATCACTAAAAGTGGATATTTAAAAGTTTTTTGTTATGTAAAATTTATCAGGTTCAATTATTATAGTATAAAACTTAATACTTATTATGACATAAGCCTAATAAACACTTTTTTAATTACTTGATTAAATAATTCATTATAATTATTGTATTGCTTGAAATTTTGATATGTGGTATAATTAATATATTAATTGGAAAAAGGATGAAATTATGGAAAATAATGTTAAATTTGCTTTAGCTCTTAACACATTAGATCAAAAAATTGCAGAATTAAATATAAAAATTTCAAAAGATTTTAATAATGAAATACTAAAAAACGAGCTTTCTATTCTTTTAGACGAAAAAGAAACTCTTTTAAAAGATAAAAATATGGAAAAAATCGAAAAAATAATGAATAAATATGGAAGTAAAAATAATGAATAATTTAATCAAAAAAACAGAGGCTCTAATAGAATATGAAAAAAGTACAAATCCTGATATTCAACATATCAATGTTTCTCATGCGCCTCTAATTGCACAAATTGTTAGTAACTATAATTTAAAACCAGTTCCACCAGGAGTCAAACCTCGTGCAAAAATGATTTTTCTTGGAGCACCTACAGGTTCGGGAAAAGATACTTTAGTTAGAAAACTTACCTCTAATAATCCAGAGGATAATTTTGTTGTTTTAAATATGGATATGTTCAGGCATTATCATAGAGAAATTACTGGTTCTAATGATTATATTTCTGATAAAGATTATGCAATAGCAACAAATCAAACTTCTTACGAACTTTACTATTTAATCCAAGAGTTAATCTTACGCGAATTTCCTGGAACTAGTACTATTATTACTGGAACTATGAGAGATTTGGATTGGATTGAAGAAATTGCAAAACGTTATAAATTTGATCCTAAAACAGATTACGATCTGTCTTTAGTAACTTTAGCTGTTCCTACAAGAGAAAGCGCCCTTTCGATTTTTGAAAGATATTTAAGATTAGTTGATGAAAGAGATTTATCATCTACAATACCTCTTAGATATACTGGACTTGAATACCATAATGATACTGTAAAAAAATTTTCTACAAATGTCCGTTTAATTGAAGACAATTTTCATCAAGACCCTAATAACAGATATTTTAATTCAATTAGAGTATATCGAAGAAATAAAGACATTTTCGATCTTTCAGAAGATACTTTAATTTATGATAGCAATCATCCAGACCCTAACAAATGTGCTTATGCTCATATTTTTACTATAATGAGTTCACAGCCTACTATTTCTAAAGAAAGAATATCTAGTATATTAGATGTTATAAAAAGAAATAGTGAATATTTAAAAAAACAAGGTCTATATGAGAGCATTATTAAAGATATCGAAAGTATTGTAGTAAAACATGATAAAAACCTTACTGATGTAGCAAAATAAAAAATAGGATTTAGATTTTCTAAATCCTATTTTTGTTTATATAAAACAATCTAACCACATTTACTAATATTTTATAATATTTTTATAATATTTAAAAATCTATCAACTTCATCTCTTTCGATAATTTTTTGAAAGCTTCTTTCGAACGTTCAATAATTTCATATGAAACACAATATGCAATTCTCACATATCCAGGACATGAAAAAGAACTTCCTGGAACAAATAATAAATTGTATTTTTTAGCAATATTGCAAAATTCTCTGTCATCTCCATTTGGCGTTTTTACAAAAAGGTAAAACGCACCTTCTGGATTTACAAATTCAAATTTATTCTCCATTAATATTTGGCATAATAAATTTCTATTTTTCCTATAGGCTTCAATATCAGTTTTCACATCTAAACAATATGGTATTGCTCTTTGAATCAAAGATGGAGCATTTACACATCCAATGATTCTGTTTGCTATAGTGACAGCATCAATCATTTCATCCGCATCTTCAAGTTCATTTGGAACAACCACATAACCAATTCTTTCTCCAGGTAATGATAACGATTTACTATAAGAATATACCACAAAAGAATTATTATAATATTTAGTAACATATGGCACTTCAATATTTTCATAAACCAACTCTCTGTAAGGTTCATCTGAAATTAAATATATTGGATGATTTAGCTCCAATTCTTTTTGTTTCATTATTTTTGAAAGTTCAATTATAATTTCTTCTTTATAAATAACTCCAGTGGGATTATTCGGAGTATTAATTATTACTGCTTTTGTTTTATCATTTATTTTACTTTCAAACTCTTTTAAATTAGGCATGAAAGACTTTTTATCTGAATCTATTTTTACTACAATCCCATCATAATTTCTTATATAATTGTTATATTCTGAAAAATATGGTGCAAATACAATAACTTCATCATCTGGATTTAATATTGATTTAAGTACAATATTTAAACCGCTTGCAGCTCCAACTGTCATAATTAAGTTTTTGTAAGAAAAATTAGTCAAATATTTTTTATTTATATTCTCTGCTATTTTTTCTCTTACATCCTCATATCCACTATTACTCATGTATCCATGCACAAAACATGAATCTTCTGTTTCAAGAATTTTTATAATTGCTTCATTTACTTCTTTAGGCGCTGGAACATTTGGATTCCCAAGACTAAAGTCATATACATTTTCTTTTCCATAAATTTTAGCTAAACGTTTTCCTTCTTCAAACATTTCTCTAATTACAGAATTATTTTTTACTAAATTTTTCATTTTTTCAGATATCATATCTTCGACTCTCCAATTTTATTTTTACAATATGTACTCTAAATTTTATAATGCAAAGAGCATACCAATTATTAATACTACAACAGAAATAATAAAATATCTAAAAGGCCCTTTTTTTATTCCATTAATTGGAGAACTTCCATCACTATGTAAGTTCTCACTTAAATCTTCTGAAAATAATTCACTTTTCTTCCTATTATTTTTTATGTTTGATATTCCCTTAAAAAAGTATAATATACCTATTATAATAAGTACTACAGGTACAACATCAAACATACTCATTATAACTCTATTAATTCCCTGAGAATTTAACCCAGTATTTTTTCCTATAGTTTCACTTGTGCTATATGAATCCTTAGTACTTCCAAAGCTAATTTCTCCACTAGGAGTTCCTTTATAATAAAATCCATCACTCGTAGCTAATAAAATTTCATTTTCCATATCTTAAATTTCTCCATAATATTTTTTATTTAAATTTTCTATGACTTAAATCTGTAATCATACAAATAATTATTTTTACTAATATTTTCCTAGTATTCTCACAAAAATTCCCTTTTCAATTATTTCTTTAATTGCATCTTCTTCATTTCTATTTTCAATTGAAACATCTATTAGAAAATAATATTCCCCTAGAACAGTTTTTGCAGGCCTTGATTCTATTTTTGTAAGATTCAAATTATATTTATTAAAAATTTCTAAAACATTATACAAAGCCCCAGGTTTATCTTTTACAGAAAATAACATTGACATTTTATTATTTTTAATTTCATTATTATTTGCTTTACTTAAAATCCAAAATTTAGTTTTATTATAAACATTATCTTGAATTCCTTCTGCCAATAGTTTCAAGCCATATTCTTCCAGACATGAAATACTACCTATGCAAGCAATCTGCTCTTTTTTCTCACTTACTACTTTTGCTGCCATTGCTGTACTTTCAACTGCAATTATTTTACATTCAGATAAGTTCTTTTCCAAAAATTTCTTACATTGAGCTAAAGCTTGTGGATGAGAATAAACTTCTTTAATCTCATTAAAATTACAATAACTATTTGACATCAAATTTTGTTTTATTTCAAGCAAAATTTCTCCTTTTACTTTTATACTTTCATTTTCTATTAAAGTATCAATTGAATCTGTTACGCAACCTTGAAGTGAATTTTCAATTGGTACAATAGCTTCATCAACCTCATCATTTTTTAATGCCAAAATTGTATCTAATATAGTTTTATATTCAATAATCTCATTATCCTTTTTTGAATATTGCTTACATGCTTCATACGAAAAGGTCCCTTTAGGACCTAAATAACCTACTTTCATCTTTACCTCTTTTATTAAAATTTAGAAATATTATAACATTATTTATTATTTTTTTAAACTTAATTTCAATATTTTATTTTCCATTTACATGTGACATATCTATTTGCACCGTCTTTGTTCGTGTGCCAAATTTTATGTAATAAAATTTGTGTACAACAGTCATGCGAAGCATTTTATTTAATAGGAAAGGAGAACTTTCCTATTAAATAATAAATCCACCTTGTTAAACTCTTATTTAACAAAGTGGTATCCCTTTAAAAAAATTTAATTTTTTATTATCTATATTTAATATTAATGTGCATCTATTCCTCTAAGTCTTTAACAGCTGGACCTTCTAACACAAAACCACGTTTTGTAAATTTCGAACCATGACAACTACATTCCCATATTTCTTCTAATGGATTCCAAGATAATTTACACCCCAAATGAGTACAAGTTGGAGTAGGTTTTCCTTTAATTCTTTGCAAAACAATCCCTTCTCCAGCTTCTTTTAGCATATTCATAACTTCATCTTTATTTTTTATTATTCCAAGTCTAGAACTCTCAAAGATTTCTTCATACTCATTTTCATTTCCTAATATTTTGTCTGTAATAATTTTAGCAGCAATATTACTACTTGTTATTCCCCATTTATTAAAGCCAGTGGCAACATAGCAATTGTCCATTATATCTGAAAAGTCTCCTATATATGGAATCTTATCTAAACTAATACAATCTTCTGCAGTCCATGTGTTTAAAACTTTAGCTTCAGGGTACATTTTTTTTATTCTAGCTTTTAAATATTCAAATGGATTACCTACAATTTCACTTCCGGTTTTATAATCATATCCTACTGCTAGTAAAAGATTTTTATCTCCTGATTTAACAGTTCTAAAAGATAATACTGGTGTTTCTGAATTAATATAATATCCATCAAACTCTAAATCTGTATTAGTATCTACTAAAACTGCATATGAAGTTGATTGGTACATTTTTATAAAATAATATCCTGGAAATCTTATAATAGGATATCTAGTTGCTATTACGAGATGTGTTGCTCTTACCATCCCCTCTTTAGTAGTAATATTATACCTTCCATCATCTTCCACGGTTTCTAAAACTTTTGAATTTTCATATATTTCTCCACCATTTTTTATTATACTTTTGGTAAGACCATAAACATATTTTACTGGATCAAATTGAGCTTGATTTTCGAATTTTATTGCTCCATAAATGTCTATTGGCAAATCTATTTTATTTACAAATTCAGAAGGTATATTTAATTTTTTAGTATATTCTATTTCTTGTTTTATATTTTGAACTTCCTTTTCTACTTCTGTAAAAACATAAGCATTTTTCATTTCTAAGTCACAATCAATTTTTTCTTTATTTATAATTTTTATAATATTTTCTTTTGCCTCTTCATTTGCATTATAGTATTTTTTTGCATATTCTTTCCCATTTAAATCTTTTAAATATTTATAAATCAATCCATGTTGACTTGTAATTTTTCCTGTACTCCCTCCAGAAGTTCCAGAGCATAGTTTATCTTTTTCAAGTACTACAACCTTTAAACCTCTATTTGCTAAATAATATGCTGTTTGAATTCCAGTAAGCCCACCACCTATTATTGCAACATCAGCAGATATATTTTGTTTTAATTTAGGATATTCTCTTGTATCCTTGTTCTCATTCCAATAACTATTCATAAAACCACCTTTATTTATATTTTATATTCTCTAAAGAATTTTCAAAAAATATTTATACGAATTCTTAATCCGTTTTTTATTTATTCTCTCTATTATTGGAATATTTATACTTATTTATTATATTTAAAATAATATATTGTTTTTTATAAAACTAATGTAAATTTTTATTTTATTCATTTTCCAAAATAAAAACACCTAAAAACATGCAAAATTGCAATAATTTTAAGGTGCTTATTTTCATTATTATTTAGAAAAACATACAAAATGTTACTTTCTAAAATGCCACAATTATTTTGTACCGAATATTCTATCTCCTGCATCTCCAAGCCCTGGCACAATATATCCTACTTCATTTAATTTTTCATCTATGCTAGCACAATAAATCTCAACATCTGGATGAGTTTCTTGCATTTTTTTAATTCCTTCTGGTGCCGCAATTATACATAAAAATTTAAGTTTTGTTGCTCCATCTTCTTTAAGCATTGTTATTGCATCTATTCCAGAACCTCCAGTTGCAAGCATTGGATCTAAAACTATTACTTCTCTTTTTGATAAATCTTTTGGAGTTTTATAATAATATTTTACAGGTTTTAATGTTTCTTCATTTCTATACATTCCGATATGTCCAATTTTAGCATTTGGCATAACTTTAATTAATCCATCTAGCATTCCAGTTCCAGCTCTTAATATTGGGATAAATGCATAATTATCTTCGTTTAACTTTTTACCATTCATTGAACAAATTGGTGTTTCGATTTCTTTATTTTCTAATTTAGCATCTTTCATTGCTTCATAGCAAAGAATCATAGATAATTCACCAATTATTTCTCTAAATTCTTTTGTACCTGTTTTTTTATCTCTTAAAATTGTTAGTTTATGTGAAACTAGCGGATGATTTAATTCAATTACTCCCATTTTTTCCACCATTTCTGCTTTTGCAGAACCCTTTCATTTAATATTTATATTTTAAAACTTTTCTCTTAATATTTTTGCTACTCCATTTCCCATATTGGTACTAGTAATTTCATCTGCAACTTTTTTAACTTCTTCAGTCGCATTCTTCATAGCAACTCCAAGTCCAGCAGTTTTTATCATTGAAATATCATTTAATCCATCTCCAATTGCAATTACCTCTTCTATATTTATCTTTAAAAACTTACATAAACCATTAATTGCATTTCCTTTTGATACATTCGAATTTACAAGATTAATTGCAAAAAATTCATTTTCATATCCTGTTTTAAAAATATTTTCAATTTTCAAAGTTTTCGGAATTTGACTATTAAAAAATTCTATTGCTTGATTTCTTTTTTCTTCTTCTACTGATAAAAATGATATTTGTAAAATATCGTTTTCTGCAATAATTTTTTCTCCTTCTTCTGGATTAAATACAATATCCAAATTTAGGGCATATTTTTCATTACTTATATATCTTCCATATGGAGTATCTATTCTTATTCCTAAATTACTCTTAATACCATAATTGTATAATTGAACACAAAGTTCTTTCTCAATATCTGCTGAAAATAGTTTCTCATTAGCTTCACAATCAAAAATTCCCGCTCCATTTGAATAAATAATATAACGACTTGCCATTGCCATTTTACAATATTTTTTTGTTGCTTCTATCGATCTTCCAGAAGCAATACAAACTAATCCACCTTTTTCTTGTACATACTTTATTGCATCTTTATTTTCTTGAGATATATTTTTTTCATTATCTAATAATGTATCATCCAAATCTAAAAAAACAATTTTATACATTTATATTTTCTCCTTTTAATATTTAGCCTATATCATCTTTCATATAGTATCATATTTAACACACAAATAAAAGCTTTCATTAAAAGTATTCAAATAAAGTTCACATTTCTGCAATTACTTGAAAATAAATATTCTCTTTTTAAAAACAAAATTACATATACTGATAAACAAAAAAGCAGTTCTATATAAGAACTGCAATAATTTTTATTATTAAACACACACAAGGGGGCTTGTTAAGTCCCCCTCATCAGTGCTTAGAGCATTGTATCACCGAAGTGATTGCCTAGCTGTCATTCGACAGAAGTGTACACCGGGCGCTTGGCTCCGTCGTCATCAGTCACAGTAACAACCTTGGGCCAGCTGGCAGGCTTGTTATGCCCGTCACGGTTTTCAGCGGCATAGTGGTTCTTCATTGCTGCGAGATACTGTTCCTCAGTCATCCCAGTGGTCTTGTGGTCATTGGACATGCTCTTATCCTCCAAAATAATATATTTTACCTGATGTCATCCCTGCGCTGTGGAAAATGAGAAAAACATCAAGTTTCGACGAATATTATATCACATCTACCAGATAATTTCAAGTGTTTTAATTATTTCTGGATAAAAAATTAATTAGAAGCTTTTTATAATTAAAAAAAGAACATTCTTATTTTTACTTAGAATGTTCTTTTTAATATTTATTTAATATTTATTCAATTTAAAGCTATATGTATTAAAATCCTATTCTTTTTCTAGATTCTTCTGCTTTCATATCTGGAATATCCTCTTCAGTAAATGTTAATAGTCTTTCATAATCATCTATATATCTTGTGTTTTTAGCATGTTCAATGATAATTCTTTGAACCATATTTTCAACGAATCTACCATTACCAAAGTTCTCAACTTCTTTTGCTTTTCTTAAAATATTTTGAACTTTCTTTTTTGCACCTTCGTCAAATTTAAATTGTTTATCATAAACTTTTTTCTCAAATATTTGAACTAATTCTTCTACAGAATAATCTTCAAAATCAATTTCATAACCAATTCTTGATTTTAATCCTGGATTCAAGTCTCTGAATTTTTTCATTTCTTCTGTATATCCTGCAAAAATTATTATTAATCTTCCTTGATAATCTTCCATAGCTTTTAGAAGTGTTGCAACACATTCTGCAGAATAACTTGCATTAGTACCATTATGTTCCATTATAGAATATGCTTCATCTATAAATAAAACTCCATCTAATGCAGAATCAATAATAGATTGTGTCTTAGGTCCTGTTTGTCCTAAAAATTCTCCTATTAAATCTTGTGATTGAACTTCTACAAGTTTATTTCTTTTTATATATCCTAAATTGTAATAAATTTCTGCAAGAAGTCTTGCTACTGTAGTTTTTCCAGTTCCTGCATTCCCTTTAAATATCATATGCATATTGAAATCTGGCATTCTATCTAATTTACGATTTAATTCAATTATTGAAACAAATCCATCTATAGTATCTTTAACTTTACCTAGTCCAATTAAAGAATTTAACTCTACAAGAATTTCATCTACTCCACGTTCTTTATCTTTTTTAGTTTCATTATAAATATCTATATCTTTATTTGTTATAACTTTAAGCTGATTATCATCTTGATAATTTGCCGCATGAGTTAACACTAATCTATCGAAAAGATTTGTTACAAAACGAGCATTGCCAAAATTTCTACCTAGCTTGTTTTTAGATATAATTTTTTCAACCTTTGCTAAGACTCCATCTTCTAAAGTAAATTCATTTCCTTCAACTTCATCTTTAAATATTTGTATTAATTCTGCTTTTGAAAAATCAGGAAATTCTAGTTCATATCCAATTCTAGACATTAATCCTTGATTGGCATTTATAAATTCATTCATTTCTTTAGTATATCCTGCAAAAATTATAACTAAATCTTTTGGATATAATTCCATAGCTTTACAGATTGTAGCAATACATTCAGCAGGATAATTTGATGATGAACCACCTTTACTTGCCATAATCGTATACGCTTCATCTATAAATAGTACTCCTCCTAAAGCAGACTCTATAACAGCTTGCGTCTTTGGGGCAGTTTCTCCTAAATGTGAACCAATTAAGTCTTTACTAGTTACTTCAATAATTTTATTTTCTCTTATGAATCCCAATTTATAATATAATTCAGCAAGAAGTCTCGCTACTGTAGTTTTTCCTGTTCCCGAATTTCCTTTAAAAATCATATTTAGATTTGCGAAACCTTCTGTATCTATTTTCTTACTATAATCTAAGTATTTTAAGATTTCTCTAACATTTTCTTTTACTTCAGCTAAACCTATTAGCCCATTTAAATCATTTAATATTTCTTCTACGTCTCTAGTACTAACTTCTTTTGGTGCATCTTCTTTTGCAAAATATGGTTTTATATCTAAACTATTAAACTTATTGAAAACTACTAAGTTGTATACATTTTCAATATATGTATATTCATCAACAGTTTCAGGATGATATGTAATACTAATATATTTTTCTAAATCTTCTGAAAATTCATCATCAATTTTCATTATATTTTCTAAACGATTAATTACTTTTTCTTTTATTTTTAATACATCAAAACCATTAATCCAAATCTTTTTGTTTACTATTGTATCTAGTATTTCTGGATGTTTTTTCATTGTATCATTTAGGATGTTTTCATCACCTATAATAAATGTTATTGATCTTCTGTTTTTACTATTAAATTTTTCTATTGCTGTAAATAATGCATCTACTCTAAATTCATTTAATGTTTTCACTCTATTAAAATTTTCAAAAATAACTACATCATTATCTGAATAAATTTTATCTATTTGCATTATCATATCTGTTGAATCTTTAGTTCTTTTTGTTATCATTTCAGCATCAACCCATAAAGTACCTTTATTTGTTACATAGTTAAAAGTTCTTACATATCGGTTTATAATATTTATTACTTTATCTGAAATCATATTATTTTTTGTAAATAATGCAATGTTAAAATGAATGTATGGTAAATCTTCATTAAAATAATAATTTCTAATATAAGTCAAAATTGAAATTATTTCTTCTTTTTCCTTTTCTCCACATTCAAGTTCTTTAACAGCGTGGACATACTGATTATAATAAGCAATTCTAAATTCACTATCTTTAAATTTTCTATCTTTTAAAATTTTCTTTATAATTTCTAACTCATCTAAATTATTTTTTTCGCATAAATATCTTATATAAACAGCAATCTCAATTGGAGATTTATCAAATATATAAGATATATTTTCTTGAAATTTAATTTCAGATAAATTAAACTCACCCCAAAGTCCATTTCCATATTTATAAAAATCATTTAAATTATTAAAAAAAGAATTATCTCTTACATTAAAGTCTATATATCTATAATATATTTTGCCATCTTCTTCTTTTTCAATTTTAATTGCATCTGAATTTAAAAGCATTTCTGCGCCAATTAAATCCAAATTATTTTTAACAAGTTCTGTTATTGCTTTTACTACATATTCAGAAAAATATTGGTCTTTAGAATATTCTCTATATCCTCTATCTCCTAATAAATCAAATACTCTTTTTGAATTAAATTTATTATCTGCAATACATTTTTTGATATATGAAACAAGCTTAAAAGGACATACATTGCTATCTATATTACAATAAGAGCATTTCATTGCTAAATCATTATCTAAATTATTTAAGTTTAATTTCCAAGTATTTTTAAATTCTCTTAAAGAATAGCCCACATAGAATAAAAATAACTTTTCTAATAAATTATCTGAGTCATCAAATTTCTTTGCACATAATTTTAAATAAGAAAGCTCTAAAACATTAGTTGGTTTTTCAACAATTCTGTCTCCTTCTTTTACTTTATCAGTTAGCATTGTATATGTTAATAAGTCTGTTTCATGAATAAATCTAGCCATTTTAATTTCATTTTCGCTAAATTTTTCTTTTATAAATTTAACAAAACTTTCTAGTTCGTCCATCTTTACCTCTCTTTATCTTTTGATTAATAATTATTACATATAGCCTCTGTTATTGCTCTTATGTAATTTTCTTTTTCATCTGTTATTATATTTAAATCGTTTTTTATATATCCCAATTCTATTTGATAGCATTCTATCCCTTGATTTGAATTATAATATTCATTCGCTGAATATGTTTTATTTCTTCCATCAACATATGCATTCGTTGCAATTCCACCAGTTTCTCTTATTGTATACAAATAAGGCGTCTCTGTTGTTATAGGATACGGCTCATATCCTTTGTCATTAGCTGTTTTAGTAAAAGCATTTATTTCTGCTTTTGTAAAATTTCTTACATAAACACCATCCTCTTTTTTGAAAGAAGTACTATTTGATAATTCTATGCTTGAATATTCATTTATCTTACTTGCTATTTGTTTTGCAAATTCTAAATTCGAATTGCAAGGACAATAAACTTCAAGTCCTTTTAAAGAATTATTTCCTTGATTTATATGAAATGAAATCATGATTTTAGCTCTACTCGCACATGCAGTAGTTATTCTACCGTCATGATCATACATATTTGTGTAATTATAATCATTTGTATTCTCATCATTTCTAGTTAAAAAAACTTTATATCCATGTTTTTCTAAGCTTGCTTTCAAAAGTTTTGCATATTCTAATGTAATATCTGCTTCTGTAATTTTACCAAGATTTTCACCTTTATCTGTTCCTCCGTGACCAGCATCAATTACAATATCATATACATTCTCTGGTAAACTAGTATCTGTCATAGATATTTTTAATAATTTGTATTTTTGTTCTTTTACTTCTTTAGATATAAAACTAATTTCTGCTTTTCGATTTTTTCCATCTTTAGTTACTGTATAATAATCTATATTTTTTAATTCAGAATTATTTGAAAAAGAATAAAATCTTGGTTCAATGCTATTATTAAGTTTTAATCTTAATAATACATAGTATTCATCCCCAGTTAAGTTATCTATTATTAATCCTGAATTAATTTCATTTGAAGATACAAAAGTTAAAACAGAATCATTTAGTTCATATTTTAATTCATATTCTTTTTCATATTCAATTCCATCTGTTATTAATAATTTTACACTTTCAAAATTATCTTTACTTATTCCAGAAATATTTCCTTTTATATTAAAAGCTCTACCATAAGTATAGAAACTTGTTATATTAGCTGTTTTAGTTTGTATCATACTAAAAATTTTTTGCTCTACTTCTCTTTTAGAGGCATCTGGAGTTTGTTTTTTTATAGTTAATTTTACTCCATAAAATACTCCAATTATTATTAAAACTAAACAAGCTATCTTAAAAAGTTTTTTTAGCATAGGCAATCTCCTATTTTATATAAAACTTAATTCTTAATTATTTATTTTTCTAATAGTTCTCCGATTAAGTCATAATTTTTTACTGCAGTAATTTTACATTTTATAAAATCACCTGATTTTATTTTTCCATTACTTTTTATAAAAATTGTTCCATCTTCATTTGGAATATCCATATAACTTCTTGCACAAATAAATTTATTATCTTCAGAAAATCCATCCACTATTGCTTCATACACATTTCCAATTTTCTCTTCTAATTTTATTCTAGAGATTTGTTGTTCTAAAGACATAATCTTGTCAAGCCTTGATTGTTTTGTTTTATAATGAACTTGTTCTTTGATTCTTGATGCTGGTGTTCCATCTTCTTTTGAATATTTAAATACTCCTAATTTCTCAAATTTTGCTTCATTTACAAATTCATAAAGTTCAAAAAATTCCTCCTCTGTTTCGCCAGGAAACCCTACAATTAAACTTGTTCTTAAAATTGCATCTGGTATTTCTTTTCTAATTTTTTGAATTGTATTTCTAATTGATTTTCCATCACTTTTTCTATTCATTCTTTTTAAAACTTTATCAGAAAAATGTTGAAGTGGAATATCAAAATAATTACAAATTTTCTCATTATTTTTAACAACTTGAATAAGTTCATCTGTTATACTTTCTGGATATGCATATAAAAATCTAATCCATTTAAATCCATCAATTTTGCATAGCTTGTCAAGTAGCTGGGCTAAACAAGATTTTCCATATAAATCAATTCCATATTTAGTAGTATCTTGTGCTATAACAATCAATTCTTTTATTCCAGATTTAGCTAATTTTTCAGCTTCTTCTAAAATATCTTCCATTTTTCTACTTATGTATGGTCCTCTTATATAAGGAATTGCACAATATGTACAATTATTACTACAACCTTCTCCTATTTTTAAATAAGCAGTTGTATTTCCCGTAGAAATTACTCTATCTAAATAATCTAATGTATTTTTAGATTTTGTTTCTTTATTTATTAATTTTGCAATTTTTTCCCAAAATTCATCATACTCATCAATACTTATAAATAAATCAACCTCTGGAAGTGCCTTTTCTAAATCTTTTTTATATCTCTGAACTAAACATCCCATAGCAACTAAATATTTGCAATTCTCATTTTTGTATTCAGCCATTTCTAAAATACAATTTATAGCTTCTTCTTTAGCAGATTCAATGAATCCACAAGTATTGACAACTATTATCTCTGCCTCTTCCGGATTATTTACTATTTCAAATTTTTCTTTTTTAAATATTCCTATACACATCTCTGTATCAACTAAATTTTTGCTACATCCGAAGTGATACAAATCCTACTTTCATTATTTACTCCTATTTTTAGATTTTTTATTATATTAATCTTCACATTTTAAATTAATTTGTTATATAAAATTCATTTAATTACATGCAATGTAAGTTAATATTTTGCTTTTGTAAATAATTTTAAAATATTGCTGATATTATAATTGCAATAATCATACCTGGAATTCCAAATAATCCAGTTAAAACTACCATTAATCCAGTTATAGTAATGCCAATTCCAAGCATTGATAAAACAGCTAAAAATATTCCACCAATTATTGAATTAATTAAAAATTTAATTATTATTTTAAATGGTAGTGAAATTAATTTTAAAACAATAATTAACAATAAAACTACACCTATAAATGTTAAAATACTCATATTTTTATTTGCCTAATTTCTTTAGACTCTCCTTTTTTATATTTTATATCTATTATATTATATATTAACTAGTATATTTTTACAACAAAAATATATATCGAAATTAATTAATATTATCAGTTTTAGTTATATTTTTTGAAATAATTTAAAAATTTTATTTAATATAAAATCTAATTGTTATTATAAAAGAAAAATGGTAAGAGTTTTCCCTCTTACCATCTCCCGACAAACATTTTCTGCCCTTTTTAGTGTAAACACTCCTGCTGGACCTTAAGTTTCGTTTTGTTTCAAATTGATTATTGTTGCGCAAATAGTAAGAATTAACACAAAGCATACAGCAATAACCATGCCTATCTGCTTAACTTGCTCATTCATACCAAGTGCCTCAAACAAATCGCTAAAGCTGGGAATCCAAATAGTAAAGGAAATCAATTCGATGAAAATTGCACCGATAAATGTTTCAATAATAGTTTATTTATTTGTCTTCTTTTTTACTATTAATATGTTTTCTAGTAATTTCCATTAAATTTAATCTAGTAAATTCTTCAACTTGTACTCTTGATCTATCCTTTTTGCTATTTTTCATAATTTCTTGTTGAACAGTTTTTTTACTTTCTTCTAATTTCATGTCAATAAAATCTACAATTATTATTCCGCTTATATCTCTTAATCTTATTTGCTTTGAAATCTCTTTTGCAGCTTCCAAATTCACCGCAAGAACTGTTTCTTCAACATTCCTTTTTCCAATATATCTTCCAGAGTTAACATCAATTGCTACTAAAGCTTCTGTTTTATCTATAGTAATAAAACCACCATTTTTTAAATATATTTTATTGCTCTTCAATAAGTTCAATTGTTTTTCTAAAGAATATTTGTTTAAAATTTCTTCATCTATTTCAATTTTTATATCAACTTCAATTTCATTTAAAATATTTTTTATTTTATCATAATTTTCTTTATCTCTTAAAACAATTCTATCCAAATTACTATCAACTAAATCAATTATAGTTTTCTTTAATATTCCACCTTTATCATATATTTTTTGCGGTACTTTTTCTATTGGAATTTTTTGAATTTGTTGCCATTTTTTTAAAGTCTTTTCTATATCTTTTTTTATTTCTTCTTCTTCAATATTTTCAGCAACTGTTCTTACTATTGCTCCTGTATTTTCTGGCAAATACTTTTGAACAATTTCTTTTAATCTTGATCTTTCCCTATCATCTTCTATTTTTTGAGAAACAGTTACAAAAGTTGCATTTGGCATAAAAACAATAAATCTACTACTTAAATTAATATGAGTTGAAAGTCTAGGACCTTTCTTATCAACAGCTTCCCTTTTTACTTCAACAATTATTGGTTCACCAGGTTTTATTAATTTATTAATTGATGGAATTTCTTGTATTTCTTCCTTTGTTATATCAATTTTGGGTACAATATCTTTAGAATGAATAAAGGCTGTTCTCTTTTCTCCAATATTTACAAAAGCAGATTGCAAACCTGTTATAACATTTTGAACTTTACCAACATATATATTGCCTTCAATTGATTTATTGTTTTCATCTTCTTCATATTTTTCAACTAATTCCTCATTTTCAATTAATGCAATTACTTTTTTATTATCTTCATTAAAAATTATTAATTCTTTCATTTTCTTATATTTTATAAAAACCTCTTATATTATTTTATTACTTGTTCATCATTTTATAATAATTTCTTAATCTTGCTTTTTAATTAACTTTTTATTATATTTATTCATAGAAAAGTCTATACCATTTTTTATAATTTCAATAACAGCATTTTTAGCAATATTAGTTCCTTCTTCAAGAATTTTTTTATCTTCTTCTGAAATATGTCCGATTACATGAGATATCATATCAATATTTTCTTTGGGCTTTCCAATTCCAACTCTAACCCTTATAAAATTTTCCGTTTTTAAATGTTCTACTATAGATTTCATTCCATTGTGAGTTCCAGCAGAGCCATTTCTTCTTATTCTTATATTTCCCGGTTCTATATCAATATCGTCATAAATAACAATAAGTTCGTTTTCTTTAGTCTTATAGAAATTCATAGCTTCAATTATAGATTCCCCACTTAAGTTCATAAATGTTTGGGGTTTAAGTAAAATAACTTTTTCACCTTCTATAATTCCATTACCAATTAAACCTTTAAACTTATTCTTATTTACTTCTATACCATATTTTTCAGAAATTTTATTTATAACATTAAATCCCATATTATGTCTTGTTTTTGAATAATCACTTTCTGGATTCCCAAGACCAACTATTAAATACATATTTATTCCTCTTTTCTATATATTTCTTATATAATGATATCTTAATTCGTCTTGTATATCTCTTAAAACAAAACCATTTTTTTCATAAAATCTTCTTCCACTTTCTAACTGTTTCCAAGTTTCTAAATAAAGCTTTGTATAGCCTTTTTCTTTAATTTCATCTATAATTGAATCTAACAATTTATTTGCTATTCCTAGTCCTCTACAATTGCTATTTACATATAATCTTTTAATTTCGGCAGTTTCATCATCATAAGGTTGATATGCAATCGTTCCTACAACTACGTCATCTAATTCTGCAACAAGCAAGTTTTCAAAATCATCTATAATTTCTAGTTCTTTTTTCCATTCTTTAAATCCATATTCATCAACACAAATATCAATCCATAATTTTGTAACTTGCTGTTTATCTTTAGGATCAAATTTTCTAATTATACACATTTTACAATATCTCCTACCCTAGAATTAATGCTTTAATTCTAGCATTTTTAGAAAAAAAAGTCAAACCTTTTAAAGCCTTATAATTCTATTATTATCAATACAAATACTTGTTATTTTTTATTAATATAAAAAAACCATCTCATTTACGTGAACTAATCAACAAAAAGTAGACACGTTTTTTGTGTCTACTTTTATTTTACCACTTCACATTTACGAGACAGTTTTTGATATTATTTTTCATTTACCATTTGAATTTTTAATTTATCCCAAATTTTATTTGTATCTAAAAATTCTTGATAATGTTTTTTTACATTCTTGTCATAATCTTGTAGTTCTGGAACAAAACATTCAAAATCACAGGTTTCAAATTGTTTACTAACGCTTTCAACACCTTTTTCTAAATTTTTGATTGCTGTATCCATTATTTCTCTGTATTTTTCTCTTTCATTTATGTAAAAATATAATGGTTTGTATTTTATCCAACCTAACGCAGCTTTATAAAATCTTTGTTCAATTCCATTATCTTCTAATGAAATTTTTAAAGTTTGTTTTGGATATTTTTCTTTCATAAGTCCAGTAAATTTTAAAAATCCATCATGAAAATGATAAACAGGAATTGATAACACTGTAGTCTTTTTATCGACTGTAGCACATGCAAAAAATGTATCTTCTCCTCTAGCACCTGGTGGATTATAAAATGCCGGTATTTTATCTATATGATTTAAATTTAAACATAAATTAGAACCATACATAACAGGAGCTTGTCCTTCTTTGCTAATTACTTCAGGTTTATTTTTTCCTAAAGCAATGTCCGAAGTTGCATATTTTAGAAATCCATTTTTCTTTCTAGTTTTCGAAACATAATCCCATGTTATAACTTCATTTGAAATTCCTTCTATAAAAGCTTTATATTCTTCTTCTTGCAAAGTTTCATTATATTCTATATAAGGAACCGGATTCATTATTCCACATCTATCTCCACAAGTTATATCAACATTTTTTATATTTAAAATGTGTTGTTTTATTGTTGGCTGTTTTAACCATTTAATTTCTGTATCGCCCTCTTCTTTTACATTTGCTAAAGGATATTCATCATCATCCCAAAATAATAAATAATCCATCTTCTTTCTTAAAGCAGTATATAAAATCATATTTCTAGCTTTAGCATATCCTTTTCCAATGAATAAATCAGCTTCATTTTTTGTCAAACTATACTTAGACATAAGAATTTTCTTTTCTTCATCTATTTCTTCTGGCGTAATATATTTAATTTTCATATATTTGTAAACATCAGGCAAAATTCCGTAAAAATCTAATCTTGTTGTGAATTGGTACCCCAAATCAAACAAAATAAATATTGTAAAATTTACTTTTACATCCATATCTTGAACTTGTTCAACTAAGTGTTTATAATATGAGTTTATAATCCTACACACATTAGGTCTACCTGTTATAAAACCAATTCCAAAATTAATTTCTTTCTTCATATATACTCCTTTAATCCTGAATAGATCTAAGCTATTTCTTATCTTCTAAAATGTCATAACTAGCAGCTCTTAGTAATCTGTTCATAATTGCAATACCTATACCTTCTCTTTTAACACCTTCAATAAGTATAAGTTTTGGATTCAATTTATCGGCTTTTCTTATTGCTGAATAAATTTCTCTCGCATATTTTTCTAAATCATTTTTTGTACCAATTTCTATAAATTTTTCTTCTGGTAAATATAATCTTTCTTTATGTTCAGAAAATCCTATAACTACTACATCTTCTGAGAATTCTTTTATTTTCTTTTTTAAATAGAAAATTTGATCTAAATCATTTTCGTAATTTACTAATGTACACTTTGTTTCTGGAGCATAGTGTTTATATTTCATACCAGGACTTTCAACCTCTTCATCTTCAATTACTTTCTCAAAAACTTTACTATCTATTATTACTTTTCCTGCAACTTTTTCAATATCTTCTGGTGTAATTTTACCTGGTCTAAGTATTACAGGAACTTCATCAACAACTTTAACTACTGTAGATTCTAAACCAATTTGAGTTTCTCCACCATCTACAATAGCTGAAACTTTTCCTTCTAACTCGGCTCTAATATCATCTACACTAGTCCCACTTGGTTTTCCAGAAATATTTGCACTAGGTGCAGCTATTGGCACACCAGAAAATTGAATTATTCCTCTTGCTATTATATTATCTGGCATCCTTACAGCAACTGTATCTAATCCAGCAGTTACTATATCTGGAACTTCTGGTTTTCTTTTTAAGATTATCGTAAATGGTCCTGGCATAAATGCATCTATTAATATTTGTTCCATTTCGGTAATTTCATCTGCTATATCATCAATTTTCGTTCTATCTGCAATATGAACAATTAATGGATTATCAGAAGGTCTACCTTTTGCAATAAATATTTTTCCTACCGCATTTTCATCTAAGGCATTTGCACCAATTCCATATACCGTTTCAGTTGGAAAAATTACAAGTTCACCATTTCTTATTAAATTACAAACTATTTTTAATTCTTCTGTATTAGTTTTATCTTTCCAATTATAATACATAAAAATTCAACCTCAGCCTATATTATACTATAAATTTATGTAAATTGTCAAACTATTATAGGGGGATTTAAAATGATATACAGCGTTTAAAAAGCAAAAGATTTTATATTGCACAAATATTTCCATTGCACGTGTCCTTAATTTAATTTGCTCCCATTTACTTTATTTTACTACCATTAAGATTTACTTAATATGTTTTTTTATCCAAAAGAACAATAAAAAACCTAATAGCCTAGAGCCTTAGCCTTTTGCTATTAGGTTTATTCTAATATTTATTTAATTCTTCTTATTTTTGGAGTTTCCACTTCCTCTGATTCTGCTTCAGCTATAATTTTATCTGTTATAACCTCTACTTCGGCTGTATCTCCTGTATTATCATGATGTTCTTCGCCAAAATCAACTAATAATCTTTGTTTAAAGAATTCTTTATATCCAGCTGCAACTATAAGTGCAACTATTATCGCAAATGATAATGCTTTCCATATTCCACTATCCATAAGTATTATGGCAAACATTCCAAAAATAGCACTGATTCCATACATGATTAATACAGCTTGCTTTTGAGTAAATCCTTTTCTTAACATTTTATGATGCAAATGATCTGCATCTGGTTTTATAATTGCTTTTAAAGATTTTCCATGAATTACTCTTCTAACAATTGAAGATAATGTGTCAAAAATAGGTAATGCTAAAACCATAAGTGGTGCAACAATTACTATTGCAGTATATGTTTTTGCTATTCCTAAAATTGATATTATTGATAAACAATATCCTAAAAAGTTAGAGCCTGTATCTCCAATAAATGTTTTAGCAGGATTAAAGTTATATGGTAAAAATCCACATAAAGCCCCTCCTAAAGCAGTTATTAATACTATTGATATTATTGGTGAGCTATTTAAAGAAAAGATTATAAGAAGTGATAAACAAGAAATCAAAGAAATTCCTGTTGCTAGTCCATCTAATCCATCAATTAAATTCATTGCATTTGTAATACCAACAATCCAACATATTGTAAGCACTGGATAAAACCATGTTCCAAAATTATTTACATTTATACCTGGTATATCTAGATTATCGATTCTTATTCCAAATTTCATAACTACTAATGCAGCTAATGTTTGTGCAGCCAGTTTTATTAATGCTGGCACACCTTTTACGTCATCTATAAAACAAACAATTCCTAAAATTCCAGCACCTAACACAAATCCTAATAATTTTGTTATATATCCGTCTTGACTCAAATTGATTTTATCTTCAATTGTCATAGTAACTAATAAATATGTTATTGATACAAAGAATCCAGCCAGTACTGCTAGTCCCCCAAGTCTTGGCATTGTAACTTTATTTATTCGTCTTGCATCTTTAGGTGTATCAACTGCTCCAATCTTTTTTGCTAATTTTATTGTATGTGGCGTTGCCATAAAAGCTGTTAAAAAAGCTATTAAAAAAGCTATCGCTATATCTCCCCACATAATAAAAGACCCCTCTATTTCATATTTTCATTTTCTATATTTTCAATCATTTGTAATCTTTCGCTGTGTCTTCCTTCCATAAATTCTGTTGCAATCCAAGCTCTCAGTATAACAATTGCTTGAGATATATTTATAAATCTTCCTGGAAGAGCAATTACATTTGCATTGTTATGACCTTTTAGAAGTTTTGCAACTTCTTCATTCCAACAAGAAGCACATCTAATACCTTTAAATTTATTTGCAACAATACTAACTCCGAAACCTGTTCCACAAACTAAAATTCCTTTTTCACACTCTTTTGTTTGTACTGCTTTTGCAACTTTTTCTGCAAATTCTGGATAATCACATCTTTCTTCACTATTTGTTCCAAAATCTTTATATTTAATACCAATTTCGTCCAAATATTTTTTGATTTCTTCTTTTAATTTATAACCGCCATGGTCAGAACCTAAAGCTATCATAAACTTCCTCCTTTGCTTTTTTATTCTTTTTTGCAAATTTATTTTTAGATAGTATTATTACAATTTTACATTTTGCAGATAATATATCACAGAAATTCTTATAATACAAGATTATTCTAAACCTATATTGTGAATTTTATGTGAAAAGTCACTTTTTAAATCTAATTATATAGTTTTTTTCAATTATTAATTCACTTTTTTAAATAAAATACTTGATTTTTAAAACTAATCATGTTAAAATGTTTGAAGTAAAATTTACTTTATGAACTAAGAGGAGGTGCAAAACAAGATGCCAAACATTAAATCAGCTATCAAAAGAGTTAGCGTAATCGAGAAAAAAACATTACAAAATAATATGATAAAATCTGCTTACAAAACAGCTGTTAAAACATTCGAAGCTGCTGTAGCAGAAGGAGATAAATCAAAAGCAGAAGTAGCTTTCAAAGAAGCAGTTAAAAAAGTAGACCAAGCTTGCACAAAAGGTGTAATCAAAGCTAATACAGCTTCTAGAAAAAAATCAAGTTTAGCAAAAAAATTAAATACAGTAAAATAATCGTAGTAACTACGATTATTTTTTTTCAAATTTATAATTCGTACTTATCTTAAACTTATTATTAATTCATTTCCATTTTTTTCAATTGTTTTATAAATCTAAACATGCTACTATAAAATTAATATATGTTAAGGAGACTTGTTTTATGGATAGCATTAATTCTTTTTTTAATAATTTAATTTTAAAAAATAAAAAAGTAAAAAAATTAGTAAATATACATTTGCTAATTTCTTTTATTATTTCTAGTATTGGAACAATTATGCTTTGGATTTTTAATACATACTTTATATCAATATACTTACTTGAAGCTAGTATAATAGTTTTTCGAACAGGTCTTCTACTTGGTGTCTTTTCTATTATGTATGGTATATTTTTTGAAAAATATTTAAATTGCGAATAATTTTTAAATATTACACTTATATAGATTTTATTTTTAGATTTAATAGAATTTGTAATTATTATTACCAATTAGAACAAACTAATGAAAATCCTCAAATATTCACCTCATCCAATATATAAAAAGAGCAAGTATTGTAATGAACAAAATAAAGTTCATTACTTACCTGCTCTTTAAATTTATTAATAATTTTCAGCTTTTATTTCAAAGAATGATTTTGGATGTTCACAAACTGGGCATAGTTCTGGAGCTCTTTTTCCAATAACGATATGTCCACAATTTCTACATTTCCATATAGCATCTCCGTCTCTTGAGAATACTAAATCTCCATCAACATTTGCTAATAATTTTCTATATCTTTCTTCATGTTCTTTTTCTATTTTTCCAACAGCTTCAAATAGATAAGCTATTCTATCGAATCCCTCTTCTTTAGCTTCTTTAGCCATTCTATCATACATATCTGTCCATTCGAAGTTTTCTCCTTCTGCAGCAGCTAATAAGTTTTCTGCTGTTGTTGGAACTTCTCCACCATGTAATAATTTGAACCATAATTTAGCATGTTCTTTTTCATTATCAGCTGTTTCTTGGAAAATAGCAGCTATTTGTTCATATCCTTCTTTTTTAGCTTTACTAGCAAAATAAGTATATTTATTTCTAGCTTGTGATTCTCCCGCAAAAGCTTCCATTAAATTTTTTTCTGTTTTTGTCCCTTTTAATTCTGGCATTTTTCATTCCTCCTAAAAATTAATTTTTACAAGAATCGCATATTCCTTCAAAAACGATTCCATCATTAGAGATTTCTATCCCTGTTTGCTCTTTTATACTTTTTTGTAGTTCATCATATTCGAAACTATATTCAAAATCAAATATTTTTCCGCACTTTGTGCATACAGCGTGATTATGATTCTTTCTCATATAATCATATCTATCTGGTCCAACTTTCATAGAGATTTGTTTTATCAAATTGCTTTCAACTAATAATCCTAAATTTCTATAAACTGTACTTCTACTTACAGCAGGATCTTTAGCTTTAACAATCATATAAATTTCTTCTGCAGTTGGATGATTATAAGAGTCTTTAACTACTTTAATTATTTCTTCTCTTTGTCTTGAATAATTTTTCATAAAAATCTCCTACCGAAAATAGGAATTATTCCTATTTTCAAGATTATTATAAAGTATTTTTTTATATTTGGCAATATTTTTTACAAAAAATTTTAATTTATTTTCTCTTTCTATACTTCTATATAAACGAATTTTACTTTTTATGGTGACCTTTGTTAATTTCTCCAACATAATATTATATAACTAATATATACAAAAAATCACAGCTTATTTCTAAACTGTGATTTTCTTGTTCTTTGGAATTCCAAATCTGATGTGTTAACTACTCTTAGAAACAATTTAGTACTTCAAGCTTATTTAAAACATTTTTCAATCTCCTTTTAGCCTCTTCTGCAACAGTAATCTCTTTCAAGGTTTGATCATAGCGCCAATTGACAAACATTTTGAAAAATATGAGCTCAACTCGCTCGAATATGTTGTCAAATTCATCTGTTTCATAAAGTGCCTGAATAGAGTTTGACCAGTTCTCAAGTTCTTCGTACGAAATGTCTAGTAATCGTTCTACACATCCAATAGCTTCCCTCAATTGAGTAATATGAAAATTTCGATTTTTCACCATATATTTATGGATATATTTCATTCGAATTTCATACCGCTTAGCAAGCCTCAAATAACCACGAGCTACGCTCATAGTGTTCCCTCCTTTTTGAGTCATAGAGAAATTATAGCACGGTCAGCTTTATATTTCAATAATTTTATTTTACTAAATCCGTCATATAGGGTTTTCTCAAAGTATAATAATATTATTACTAATTAGGTAAAATAGTTGTATCTGAGGCTCCTTTTCCAACAACTTGACTCTGAATTGCATTCCATGTATTTGTTCCAACTAATCCATCTTGGGTTAAATTATTTCTTCTTTGAAATTCTAAAACAGATTCTCTAGTTCTTTGTCCAAATACACCATCTAATCCTCCTGTATTATAACCTAAAGTTGTTAATCCATCTTGCAAAATACAAACATATACTCCTCTACTTCCTTGCCTTAATAATGGATATCCAAAAGCCACTTGTCTTTCGTCAAAATGTACCCATCTAGGTGTAAGACTCTCTGGTTCAACATAATTCCATATTCCAGAATTTATCGCTAAATTTCTCATTTGATTTCTTTCATTTGCATTTAAATTTTGCCCTGCATCAAAAGCAAGGCCAGCATAGTGTTGTGAAAGATTACTATGTCCTCCTTCCCATGGTCTTTTAAATGCAAAACCAACAAAAATTGGTCTTCCATAAATATATCTAAAGCTATTCCAAGCTTCCATTGCTCTCCTGTCAGTCCATAATAATCCAGACTTACTAGACCCTCTAAATTCTCCTACTGTTAAAGTTCTATTTGAATTATAAGGCATTGCTTGATTTTCACCTCTAAAATATGTTTCCATTCTATTTGTATTATTATTATAAACTAAAATTTTTGCCATAAAAAAACTCCTTTCATTTATATATTGATTTCTTTAATCAATATATAATATGAATCTGGAGTTTATTTGTTGATTTATACATAAATTGTTGTCAAATTTTATTTCCTATAAGTAATTTGAAATTTACTTAAAGCTAAAAGCATATTTTGTATCATGGGATAAACTTTTTCGACTAAAAGCTCTTCAACGGGTACTTATATATACATAAAAAAAATAAAAGTAGATTTTACATCTACTTTTATTTTATATCTTACATATAATTATTTTACATCATCATATTTTCTTAATTTTACATATATTAACAAACTAATTACTACCAAACTAATTAATATATAATATACTGTTTCAGAGCCCGCAGCAGGAATTATTTTATTGCTTGTTGTATTATCTGCTGGCTTAGAATTTGAATTATTGGTAATATTTTTATTAACAGTTTTGTTTGTTGTGTTGTTTTCAATATTATTTACTGTTTTGTTATCAACTTTATTTGTTGTATTATTTACAGCATTATTTACTACATTGTTTACTGCATTATTAACTTCATTTGTAGTATTATTTACACTATTGTTTACTGAATTATTAACAGTATTGTTTGTGTTTTCATTATCATTTTCTGACCCTGGTTCTTTATACTCATTTATAAATTCAATTGTTGTTTTTACTGATTCGTCTAATAATGAACTATTGACTTTTTCAAGTTCAGTAATATTTATTTTAATAGAAGATTTTACTAGTCCATTTGTTTCATTGTAATATAAATTTCTTGTATACAGGTCACAAATTGTTGTTTCATTATATTCATCTGACTCTTCATCAGATGTTTCTGGGTCTTTTGTAGTATTTTCATTAGCACATTGAGTAAAGTAAGTTGCTGCTGTATTTAAATCTATTTTTAAATAATCTGCAACAGCTAAATAACTAGCAGTCATTGAATTATTATGTAAAAATACTAATCCAATCATAGCCAATCCTGGATTTTCATCTTTTCCAGCCACAGCAAGATATTCTTTTACATCGCTTTCCATAGAAAATTCAACCATATTGTTTTCTATAGCATAATCTATTTCCATAGTGTACTCTTTTGTCTCGCCATCTACTTCACCAATTTCTTTTAATAAAATTTTATCTTCTTCAATTTTAATTTCAGTTGGTGCATTATATGTAGTTGAAAATGATCCACTAAATCCTTCAGTTTTGCTTTCTGTTAAAATTTTTATACTACTTGCAAAAATATGCATAAGCGCTTTTTTAAAGTTTTCTTTATTAATATTTATAGCATAACTAACATTGTTTACTGCTATAGTAATCAATAGTAAGATTATTAATAATTTTCCCAAAATTTTCCTGTTCATATAAATTTCCTCCGCTAATATTTTACAAGAAAACCGTTATTATGTCAACATTTCTAAACTATATTCATAAATTCCTTTTATAATTATTATGGAATAAAATTCAAGTATTAAGTACTGCTTTTATCAATAATTATTATACATTTTATTATTTCCAAATTTCACCATTAACAAAAGTAGTTAATGCCATTATAAATGCATTTTTAGTCAGTTCAATTCTTGTAACTTCGCCTTTAGTTAAATAATTTATTCCACCTTTTCCATTTCCAAGTTTTTCTCCTGAAAAGATTTTATCCATTACTTTTCCAAGCTCTGTAGCTTTTATTTCATCTACATATTTTTCTGGTATAGGGAAACCTTGACTTGTCCCAATACTTTCTACCCCTTCTGCATTTTCTATAACTACCATATTTATATCAATCCATCCACCAATAAGATTGGTTATTCCAGCTTCGCTTGCAACAAAGAAATCTGCTTTTATATTATTATTTTTAGCATATTCTCTTAAGTTCTTTACTCTATTTTTGGCTCCGTTATAAATATCTTCATTTAATGGTTGGTCTCCAATTTCAGAACTAACTGGTATTCCTTCAATCTCTACATTATCAAAATATCTTTCAAAAGCTTGCTTTGCTCCCTCTATTTTACCAGGATTTTTGGTTCCCATTAATATTTTCATAATTTTCTCCTTCTTAAGTAAATTATTTTATCTCAATTAATTCATACTCAGATGTACCTAGTCCAATTTTTTCGCTATGATGTATTTGAGACTCCCAATTTGTTTCTGGGTGATTTATTATAAATCTATCGCCTCTTAATTTGTCTAAGTATGAATTGTCAAATTTTTTCATGTTTTCTCCTAAGTTGCTATTTTCAAATGCTGTTTGCTTATTTACTAAATCTGCACATGCTTTATCTAAAGCAACCATATCAAAAGATGCAAGCATTCCTATGTTAGGAACAATTGGAGCATCATTTTCAGCATGGCAATCACAATTTGGAGATACATCACAGATTAAACTAATATGGAATTGTGGTCTATCTTTTACAACAGCTAATGCATATTCTGCCATTTTTTTATTTAATATATCACACGCTTCATCATTAGGTGATTTAATAGCATCAAAATTGCAAATTCCTATGCATCTTCCGCAACCAACACATTTAGAATAGTCAATTTTTGCAATTCCATTTTCATCATAAGATATAGCAGAATGTGCACATATTTTTTGACATTGCTTACATTTTTTACATTTACTCTCAATTATTTTTGGTTTTCCTGAACTATGCATTTCCATTTTTCCAGCACGAGATCCACATCCCATACCAATATTTTTTATAGCCCCACCAAATCCAGCAGCTTCATGTCCTTTAAAATGATTTAACGAAATTACAATATCTGCGTCCATTACAGCTCTACCAATTTTAGCTGTTTTTACATATTCACCATCTATGTCAACATAAACTTCATCCGTACCTTTCAATCCATCTGCTATAATAACATGACATCCTGTTGAAAATAGTGTAAAACCATTTAGATAGGCAGCATCAATATGATCAAGTGCATTTTTTCTTCCACCAACATACAAAGTATTGCAATCTGTTAAAAATGGTTTTCCTCCTAATTCTTTAACTACATCTGCAACCGCTTTTGCATAATTAGGTCTTAAAAAAGCTAAATTTCCTGGTTCTCCAAAATGAAGCTTTATTGCAACATATTTATTATTAAAATCTATATTTTCTATTCCTGCTGTTTTAATTAATTTTTGTAATTTTTGAAGTAAGTTATATCCTGGTCTTGCTCTAAAATCTGTAAAATAAACTTTTGATTTATCCATAATTATCTCCCATTCTTTTTTCTAAATACTATCATACCAAACCTAATTTGTCTATAATTTATATTTTGTATTAATATTTTCTATATAAAATATCTTAAACTTTCAAATTATATTTTCAAAATCTCAATAGCTAAAATTAAATCGTTGTCTAAATTTGTAATTTCACATCAAAATTATAATTATTACAGCAAAAATCCACAAATCATTCTCAATTTGTGGATTTCCCTATTAATATCTCTGTATTTAATCAATTTTTATAATGCGATATTAAAATTCTTACTTATTTAATTCATCTAAGAACATTTTATTTAACATTTGAGGATTTGCTTTTCCTCTTGTTTCTTTCATTGCTTGTCCTACTAAGAAACCTAATGCTCTATCTTTTCCAGCCTTATAGTCCACAATTGATTGAGGGTTGTTTTCTAATATTTTCATTACAACTTCTTTTATTGCTCCTTCATCAGAAATTTGTATCCACCCTTTTTCTTCGATTATTTTGCTTGGCATTTTAACTTCGTTAAATAATTCTTCTAAAACTTTTTTAGCAATTGCAGAACTAATTGTTCCTTTGTCTATTAATATTACTAATTCTCCAAGTTCTGATCCACCAAATTTTAAATCTTCTGGTTCTTCTTCTCTTTCATTTAAAATTCTAGCAATGTCAGACATTATTAGGTTCCCAACTGTTTTTGGATTGTTGCAAACTTTGATTGATTCTTCAAATAATATTGAATAATATTTTGAACCTGTTACGAAGTTTGCTGCTTTTTCTGTTAATTCATATTCTTCAATATATCTTTTTCTTCTGCTTTCTGGAAGCTCTGGTAAAGATTTTCTAATATTTTCAATATATTCATCAGATACTTTTAAAGCAACTAAGTCTGGTTCTGGAAAATATCTATAATCTTGAGCATCTTCTTTATCTCTCATTGAGAAAGTTCTTCCAGATACATCGTCCCATCTTAATGTTTCTTGAGTTATTTTATTTCCAGCTTCAATTTCTTCTATTTGTCTCTCTGCTTCATATTCTATAGCTCTTACAATGCTTCTGAATGAGTTCATATTTTTCATTTCTGTTCTTGTTCCAAATTCTGAAGCTCCTTTTTTTCTAACAGATACGTTTACGTCTGCTCTTAAAGAACCTTCTTGCATTTTACAATCGGAAATTTCAATATATTCAAAAATTGATTTTAATTTTCTCATATAGCTTTCAACTTCTTTTGCACTTCTCATATCAGGTTTAGAAACAACCTCAATAAGTGGAACACCAGCTCTATTTAAATCAACAAAACTTCCTCTTCCATATTCATCATGATTTAATTTTCCAGCATCTTCTTCAATATGAATTCTTTCAATTCTAATTTCTTTTTCTCCATCTTCTGTTTCAATTGTTACATGTCCATCGTAGCAAAGTGGTTTATCGAATTGAGAAATTTGATATGATTTTGGATTATCTGGATAAAAATAATTTTTTCTATCATTTTTACTATTTTTTTCTATACTACAATTTGTAGCCAAGCCTGCTTTTACTGCATATTCAACAACTTTTTCGTTTAAAACTGGTAAAGTTCCAGGCATTGCCATACATATTGGACAACAATGTGTGTTTGGTTCTCCACCAAATTCTGTTGAACATGAGCAGAATATTTTGGTTTTTGTAGAAAGCTCACAGTGAACTTCTAATCCTATTACTATTTCATAATCTTCTCTTGCCATTAGCTATTACCTCCTTTAAATGTTGGTTTGTTTTGTCTAAAGTTTGTATTTTGTTCATAGCTATAAGCAGCTCTTAAAATTGTTTCTTCATCAAAAGATTTTCCTATTAATTGGAAACCAATTGGCATTCCTTGGCTATCTAAAGAGCATGGAACATTTATTGCAGGTACACCACCAATATTTACAGGAACTGTACAAATATCTGCTAAATACATTTCTAATGGATTATTTGACTTTTCACCCATTTTGAATGCTGTTGTTGGTGATGTTGGAGTTAATAATAAATCATATTTTCCAAATAATTCATCATAAGCATTTTTTATAACAGTTCTAACTTTTTGTGCTTTTTTGTAATAAGCATCATAATATCCTGAAGAAAGGACATATGTACCAATCATAATTCTTCTTTTTACTTCTGGTCCAAAGCCTTCACTTCTAGAATTTTTATAAATATCTTTTAAATTATCATATTTTTCAGATCTATATCCATAACGAATTCCATCAAATCTTCCAAGGTTTGAACTAGCTTCTGCGTCAGCAATTATATAATAAACAGATGTAGCATATTGTCCAACTTCAAAAGAACAATCTTCAACTATAGCACCCATTTCTTCATATTTTTTTGCGACATCTAATATTGCTTGTTTTACTTCTTCATTAATACCTTCTCCAAGATATTCTTTTGGAATACCTATTCTCATTCCTTTTACATCATTTACTAGAGCTTTAGTGTAATCTTTTTCTCCTAAATCTATTGATGTTGAATCTTTTTCGTCATGTCCAGCAATTAAATTTAAAAGCATCGCTGCGTCTGTAACGTCTTTTGTTAATGGACCAATTTGATCTAAAGACGATGCAAATGCAACTAATCCATATCTTGAAACTAGTCCATAAGTAGGCTTTAACCCTACTACACCACAAAGTGATGCTGGTTGACGAATACTTCCACCAGTATCGCTTCCTAAAGTCCAAGGTGCAATATCAGCTGCTACAGCTGCTGCACTTCCTCCTGAAGAACCACCTGGCACTCTATCTAAATCCCATGGATTTTTTGTTGGAAAAAATGCAGAATGTTCTGTAGAACTTCCCATAGCAAATTCATCCATATTTAGTTTTCCAAGGTATACTAAATCTTCTTTATTTAATTTTTCAATAACTGTTGCATCATATGGAGCAACAAAATTTTCTAACATTTTAGAACTACATGTTGTTTTAGTTCCTGTAATGCACATATTATCTTTTATTCCTATTGGAATGCCTGCAAATTTTGAAACTGGCTTTCCAGCTTTTCTGTCTTCATCTACTTTTTTAGCTTTAGCTATTGCTTCATCTTCTAAAGTAGAAACATATGCTTTAACTTTAGGGTCAATCTCTTTTATTCTATCAAAATAACTTTTTGTAATTTCTTCTGATGTTGTTTGACCTTTTTCAAGCATTTCTACAAGTTCATGTACTGTATATTCATAAAGTTCCAATTAAATTACCTCCTTAATGTTCTCATAAAATTCATTCCATGAATTAACTTTTTCTATTTTTCCATTTTCATAAAATCCGTTGTTTGGTGTTAATATCATATATGTTTTTATATTTCCACTTGAAATCATTTCACAATTTCTAATACTATCATCTAAAAATATATCTATATTTTCTTGTTTTGCAATTTCTAGTTTATTATGAGAATTTATAATCAATTTATCATATTCTACACTATTTGCCTTAAGCCATTTTTCTGTAATAGCCACAATATTAACAAGAGGATTTTCAAATCTAGCTGTTACTAAATAAATTTTGTGTCCTTTTTCTCTTATTTTTTTTATTGTTTCTACTGATAATGGTTTTGGAATAACACTTTCAATAATTTTTATATAATATTCTTCCCAAAACTTATTTTCTTCATCTTGAGTAAGTCCATATCTTTCCTGGATTTTATAATAATCTATTTTACTTTCCTGATTATTAAATTCTTTGCCCAAAGTATTTTTTATATAGTTTTCTAAATATGGTAACAAAGTCTCATACGTGTTTGAAATTGTATCATCTATATCAATACCTATATTCATATTTTTCTCCACATTTCTAATTCAATACTTTTGGAATTCTAAACATTCCTTCATCTTGACTTGGAGCATTCTGTAATAATAGCTCTCTATTTGCGAAGTTTAAAACCTCGTCTTTTCTTAATACATTACATTTTTCATTCGCTGCAATTGTTTCATTAAGTCCATCTGTGTTTACTTTGTTTATTCTATTTGCAAATTCTAAAATTTCTTGCATATCTTTTGTATATCCTTCAATTTCTTGTTCTGAAAGATTTAAGCATGCAAGTTTTGCAATATGAATAACTTCATCTTTACTGATAGCCATGCGCTTCAACTCCCTTCATATAATGTTTTATTATATAATGAAATTCAAAAAAAGACAAGAAAAAAATCGCCGAATATAGCGATTTTTTAGATAAAAGTTAAACTTTTATTTTAGTTCATATCAAAATTATTAACTACACTAAATATTATTCAAATAATTACAAAAATAGAGCAGATATTCTGCTCTACATTTAATTTTATGATCTTACTGTATCATCACAAATACATTTTCCATAGCAATCTGAAAATTGTCCAAATGCTATAACAACAAAGTCATTAACAATTAAACCAATCATTGCTATTAAACACATTAATCCTATTGGTACATTAACTAGTAATATTAATAATGTTACAATAGTACCATATGCCATTAAAAATCCTGAACCAATCTTTCCAGCATATAAACGATGTACTCCAAAAAATCCTAAAAACCAACATAACATTAATGTTGTAAATCTATTTTTTCCACTTACATTTTCATTATTTTCCATTTTCTTTTCTCCTTAAACAATATTCAACTTAAAATATTATTATATTAAATTACTTTTTTTGTCAATAAAATTGATTAATGTTACACAAATGATAAATTATTAACTTAATGCATTAATTAATCCGCCCAAGGCAGCTCCAGCTACAGAGCCTGGTGTAGCACCACCTGTTCCTGTTGGTGGTGGATTATTACCTGATCTTTGATTCATCGCTTGTCCACTTACTGGCGCTAAAAGAACTTTCCCAGAACCTCTATAAACATTTACCAAGCCTTCTCCCGACATTCCTGAACCAATTAAACTTTTTGTTGACTTTTCAACTGTAAACTCTAATGAGCCAGACCAAGCAACAGCAAAGTTTCCATCTATTTTTAATACATCATTTTCTAATGTTATTTCAATAAGCTCGTCTCTTGGAACATAACTTTCTAAAGCAACAATTCCATTTCCAACTAACTTTAAGTTAAATAATCCTTCATTTCCAAATAGAGCAGAGGATACGTTTGATCTCATAACAACTTGTTGTTGTACTGATGATTCACATGCTAAAAACATTCCATCATCAAGAACAATTCCTGTTGGCCATTCAGACATATCTTCTAAAATTATATGTCTATATGTTGGTTCTAACATTAAAACACCAGTACCTCTATATTTAGGCTTAACTGCTGCTTCTTTTGTCACTGCACCTTTTATACTCTTTTTAAAAAGATCTCCAACACCTTTTACATCACTACTAATTTCAATGTTTCCTAATGTCCATTGCATTGCACCTGCACTAAGTGTATATTCATTATTATTAAGTTCAATTAATACTTGTCTTTTTCTTACATTCATTTTATGAGCAAAATAAGATGTAACTGCTGAATTTGGGTTAACACTTAAATCTGTCACATATTCTAAGACTCTCATTCCTTCTTTTTTGTCAATAGTATTTACATTTTCATTATTTAATAAATTTTTAATTTTATACATTAGTTCCTCCCAAATTAAAAATATAAATTTACATATACATTATATTAATATTTACCCAAATAATCAATTATACTTTTCTTACAATATTATAACAATATTTTTACAATATAAATAATATCTTATATATTAACTTTAGTGTCTCTTCATATTTACAAAAATAACACCTTACATTTGTTGATTATCTCAACTTCTGTTTGGTGTTATTTTCTCATATATAATTGTTACTGATAAAACAAATTTCTCCATAACTTATTTTATACAAATACATTCATTATTTGACATATAACTGGCATTTGCATAATTATTAATATATTCATTAATGTTTTTGGATTTGTTTCAAATTTTGATTTATTTATAAAGAATATTAATAGCGCTGCAACTGGTATAAAATATCTTCCTTGTATTCCTAAAATACTGTCTTTTCCTACTTCCCAAAGCGAAGTCCATTGGATATAAATTGCTGTACAAATTAACAATCCTGTTCCAAACATTATAAGGAAAATCCAAATTTTTCTCACTAAATTTAATTCTATTTTTTCTTTCTTTTCTTCCATAAATACTGATAAAAATAATATTATGCTATAAATATATGAAATTATTGGATATACTGTTGTTTTTGCATGGCACATTAATTCATCACCTGTGCATAATTGATAAATAAATTGAGCTCCTTTAGCTGTCATTGTATTTAAAATTACAAGTATATATTCAAATGGATGATTTAAAATAAATTTTAATTGATCACCTGAAGCTTCATTTGAGCTTGCTAAATTCATACTTCCTATTACAAGCCATCCAAATCCTACTATTACACTTAAGGTTATTAATATAATAACAAATTTTTTCCAATCTTTTTTATTTTCAAAATTTTCGTATTTTAATAACAAAACTAAAGTAACAAATGGTAAATACACAATCTTACAAAGAGCAATCATACACGCTGTTATTGTAGCAATTATTTGTTCTTTCTTTGTTAGTTTCTCTCTTAAGTAGACCTTTCTATAAATAAATGCAATAAAATATGTACATACCGCATTGGTTACAGTATCACCTGAAATACATACCGCTGAAAAAATATTTACTGGTAATAAACAAAGAATTGTTAAGAACATTTTTTTATTTGGCATTATTTTTATCGCATACGCGCAAAGAGCAAGCCAGAAAATATAACCTGTTATTCTTCCACACATTCCTATTATAACAACATTATCACTAATAATTCTACCTGCTGTTACTCCTATTATTTGAGGAATATATTGAAGTGGTGAATATAATTTTATATTCCAATAATAACCAATTAGATCTCTTCTTTCTTCTGAGTTCATACTAAATGCTTCAAACTCATTTGCATAATTTTCATAAGTCATATCTCGATTGTTATTATAATCCATTGCTTTTTGGAAAGCAGGTGGAAATAAACTATCTTCTTCAAAACTTAAACTTGTATATTTTGTAGATAATTTAAATACTCTTAAAAAATGTGAGCCTTCATCTGTTCCATTTGGAAATGGCGTTGCAAGAAAATAAAATAATCCAAATGCAAGTGCTAATATTATAAATTGTTTGTGATATTCAATTTCTTTTTTATTAAATATTACTAAAATAACATCAACTGCAACAGCCATTATTAAAGTTGCAACCAATAATATGTTTTTTATTAATACTTTTGTTTCAAACACAGCTTCTCTAAAATAAAAGATTGTTACTGCAACAAAAATCCAATAAAAAATTTGAGAAATTATAAAGTTCTTGTCAATACTTTTGAAATTAATTTTTTTATTTTGCTTTTTCTCTTTTTTTACTTCTACTATCTGTTTTTGAGGTTCTTTTTCTTTTACCATAACTTCCTCCAAAATTGTTTTATTTTGCCAACACATTATACCATACAACAATAAAAAAATATAGTTGTATTTTAAGTATTTTTTTTGTAATAAGAATATACAAAAAACGCTACCAAAATGATAGCGTTTAATTTTTAATATATATAATTTTGTGGATTTACAGGATTTCCATTTATTCTTATTTCTAAGTGTAAGTGTGGTCCTGTTGAATTACCTGTTGAACCTACTGCAGCTATTGTTGTTCCAGCTCCAACTTGTTGCCCCGCAGCCACATATAATGCACTACAGTGAGCATAGTAAGATTGAACTCCGTTTCCGTGATCTATGATAAGTAAATTACCATAAGAACCTTTATATCCTGAATAAACTACTGTTCCTGCTGCAACTGGTCTAATTCCTGTTCCTGAAGAAGTACATATATCAAGACCTGTATGAATACTAGATCTTGAACCTCCTCTAGAACCAAATCTTGAAGATACTGTTCCGTTTACAGGAATTGCTAGTGCTAAACCATTTAGATTACCTGTCGGTGCTGAAGTTGCAACACTGGCAAAACTTTTAGCTCTAGCTGCTGCTTTCTTTTTGGCTTCTTCAGCTTTTTTATTTTCATATTCAGTTACTTTAGCTACTTTAAATTCTTTTAAGATATTTGTTGCAGTTTCTTTGTTACTTACTTCTGATTTATTCTCTTTAAAAACTTCAACTATACCTAATTTTAAATCAACATCCTTGTTTAGGTCTGTTTTTATTTCATTTATTATGCTTTCAGCTTCTTCCTTGCTTGATACTACAGCTTTTTGTTCTCCATCTGAAGTTACAGCATAGAATTTATATGTTGTAGTTGTCAAGTTTTCTATTGCAAGCATAACATCTTGATTATTTACATTTTTATCCCTATTTACTAATTTAAATTCGTACTCAGGTAACACTGCTATTTCTCTAAAAGCAATATTTCCTTCTGTACTATCTATATATTTTTCTATTTTCTTTTCAATTAACTCTCTATTTTCAATATAACCAATTGTTTCACCTGATATTGTGACTTTATATACAGGTCTGTATTTTATACATACTACAGTTATTACTATAGCAGAACCAATAGTTATTAATTTTAGGGTTTTCATAGCTTCTTTTGTATAATATTTAACCCAATTTATTAAAATAAAATTCACTCTCCTTTTTCAGTTTAAAAATTGCGTCACTAGGTTCTATTATACTACAAAAGTAACATCAGTTCAATCTAATTTTTTCTCCTAATTCAATTTTAATCGTTTTTAAATTAAATTTTTCTTTTTGAGTTAGTATAAAACCAATTTTTACTTTTTATCGCTCTTTTTTTCTCTTTTTTACTCTTTTTTACTACCTTGTCGATTTTTGTCACATTTCCAAAAAGTGGTACTTTTTGTGTTTTTTTAATACTGTTTTTATATATTTTATGATACATCATCCCAAAAAATACGCCAAAAATAACTTATCAATTTTTTATTATATATATAAAGAAATTAATATATTTTATAAAAAGTTGACGCGCAGGACCGGGAAGGTAAGCGAAGCTTTTGATTAAAAAGTTAGCTAACGAATTTTGAGCGTTAAAACTTTTTAATCATTACCTGACCAGCAAGAAAACGATTTATAAAATATATTAATTTCTTTTTAACTTTTTATAACATTTTGTAATTTATAAACTATTTTAATTTCATTGATAAAAGTTTACTAATACCTTTTTCTTCCATTGTTATACCATAAACAGTATCTGCAGCTTCCATTGTTCCTTTTCTATGTGTTATTACTAAAAATTGAGAATCTTTTGAAAATTTCTTTAAATATTCTGCAAATCTGTATACATTAACATCATCAAGTGCTGCCTCAATCTCATCTAAAACACAAAATGGAGCTGGATTTATTTTTAATATTGCAAATAGTAATGCAATTGCTGTAAAAGCTCTTTCTCCACCAGATAAAAGCATCATATTTTGAAGTTTCTTTCCAGGTGGTTGAACTTCTATTTCAATTCCACATTCTAGAATGTTTTCTTCATCTGCTAATATTAATTCTGCTTTTCCACCACCAAACAATTCTGCAAATACTTCTCCAAAATTTTTATTAATAATTTTGAATTGCTCTGCAAATTGTTTTTTCATAGTGTCTGTCATTTCATTAATAACTTTTTTTAGTTTATTACTAGATTCTTCTAAGTCTAACCTTTGTTCACTCATAAAGTCATATCTTTCTTTCATTTCTTTATATTCTTGGATAGCATCAATATTTACACTTCCAAGTTCACGAATTTGACTTCTTATTGAGTTTACTTGTTTTTGAACTTCATGTGGTTTTTCTGACTTTTTAATATCTCCTGTATTATTTGGTGTTAATTCATATTCTTCCCACATCTTGTTTATAACTTGATTTAACTCTAATTCTATTTTTGATTTTTTCAAATCTAATTTTGAAATTTGATTTTTAATTGTTTCTGTTTTTTCTATTTGTTCTTCAAGTTCTGTCTCTAAATTTGTTAACTTTTCGTTTTTTGTTATTCTTTCTTGTTTTAATTTTTCTACTTTGTCTGTACTACCTAAAATTTCTTTTTCTAATTCTTCGATTTTTACTTTAATTTCTTTAACCTTTTCTTCAAGCTCACTATTGTCTACTAAGATTTTTTCTCTTATTTCTCTTTTATTAGTTATACTTGACAAATTGTTTTGAATATCAGTTTCAATTCTTTCAACCATTTCATTAATTGAAACTTCACTTTCATCAAATGATGATACTGAAATTTTTAAATTTGTAATATCAAAATTCAAATCATCTATGTATTTTTGATTATCTTTATTTAAATTTGTGAATTCCTCAATAACCTTTCCAAGTTCTTCATTTTCTTTGTCTATTTCTTCAACTTTTTTATTTAACTCATGTTGTTTTTGAGTATTTATTTCTTTTTCTTTTCCTAAATCTTCTTTATCTTTTCTTAATTTTGCAAGTTTAGCATCTAATTTTAAAATCTCTAAATCGAAGTTATCAATTTTTTGTTTTTCAGTAGCATAAGTAATTTCAAGTTCTTGAGCTTCTTTTTGTTTTATTTCGAATTTTTCTAAAATTTCTGAAATACTTTCTTCATAATCTTGTTTTTCTTTTTCTGCTTTTGCTATTTTCTTTTCAATTTCAACAAGTTCCTTTTCTAAGGATTTAATTTCTTTTCCTCTACCTAAAATACTAACTGTTTTGGTAGCAACAGACCCACCACTAATAGCACCTGATGGATTTATAACATCACCTTTTAAAGTAACAATTTTAAATTTGTAAGAATTTTGTTTTGCTAGTTTTACTGCATCTTCAATTTCTTCAACAATAACTGTTCTTCCAAGTAAATTTAAAACTATGCCTTCATATTTTTTATCTGTGATTACTAAATCAGAAGCAATACCAACTACACCATTTATTCCTTTTGTGTTTACTCCTGTTACCTTTTGACCTTTAACAGATGTTATTGGTAAGAATGAAGCTCTTCCTAAATTATTATCTCTTAAATAATTTACAAGTTTTGTTGCTTCATCTTCCGAATCAGTAACTATATTTTGGATTGTAGGACCAAGTGTCATTTCAATTGCAGTTTCATATTTCTTGTCAACAGATATTAAATTTGCTAAAACTCCATGAACACCTTTAGATACTGTATTTTTCTTTTCTACGGCTTCTAATAAAGCTTTAACACTTTTACTATAACCTTCTTTTTCTTTTTCTGTTTCAACTAAAAATCTATGTCTAGCTTCTTTTATTCTATATTCAGATTGATAGCTATTAATTCTAATATCGAATTCTTTTAATTTTTCTGAACTTTTATCTTTTTCCTCTCTCATACTATCAATTTCTTTTGTTATAGAATTTTTACTAGTTTCTAAGGAATAAAAAGCTTTAGATAATTCTTCTTTATTAGCTCTTGACAAGTCAAGTTCTGAAATCGTTTCTTGAATTTCAGATTTTAATTGATTTTCTCTTTTTATAAAGTTATCAAAGTTCGCTTTTTCGGTGTTTATTTCTGCTATAATTTCATATCTATTATCAGTATTATCTTGAACTATTTTCTTTTTACTTTCAATTTCAATTTCTTTATCTGATAATGTTTTTGAGTATTTTTCAAGTTCTGCTTCTTTTTCTTTTAATTCATTTTCAAATTTTTCTTTATTTGTATAAAGATTCTTTTTCTTTTCTTGTTTTAAATTTTTCTCATTTTCAAGCTCTTTATTTCTATTTTCTAGTTCTTCAATTTCAATAGCATATCTATCATAGTTTTCTGTATTATTAGAAATTCTTTCCCTTGCAATTCCAATTTCACTATTATATTGTTCTTTCTTTTGATTTCCTTCAAATCCTAAATTTTGAACTCTTTCAATTTCTTCAATTAAAGCATCAATTGCAATTTTTAATTCTTCTTTTTCTGTTTGAAATCTATTAAATACTTCCTCTTCCTTTACTTTTTGTGTATCTAGAAGATCAATATTTTCTATTATCTCTTCAGTTTGTTTCTTGAAATCTTCTATGTTATATAAGAAAAGTCCTACTTCAATATTTTTCAATTCATCTCTTAAACTTAAATATTTTTTAGCTTTTTCAGATTGACTTTTTAATGGTCCAATATTATTTTCAATTTCAGAAATAATATCATTTATTCTAAGTAAGTTTAATTTTGTTTGCTCTAACTTTTTCTCAGATTCTACTTTTCTAACTCTGTATTTTACAATACCAGCTGCTTCCTCAAAAATTCGTCTTCTATCTTCAGATTTATTACTTAAAATCTCATCTATTTTTCCTTGTCCTATTATAGAATACCCATCTTTACCAATACCAGTATCCATGAAAAGTTCTAAAACATCTTTTAATCTGCATGGTGTTTTATTTATAAAATATCCAGACTCACCAGTTCTATAAATTCGTCTTGTTACTATTACTTCATTAAATTCAATTGGCAATTTAGAATCTGAGTTGTCAAGTACTAAAGATGCTTCTGCATATCCTAAAGGTTTTCTATTTTGAGTTCCAGCAAAAATTATGTCTTCAGATTTTGCACCTCTTAAAGATTTTAGACTTTGTTCTCCTAAAACCCATCTAATACAATCTGATATATTACTTTTTCCAGAACCATTTGGTCCAATTACTGTGGTTAAACCAGGCATAAACTCTAATACTGTTTTATCAGCAAAAGACTTAAAACCATACATTTCTAAACGTTTTAAATACATTTTCTATCCCTCTTTTTTCTTTTTTAACAGTTATCATCATATTATATTTTTATTGTTTTTTCAAGTTTTTCATTTTAATTAATTTTTATTTACAAACACAAATAAAGCCTTGACCAAAAAAACATTAAGATATACAATATTTATAAGTATACGTATGAGGAGAATTTAATGAAAGAAGAATTTGATTTTTATAATAGTACCACTATTAAATCATATAATTTAGACGAAAGCATTCGTTATCAATTAAAAACACTTGATAGCCTTGATGCTTATACAAGAAGACATACAGAAAATGTTGCCAATATCACATGTAGACTTTGTGAATTGTTAAGAATGGATAAAGGTTTTACTTTATATTGCACTACTTGTGCATATTTGCACGATATTGGAAAAATCTTTATTCCACCAGCAATTCTTCAAAAGCCTTCAAAATTAACTGATGAAGAATATGAAGTTATGAAAACACATACAACAATCGGATATAAAATTTGTATGAACGATTTAAAACTTCGTCCATATTCAGCTGGTGCTTTATATCATCATGAATCTTTAGATGGAACTGGTTATCCAAATAAGCTTTGGGAAAAAGATATCCCTTATGAAGCACAAATAATACGTGTAGCTGATGAATTTGAAGCAATAACAGCTAAACGTCAATATAAAACTCATATTGGTGTAGTTGATGCTCTTAATATTTTAATTGATCATGCTCGTCCATCAATCCCACCGGATTTTAAAACTGGATTAAAAAGAATGCTTAATCAAAATGTTGGAAAAATAGATAAAAATATTTTGAAAGCTCTTTTCAAAGTTATTATTGATGATACGGAATATGAAATTGTTGCTAGAAGTGATTATGTTGATTTTATAAAAGATGAAATTAAAAGAATTTCAGAAGCTCAACGTTATTACTTTAAAATGCAAGGTGCACTAACAAAGGGAAAACGTGAATATTATAAAGAAGAAATAAAATGTTACTTAAAACCTCATGAAGACCCTGAAAAAATTCCAATTATGTTGCAAGAATTCGAAAAAACTTATAAAGCAAGACAAGATCATATAATAAAACTTCATCATGAAGTAAGACAAATAAAGAAATTATCTATATAAAATTAAAATACAAATTTTAAAATTTTATAATATAAGTTGTAATAAAAATTGAAATAAAATATTGTACATAATATTTATTAATATCTTTAAAGTACATAAAATAAGCCGTTTTACTAAGTAAAACGGCTTTTATATTAACAATCATAATCGCAAACATAAAATTGAAATTTTCAATAATGATTTAATTTTATCTATAATATTAGTATTGTCTTCCCCATACAACCATTTTTGTAGCTTTTTTACCACAAACTGGGCATACGTCTGATAAATGTTCTTGTTCGAATGGTATACATCTTGAATGTGCTCCTGTAAGTTCTTTAATTTTGTTTTCACATTCAACATCTTCACACCACATTGTTTTTAAGAAACATTGGTCTTCGTTCATTAATTTAATCATTTCATCAAGTGTTGTAGCAACTTTTGTTTTTTCTACTCTTCTTTCTTTACAACAGTTAAACATATCTTTTTGAATTTCTTCTAATAAAGATTCTAATCTTTCATCTAATTTAGAAAGTTCAACAACTTCTTTTTCTCCACTATCTCTTCTTACTAAAACAGCTTGATTATTTTCTAAATCTCTTGGACCAATTTCGATTCTAACTGGTACTCCTCTCATTTCCCAATCATTGAATTTAAATCCTGTTGAATAATTATCTCTATCATCTAATTTCATTCTGAATTTTTTGTTTAACCCATTGTAAATTTCAGTAACTTTTTCTAAAACGCCTTCTTTATGTTGTGCAATTGGAACTATTACAGCTTGGATTGGAGCAACTCTTGGTGGTAATTTTAACCCTCTGTTATCTCCATGAGCCATAATAACAGCTCCTATTAATCTTGTACTAATTCCCCAAGAAGTTTGGTAAGCATATTCTTCTTTTCCTTCTCTATTTTGGAATTTAATTTCAAATGGTTTTGTAAAGTTTTGTCCAAAATAATGAGATGTTCCTGCTTGAAGAGCTCTACCATCATGCATCATTGTTTCAACTGTATATGTTGCATCTGCTCCTGCAAATTGTTCTTTTTTAGTTTTTCTTCCCTTTAATACAGGAATTGCTAAAAGATTTTCTATAACATCTGCATATATGTCAAGCATCATTAATGTTCTTTCTTCAGCTTCTTTAGCTGTTTCATGAATTGTATGTCCTTCTTGCCATAAGAATTCTCTTGAACGTAAAAATGGTCTTGTTTCTTTTTCCCATCTTAAAACATTACACCATTGATTTCCAAGGATTGGTAAATCTCTCCATGATTTAACCCATTTTGCATACATTGTTGACATCATTGTTTCTGAAGTAGGTCTAATACAAAGTCTTTCTTCAAGTTCTTCTCCTCCTCCCATAGTTACCCAAGCAACTTCTGGAGCAAATCCTTCAACATGATCTTTTTCTTTTTCTAACATGCTTTCTGGAATTAGAACTGGCATATAAAGATTTGTTACACCAACTTCTTTAAATTTTTTATCTGCGTAATTTTGAATATTTTCCCAAATTGCATATCCATAAGGTCTTATAGCTATGCATCCTTTTGTATCTGTATAATCAGCAAGTTCTGCTTTTCTTACTACATCTGTATACCATTGTGCGAAATTATCTTCTATATTAGTTATTTCTTTTACAAATTCTTCTTTTCCCATAATTTTACCTCCAATTTTTTGCATAACAAATATTTATTGTTTTGAAGACCTGAATATATTTAAAAATAAATATTTATTATACTATTCATCAATATTTTCTTCTTTATTTTCAATATTTTCGTCTTCCCTTGCGGGCATTGGAGCCTCCATTACTTCATCTATTACAATTTGTTCATTTTCATCAAGCTTATATCTTGGAAGATCTGGTAGTTCATCTAAACTTGAAATACCAAACATTTTCATAAACTTATTTGTAACTTTATACATTGTTGGTCTTCCAGGAGCATCTAATTTTCCTGCTTCTTCAATTAAATCAAATTCTAATAGTTTGTATACTGTTCCATCTGCATTAACTCCACGAATTGCTTCTATCTCTGCTCTTGTAACATTAGGATTATATGCAATTATAGAAAGTGTTTCTAATGCAGCATTTGAAATATTAGGTTTTGATCTGTTATCAAATAATGGATAAATATATTCATAATAGTCTTTTCTTGTACATAGTTGGTAACTATCGTTTACTTTTATGATTTCAATTCCACTATTTCTAGTTTCATATTCAGCTTTCATATTTAAAATAATTTTATCAATATCTTCTGCTCCAAGTTCTAAAGCATTTGTAAGTTCTTTTACTGAAACTTCTCTTCCTGCTGCAAAAAGCATTGCTTCAATTATTGATTGTTCTTTGCTAAATTCCATTATTTTCCTCCTATTTTCAGTATTCTTTTATTATTACATGAAATTCTGTTCTTGTCAATCACAAACTCCTATTTTTCTTCTATTTTAAGCGATTTATAGCATATCTATATTTTCAAATTTTTATATTTTTTCTCTTTTTTTGTTGACATAATATTATGCTCATGTTATAATTTTATTGTAGGTTATTTTTTGAGGTGATAAAAATGAGTAAAAAAGAAGAGAAAAAAATTGATAATAAAGAAAATTCAAATAATATAGAAGTTGTAATTGGTGATGATTCTATTTTAAACATTTCTGAAGTTGGTGATTGTATGAATCAATTACGTCCAAAAGATCAAGCCAAAAAAAGAAAAAAATTCATTATTCCAATAGCCAAAAAAAAGATTGGAAAAGATGACGAAGAATAAAATTATTTTTTAGTAAAAGAAGCTATTTAAAATAGCTTCTTTTTTATATACATACATAATTAATACAGTTTTTGACTTTATTTTCAATAAATGTTATAATTAATTAAATGAGCATATTTTATATACTCAACATTATCAAAACCAACCAATATTAAACAACTTCAAGGAGGTACCCTATGATTACAACTAACAAAGTCGTTTTGATAATTCAGAATGATGACTGTCTGAGCGACATCTCTTACGAGGCCATCGAGGTCATCGAGGATGTTTCTAAAGTCGAAGATGTCTGGCGCCGCAACAAAACTCCCGCCATGCTGAAAAAGCATGCACGCGAAGCCATCAACTGCTATCCGCATCTGATGCTCCCTTGCATCATTTTCGGTCCCGAACATTTCATCTCTTTCTGCCACAAACATGGTATCGAATGCGGTGAATTCAAGTCTGGAGTGAAACACAATACAGCAGATGATTCCTGCTTCCTGTGCGCTATTGGCCAGCATCGTGACCGTCACGGCAACCAGCTCACTCCTCTGTTCATCTTCAATCAGAAGACTCCCGAAGTAAATGATGTAATCATTTACGAATCCGAGAATTTTTTCGTCAAGATTGAATACGGCTGCCTCAAAAAAGGCATGGTTATGATTTGTCCTAAGGGCCATATCCTGTCTGCAGCTCGAATCCCTGACGAGCAGATGGAAGAATATGAACAGGTTATGAAGGATATCGAATTCCTGCTCAAAGCAGTATATGGCAATCAGCCTGTTATTTTCTTCGAGCATGGTTCTGATCCTTCCGGCTATTCCAGTCACAAGCGTTCGATCGTTCACGCCCACACTCACGTGGCATGGGGTGTCCCCTTCGAACAGAAGTATCTGGATATGGTCTGCCTGAAGGAAATCCGTTCTATCCAGGAACTGAAAGACACCAAGTATCTCAGTTACCAAGAAGGAACTTCTGGTAAGCTCCTGGCCGTTTCTGATCCTTCCGTTTACGTTCAGCGGCAATTCCCGCGTCAGATCATCGGTCTGATGGAAGGAATTCCTAATGAGAAAACCAACTGGCGTAAGGAAGCCTTCATGGATAATATCATCGCAACATTCGATGATATCTATGCCTATCTGAAACTCAACCAAGATTTCCTGTGCGAGCGCATCACCAAGGCAACCGACGGTTTCGTCCGCGGCTACCCGTTGCGTACTGACATCTAAAATCATTCGTTGACTGAGAGGACCTGCAGACTGCAGGTCCTTTTGGCATAATTTAGTCTTCTTATAAAACTTCAATTTTGTATCAATATTTAAACCGATTAAAATATTTTTAATTTATATTTTACTTTTCTACCTCTTAAAATCTTATTTTTACTTATATTTCACAAAATAAAAGCTAAATTATATTTAAATTATTGAAATTTATTGAAATACAGTATAATATATTATTGTTAAAATATAGAATCTATATCATTCACAATATAGAATTATTAAATATAGAAAGGAACTAATTATGGAACGTAAAGATATCATAATGCCTAATTATGATCATTGTATATTAGGTACAATAAGTTCAATTTTGAAATATTATAATGTTGAAACAAAACATAAAACTTCTGAAAAATTAGATCAAATATTAAATGAAAAACAATATAAAAATGTTATATTTTTGGTATTAGATGGCCTGGGAGAACATATTTTAAATCCGATTTCACCTGATGGTTATCTAAAAAAACATCAGATAGATTTAGTAACATCTGTTTATCCATCAACAACAACTGCTGCACTTACAACATACTATTCTGGAAATCCACCTTTTGAAACTGGTTGGATTGCTTGGTCACAATACTTTAAAGAATATGGAAGAGCATTAGATATGTTTTCTCATAACGAGTCTTATATGAGAGAACCATTAAAAAAGCCTTTAATGGATGTTTATAAAACTATTATGAATTACGAATCCGTATTTGAAAAAATTGAATCAGCATCTCCTGATGTAAAAGCTTATGAAATCGAACCTGAATATGCTGAAAGAAGAGCTCTTCGTAGTATAGATGCAGATAACATAGATGAACTTTTAATGAATATAGAAGATTTATGCAATTTGCCAAACAGAAAATTCATTTTAGCTTACTGCGATAATCCAGACGGATTACTACATAAATACGGAACTACTTCTGAAGAAGTAAAAACATTTGTAAAAGATACTGAAAATAAGTTAGAAGAAATGTGTAACAACTTTGATGATGATACAATCTTAATCATATCTGCTGATCATGGTCATAAGGATATTGAAAAAGCTTATACCCTATTAGATTATCCAGAAATTCAAGAATGTTTAATAATGCCTGCATACTTAGAATCAAGAGTTTTAACTTTCTGGGTTAAAGAAAATATGAGAAATGAATTTGTAGAACGATTCAATAAAGTATTTGAAAATGAATTTTGGTTAATGACAAGAGAAGAATTTTTAGATAAATATCATTTCTTAGGATATGGAGAAAAACATAAAAAAATTGATGACTTCATCGGAAATTACATGGCTTTATCAACTGCAGGAAGCATGATAAGACTTGAAACATTTTTAGCAGAAGGAAAACCAGTAAAAAAATCTACTCATTGCGGATTGACCAAAGAAGAAATGGAAGTACCTGTATTTGTTATAAAGAAATAAGCAAAATAATATAACTTTCATTAGTAAATTAAAAAATATTTATATGAATTTAATATTTGCACTTTATAAATCAATTAGAAATACTTAAAGCTATTAACATTCTTTGTTAATAGCTTTTTTGATTGCAATAATTATAATCATTTTTATTAATTTATGAACTTTTTTAGTATTTTTACTTGACAAATTGGAATAATACTATTATAATATTTTTTGTCAATTAATGGCGACGTAGCTCAGTTGGCTAGAGCATCCGGTTCATACCCGGCAGGTCGTAAGTTCGAATCTCACCGTCGCTACCAAAATCCAGTAGAAATACTGGATTTTTTTGTTGTCAAAAATAAACAAGAATAAATGAAGAAAAGGCTTGAAACTGGCTTTTCTTGCCTTTTTACTATTTTAACTACTTTCAAATATTTTCATTTATTTTGAGCTATTTTTAAACAAGTCACTAAACAGTTATCCACAGTTTAAAATTTTGTTTAGTGACTCCAAACCCAGCAATATCAATACCCAATCCCTGTAACCCAGTATTTTCAAGATTTACAACTTACTAAACAAATTAGATTTTTGTTTAGTAAATTGAGTATAAAAATTTCATTTTTTATTGATATTTATATTATTTGCTCTGTTTAGCTAATCATAAAAGCAAGTGAATTTATGTTCACTTGCTTAATTCCTAAAGTGTTTATTTCAATTATTTTATATTAATTATTAGTGGTTCCATTTCATAATAGATTTCTCCTCTACGTTCATCATTTTCATCAATTGGATTTCTAATTGTTTCTACTGGAACTATTTTAATAAATGTTGTATTAACATTTTCAATTAACAAATATTGTATATTTTCCCAAATTGCATTACTATATTTTTTATTTGGAACATCGTGATAATCATAATCTTCTCTTGTTCCATCGGCATATATTAATGTATTCTTATTAGTTGTAGAAAAGCAACTTATTTCATTACCTTTATCATCATAAACTTTATACTCACGTGTTAATGGTAAATGTTCAACATTTGGTTTTCCTTGATATCTATTTGCAAATGCATTGGATGACTGTTGTGTAGCTGAATGATTTATTCTTACAATTGTTTGAATTGGAGACAAAACAACTTTTTCAACAGTATGAGTAATATTCCTAAATTCAGATTTTATTCCTGGATTATCAAGAATTACACTATCATTTAAAATATTATTTTTAGAAACAGTAATTTCGAATTCCCCAGGCAAATCAATATTCTCTATTTTAGGTGTTTTCATCATTTCACTATCATTGTTTTTTGCAAACCATTGACAATCATTTCTCCAAGAATTCATATAATTAACCCAATTTACAATACTAGATAATTTATTATTTTTTAAAGTGATTTTGAATTCATTTTTTCCATCTAATACATCTTCGTCCAACATATATAGTGTATAAATTCTATATTCATAATCCGTAATTTTTTCTGTTTTTTCAAAATTTCTAACATAATATGGCATATCATCAATATAAATACTTGCATACCAATCCATATTAGGATTAAATTTATCATAATTAAATGTTCCACCTTTTTGTTCACAATTAAGTGACAATACTGGAATCAATTTTGAATTTTCTCTTTCTTTAATATTATTTTCAATTTCATTTATTTTTTCTTTATATACACTTTCAATTTCATTTTCTTCAATTACTATTTCTTCAGTAGTTATATCATAATTTCCATTTTGCCATTCTTGATTTAATTTTTTGTTTTTCAAATCAATTTCAATTATTCTTTTTACAACGTCAAGTGTAAGAGGCTCAATGTAGATTTTATCCGCCATTGATTTATCTGTCATAATTGTGGCAGGGTTTGAGTTGATGAGAACAACTTCAAGTCCCTCCTGTTTCAGTGCGCGGCATGCCTGTGTTCCTGCATAGTCAAATTCGGCAGCCTGTCCGATTACAATAGGTCCTGAACCGATTACAAGAACTTTTTTCAAATCACTTCTGAGCGGCATATTACTTTGCCTCCTTACTGTTCATACTCTTTACAAAATCATCAAATAAATATGAAGTGTCAAGAGGTCCGCCATGTGCGGCAGGATAAAACTGAACTGAAAATGCATTTATATTGTTATACTTTATACCCTCGCAGGTTTTATCATTTGCATTGATATGGGTTAATCTGTATGATGAATCATCAAGGCTTTCTGGTTTTACAATGTAACCGTGATTCTGCTCTGTAACATAGGTTTTACCGCTTGCAAGGTCAATTACAGGCTGATTTGCACCTCTATGGCCATAGCTGTGCTTTTCGGTTTCTGCCCCTTGTGAAAGTGCAAGAAGCTGATGTCCGAATGATACTCCGAAAATCGGAAGTGAAAGCTCTGTCATCGCCTTTATATTTTCGATAATCTGCTTATCTGCGGCAGGATTTCCCGGACCGTTCGAAAGGAATATTCCATCTGGTGAAATTGCTTTGATTTCATCAGCACTCGTGTTTGCAGGCATTCTTA
>JAFXGW010000006.1 GCA_017536685.1 Clostridia bacterium | reverse complement strand
TATTTCTCAAAAATTTTTTTAAGATTGTAGAATCACTCATGAAGAGCGCTGAAATGAAGTGAAGCACTTCAATTTCTTTTACATCAAAGCGTTCAATAATTTCTGCCAACTTGTCTAATACGGTTTGGAGTTCCTCGTCTGCGATAAATTTGATGGTATTTTCATCATATCCTTTTAATGTGATGTTTTTGGTTGTTTGTGAATCAGATTTGTTTTTATCAGTTGCTTTTCCTAAAAATTGGAAGATACTTTTCTTTCTTTTTGAAGAATCAGTTGCACTCGAGTGTGCATGTTGTTTATTGGACTTCTTTTTTTTCTTGTTATCTGGTTCATCATCATCTTCTTCAGAATCACCGAATAACATATCGATAGCATCATCTAAGGTACTAGGAAAATAATCGCCTAAACGGTAAAAATAATTTTCCAGTTCGCTATATGAAGAAGTTTCTGTGTTAGAATTCAGAATTCCCCAAAGCAGCAGTTGTATACTAACCGATTTGAACTCCCGTTTTTGCATTTCTGCCAAAATGTCATTAAACATATTGGTAGCAATTTTTGATAATTGTGAATGTTCAAATGCCATAAGATTCGCCTCCTTATAAGCTTTTTTGGCGAAACTATTATATTACGGTGTATGAGTTATGTCAATTAAAAATGAAGATTTAATTTAATAGTGAGATGTTATATTGATTTTTAGATTTTTTTATAATATAATCACAAATATAATTAATGGATAAAATTGGAGGAAATTTGTAAAAAATGTCAGAATTAATTTTACTTTTTATATTAATTTTAGCAAATGCATATTTTGCTGCAGCTGAAATTGCTTTTATTTCTTTAAATGATGCTAAATTAGATATGCAAGTTAAAGAAGGAAATAAAAAAGCAAAATCAATAAAAAAAATATTAGAAAATCCAAGTAAATTTTTAGCTACAATACAAATAGGAATTACTTTAGCTGGATTTTTATCAAGTGCTTTTGCATCAGAGGCTTTTGCAAGTGAACTTGCACCAGTATTACATGAATGGATTCCTTATTTAACATTAGAAACTTGGAATGGAATTTCAATTGTATTAATAACAATTATTCTTTCTTATTTTACATTAATTTTAGGAGAATTAGTTCCAAAAAGAATTGCGATGAAATATTATGAAAAAATAGCTTTTGGAACTGTAGGAGTAATAAAAACAATAGCAACCGTTACATCACCATTTGTTAAGTTTTTAACGTTTTCAACAAATCTTGTTTCAAAATTATTTGGAGTTTCTGAAACAGAAGAAGAAACTGTAACAGAAGAAGAAATAAGAATGATGGTTGATGTTGGAGAAGAAAAAGGAATCATTGAAAAAGAAGAAAGAGAAATGATAAATAATGTTTTTGAGTTTAACGATACAGTAGTATCTGAAATAATGGTTCCAAGAACAGAAATTTATGCAGTAGATATGAACTTATCGATTTCAAAAGTTATTGAAGAATTAACAGAAGATGATGATTTTAGATATAGTAGGATACCAGTGTATGAAGATACTATAGATGAAATAAAAGGTGTTGTTTACATTAAAGATATTCTATTATCAACAAAAAATAAAAATGTAAAAATTAAAAATTTAGTAAAAGAAGCATATTTTGTTTCAGAAACAAAACCAGTAAATGAGCTTTTTGAAGAATTAAGGAAGAATAGACTACAAATTGCTATTGTTGTTGATGAGTATGGTGGAACTGCTGGTGTTGTTACAATGGAAGATATACTAGAAGAAATCGTGGGTGAAATATACGATGAATATGATGAAGTAAAAATGGTTTATGAAAAAATTGATGATAATACCTATGTTTTAAATGGAAGTATGTCTGTTTATGAGGTTGAAAAGGTTTTAGATGTTTCAATTCCTGAAGGGGACTATGATACAATTTCTGGATACTTAATAGAAGAATTAGGAAGAATTCCAAATGATAAAGAAAAACCAATTATAGAAACACCAAGTGTTGTTTATAAAGTAGAAAAATCTAAAGATAAAAGAATTATAAAAGTTAAAGCTTGTAAAGTTGAAATTTTGCCAGATGAAGATGAAGAGTTTAATCAAGAAGAAAATCAACAATAAGTGCAAATTTTAAACAAGATGTTTGAAATAGACACATTATAAAATATTTTACAAATAATTTGACAAAAGGATATTATGTGAATATAATATATAAAATTAAATTATTGTTGAACATTAAATTTATTCTAAAAATCTTGTAATATTAATTAAATGAAAGGAAATGTATAAATATGAATAAAAACTTAATCATGAACTGTTGTTGTTGCTGTAAGTAATACATTCGTATCTGTTGTAGATATGAGTGTTAATTCTGCATACCTACAATAGTGATTATGTTTTAATAAATATTTATATAAAATAGATTTCTAGTAAAATAAGTTTATTCTAGAAACAGATATAATAATATAAACGTAAACTAAGTATAGTAGGAGATGCAGATTTCTTACTATACTTTTTTATTTAATAGAAAAGGTCTCCTTTCCTATTAAATAAAACGCTACGCTTAAAAAATGTACACAAATTTTTCTTTACTATTAAATAAAATGCTAAGCGTAGTAGAGAAAATTAATTTATAAATAATTATTATTGAAAAATTATTTAAGGAGGAAGCTTATATGTTAGAAAAATTAAATACAATCGGTAACACACCAATGATAAAAATAAATTATGAATACAAAGGGAAGAATTCTTATATCTATACCAAGCTTGAATATTACAATTTAAGTGGAAGTATTAAAGATAGAGTTGCATATTACATTATTAAAAATGCCAAATCAAGAGGGCAGCTTAAAGAAGGGCAAACGATAGTAGAAGCTACGAGCGGAAATACAGGAATAGCTCTAGCTGCTCTTGGAGCATATTATAAACATCCGGTTGTTATATTTATGCCAGATTGGGCAAGTGTTGAAAGAATAAAATTAATGAAAGGGTATGGAGCAAAAGTAATACTGTTTTCTAAAGAAGAAGGTGGATTTATTAGGTGTGTTGAAGAGGCTAAAAAGATGGCAGAAAGAGAAGGGGCTTTTTTAGCGAATCAATTTGCAAATGAAGATAATTTTAGAGCACATTTTGAAACAACAGGAGCAGAAATATTAAAACAATTACAAGAATATGTTGGAGGATTTGTATCTGGTGTTGGAACTGGTGGAACCTTAATGGGGACTGGAAAAAGATTAAAAAAAGAAATTGAAGATTTTAAAATAGTTGCAATAGAGCCAGATAAAATGCCGATTATATCTCAAGGAAAAATAATAAGCCAGCATAAAATAGAAGGAATTGGAGATGATTTTGTTCCAGATTTAGTTGATAGAAATACTATAGATGATATTGTTTTAGTAAATGATGAAGATGCGATAAATATGTCAAGAATTTTAGCAAAAGAATTGGGATTGGGTATTGGGATTTCATCTGGTGCAAATTTAATTGGAAGCGTTTTATTAAATGAAAAAATAAACAAACCTGTAGTTACTGTTTTTGCTGATGACAATAAAAAATATTTAACAACAGATTTATCTAAAGATATAGAATTAAATGAAAAATTTATTTCTAATAAAATTAAATTAATAGGATATGAAGTTGTTTAATAAAATATTTACGATTGTTTGTAAATTTTAATATAAGTGAAAATAAATAATTTGTTTAAAGTGCGAAATTGTAAAGCTTGGAAATACTGCTTTTTAAAATAATGTTAACTTAGTGCGACAAACTTATAACTCAAATTGGTAGATTTAATTGACAGAAAAATGATATACTTTATTTATATTAAAGATACCTAAATTGTTTGAAATTTATAAAATTTTTTATAAATTTGAAAGGAGCAAAAGATGAAGCTTGGAGAAAAAATATTAAATTATAGAAAAAAGTTAGGATTATCACAAGAAGAACTTGGAGACAAAGTTGGAGTTTCAAGACAAACAGTTTCAAAATGGGAAATAGGTCAAACAATTCCCGAACTTGAGAAAATGATATTACTAGCAAAAGAATTTGAAACAACAATAGATGAATTAGTAAAAGATGAAAATGAAACAGAAGGTAATGAAAAACAAATAAAATTAGAAAATCAAAAAAATAATACATCTAATATTAAATTAGTAAATTGCATCTTAATAATTGCAATAACATGCATAGGAATATTTTTAGGAATAATTTTGTATCGCTTTTTAATGGTTATGACATTTTCTAATAAATTTTTGGAAGTTGGAAAGGAAGCGAATGCAGACGGATATAATGTGAGAATCGGTAATTATAGAATTATAGAAATTGTTTCTGCCGAAGACTACAGTGCTATTACAAATTTAAAAAATGAGTATATATATAATTTAGGCTTTAAATGGAAAAAATTATATGGAGGTTGGATAGAGCCTTATAGAATAGAATATTTAGATGCTGATGCAAATGAATATTACGATATAGATTGTGTAAATAAAACATATAAAAAATTAGATGCAAGTCAATTGGGAATAGAAGCACGAAAACAATTAACCGAAAAAGATTTAATGATTCAAGATGAAATGCTAAAAAGTTTAAATTTATTCACTAAAAAAGGTGTTTTTGAAATTACAACAGATTTTGACTATAATATAGATTTAATAGATGGTAATGTGTATTCAATTAATAATCGACAATATTATGAAGATAATATTAGTGCTAAAATAAGTAAATGGGGAATGTCATTTGGTAAACGTGAATATGAAGATAAAGTTCATTCAATAGGAACAAGCTATAATATAGATTATGGTGTTGTAAATGAAAATTTAGTTAGATTACCAGACTTAACTGGTTATACTCAAATAGAAAATTAGTTGTTGTAAAAGTAAGTAGAAAAATATATAAAGCTGATAACAAAAAGAAAAATAAGGTACGTCATAAGATATTAAATAAAATATTTTATGACGTATTTTGCATTTGTGAAAATGTTGATATGAGCTAGCTGCAAAGTAATGTTAACTTTTGTTGACAGATTTATAATGAAAATTGATAGTCAAAAAACAGATTAAAATGTTATAATTTTTATATAGAAATAAAACGTTTTATATTAATAGAATATAACCTAAAGAGTGTTTTAATTTTACTGCTATTTTTAGTAAAATTGGAAAGGAGCAAAAGATGAAATTTAATGAAAGATTATTAGATTTAAGAAAGAAAAAAGGATGGTCTCAAGAAGAGTTAGGATATAAATTAGATGTTTCAAGGCAAACTGTTTCAAAATGGGAAGCGGGTCAAACTACTCCAGAACTTGAGAAATTAAGAAATTTAGCAAAAATATTTGAAATTTCTGTTGATGAGTTAATAAGTGAAGAAGATGTTTTAAAAGAAGATGTAAAGATAGAAAGTGAAAGAAAAAGAGGTGTATATAAGAAAAAATCAAAAAAATTTAAATATATTAGAAGAATTTTTGGTTTAGCACTTTCTTCTATTATTGTAATTTATGTAATGATTGTTTGTAAAAGAATTTTTATTATAAGAAATATAGAAAAAGTATTAATGGATTCTTTAGGGAAATATACTTTTATGAATATACAAAAATATGAATATGATGGAGTAACGGAAATTTTTCCTACATATAGTTTAAACATGGATTTTGAAATATACAATGAAGGAGAAATGTGTGTAGAAAGAACACATATAAGTGAAGAACTTTCGGGAAATTATGAAAACTTATTTTATTATGAATCTTCTGCTAAAGGGGGGCTTAATTATTTGATAAAAGTAGATGAGAAAAATAAAACTTATTCAAATATTGAACATATACCCTTTAAACATAATAATATAGTATATAATTCACAAATATTGGCAGAATATCAAAAGAAATACAGTACAAATGTAGGGAAAATAGATTTTAACACATTATTACTGGCAATGAATTTGAAAATAAAAATAGTTGAGGTTGATAATATAGCAATGAAAGGATACTGTATAAGTGAAAGAGCAAATATATATAATAGTTTTACGGAATTAAAAGTTGATACTCTTACTAAATCAATTAGTTTTGAAAAAAGAATATATGACAATGAATCCAAAAACCTAAAAATAGACGAAAGATACTATTATAAATATAATCCTAAATATATTGAATTAGAAAGAGTAGAACTTCCAAAACTTACAGAATATACTTTGGTGGAAGAATAAACTTAAAAGATACATACATTTTTGGTATGTATCTTTTTTCTTGAAAAATTATGTGAAATAAAAAGTTTGCTAATAATTTGTGTCAAGTAAGAATGGATAGTAATTGTTTTGAGATTTTATTTTGTTAATTTCTTTAATATATTGAATAATTTAGGTAATATATTTTCATAAAAATAATTTATTCCGAAAGCAGCAAAAGGTAGAAGTAAGAAATAGTATTGAATTACATATATTGCTTTAGTTTCCCAAATAATGTGGAATATAAATCCACCAGCAAATATTATTGGTAAAAATGCTTGATTTAAATTAATAGTTTTTGATAATTTAAAAAGACCAAATCCAGCAAAAGTGAAAATTATTATTTGATAAATTTCAAAAATAAATTCTTCAACTTGTTTTAAATCTCCACCAACCATACTTAAAATTGTTTCATGATATCCTAAGTAATGAGCATATTCTGGATACCATCTATAACGAGTTCCAGGAAGTGAATAGAATATTGTTTGGAATGTAGGGTTAAGCCAAGTAGAACCTATTTTTTCTCCAAAATATTTTAATCCATCAATTGGATTTTGTAAAAATTCTTGTAATCTAGTAGTAATTCCGTCTATTGTTTTTTCAACGGCAAGCTCGTTGTTATAATTAGCTTCTCTATAGATATCTATAGTCGAACTATTATACCAACCTGCAGAAAGATTTGTAGGCTCAGCCATTCCCATATAAACAAAACTTATCATAGGAACTCCTTCAGGTAAATCTAAATCAATATAATTTAAAATCGTATTATATCCAAGTATAATTCCAAGATATCCAATTAAAAATATTGGGATTATAAGTAAGTTTTTTAATTTCCATTTTTTTATAATATCTAAAAATAATATTAAAATTATTCCACATAAGAAAATGTTATAATTGCTTTTTAGTAAAATTGCTATTGAGATAAGAATTCCACTTAAAATTAAATTTAGCCAATTGTTTTTTTCTAAATAAAATAAAGTAAAAAGTACAGCTCCAAGTGCAAAAGTAAGTCCTATTATATTTCCATAAAAATGAGGATTGAAAAACATCCAGTATAAAGCAAAACCACCTAAAAGAATTACTAATATTTTTTGGATGTTTTCGTTTTTAAATAATATTTTTGATATAGTGTATAAAATAAATATATTAATAACAGATGCGATACAATTTATTATTAAAATATTCATATAGTCTTGTCCAAAGATTTTGTATATTAAAGCTACAAAAAAAGTTAACCCAAATTGATATGGATATAAAAATAAATATTGTGCTGTTCCGAGTGAAATTTTTTATATTTCCTTCTAGAAAACTTATTGCCATATCATGTATCATTTTTTGATCAGTTTCTGGATTTAATTTTAAAACTTTTACCCAAAAAACAAATAAAACAGAAGAGGCAATTAAAAGTAAAATGAGTAAAATTTTTGAAGGAATTTTCTTTAATATTTTTTGAACTATAAATATTATTAATGCTACTACAATTATAGAAACTAGAATTTCTATAATTCCAATAGTATATTTAAAATGAGTTAGTTCATCTGGATGATAAAAAGTAGTATTAAAATATGCTGTTATAAAAATTGATAAAACACCGATTATAGCAACTATTATCGAAATTATTACGGTTATGTTTTTTAAACAAAAATCTATTATATTTTGAAATTTATTATTTTTCATTAATTTAGACAAAATATAGTTTCCTTTCATAAAAAATTATAGTGAAATTATATATTTTTTTAAAATAATAATCAATACACATCTTAATAATAAAATTATTAAGATGTTATATAATTGTGTTATAATTGTAATTGTTAATAATTTTTGGATAATGTATAATAATAAAAAAGTGTAAAGAGGATAAAAATGGATAAAACTGAGAAATATATTCAAAAACAAAAAGCAAATTTTGCTGCAAAGATAAATGAAACTCAATCATTTAAAGATGCATATGTTATGGCAGCTAAAAAAGGTGATTTAGATATATTAGGTGAAGTCATAGGAGAGCTAGATAAAAGGTCAGAATTTTTAAACGAAATGTGGTTAGCCTCAGTTGAAGAACCGAAAAAAATGTTTGAATTTGCTTCAAAAATTGGAATTCAAGAATTATATAAAAGATATACACCTGAACTAGGTCAAAAAATAGAATCATTGAAGGCTCAAGATAAACTAAAATTTTTAGATATAATGATGTTAGTAAACATGAATTCTGGAGTTAATATAGAAGGAAAAACAGCAGAAGAAGCGAATTTATTAAAACAAAATCAAGCTGAACAAATAAGTTATTTATTGGATGTTTTTACTGATCCAGAGATTGAAGTTGGTATACATAGAACAGGTGGGGCAATTTCAGGAAAAGAAATTAAAAATCAAGGATTATTTCTAACAGGAGACTTATCTTCTGGCTATGTAAATAGTATAGAAAATGAAGATATAAAAACATCATTAGAAAGAAATGTTAGCTTTTATCCAGATGCTCCAGGGCTTGCAATATCACAAATTTGTGTTGGTGGTCATTATAAAAATTATTGTCAACTTGAACAAACAGATATTATGCTAATTGCTGTTCCAAAAGAAGATATAGAAAACGGTTCATTAACAGAAGGTTTTGTAAAATATGATCATAACCAACCAACATTAGATCCTAAATATGTTTTAGGATATGTTACAGTAAACAATAATGATAATACAATAAACCAAATTGAAGCTGATTATACGCCACAACCAAGCGTTGATGTGAATTATGCATTAGAACAATTGAAATCTGGTACATTAGAAGTAACTAAAGATCCAGAATATAATAGTTTAAAAAATAGATTTTTTAGATTTTTAAATAAATTAAGAGGAAAAGATACTCAAGAGAAAGAAATTACACATGAAGATGACAAAACAATTTAAATAAAGGAAAAATTATAAAATGGAAGAAAATTTTAAAGAAGCATTTTATGAAGTAGATGTAATAATCAAATTATTACCTAAAGAATTATTAGAAAAAATACCTACTAATCTTAAACAGCTTATAAAAGAAAATAAATCTACAACGTATAAAAGAAATAATATAAAATTAGAGAATATTAAAGACTTGAAAAAAGAAACAAGAATAATTTTATATCATATTTATAGGGATTTTTTAATTAGCGATGAAGAACGCACAAAAATAAAACAAGAAGAAAAAGAAATAATTGAAGAAAAATATAGCTATGATAAATTATTTATACAAAAACAAATACAAGATAATAAACAAGATGACGAAAAAGAACAAACTAATGCATTGATTAAACTTGAAAAAAATAAATGGTATATTAAAATTATAAATTTTTTTAAAAGCAAATTTTAAAATACTGAAAGAACTGTAATTAATATTAATTACAGTTCTTTTTTTATACTCTAGGAAAATTATTAAATCTTTTCATTGTATAATTAGAGTTTAATTATTACATCCACAATTATTATTATTTCCACCAGTTAAATAAAGATTTCTTTGATAAAGTTTTTCTTGAACTCCATTTAATGCTTCTCCGAATCTTTGGAAGTGTACAACTTCACGTTCTCTTAAATATTTTAAAACATCAACAACATCTCTGTCGTCTTTACAAAGATCTATTAATTTTTCATAGGTGGCACGAGCTTTTTGTTCGGCTGCTAAATCTTCTGTTAAATCAGCAATAGGGTCTCCTTTTACAGCAAGAGTAACAGCGTTAAATGGGAAACCAGCGGCAGCTTGAGGATAAACACCCCAACCGTGATCAGTATAATAAGGTGCTAATCCAGCAGCCTCCATTTCTTCAGGTGATGCTCCATCTGTTAATTGATGAACTAAAGTGCCAACCATCTCTAAGTGAGCTAACTCCTCAGTTCCTATATCATTTAATATTGCTTTTGATTTTTTATCAGGCATTCCAAACCTTTGAGATAAATATCTAAGAGAAGCTGCAAGCTCTCCATCAGGACCACCATATTGTGATATTATAACTTTTGCAAGTTTTGGATTTCTATTTCTTATATTTATAGGATATTGTAAACTTTTAACATAATAATACATATTAGTAAGCACCCCTTTCCCAAGGCCATGGCTGATCTATCCAATCCCAAGTATCAGACATGAAATTGATTGTTAATGGACCATAAAGTTTTTGATATTCTGCGGTTAATTCAATTTGTTTTTCACTATATTCACAATGCATACGAATTGCATTTTGATCATCTGGATGAGTATCTAAATATAAAGCTAAATCGTTTATTGCAAAATTTAAAGACATTATTTTATGAAGCATTTCTCGTTGTGTGCAAGAATTTTGAGCATTATTTCCATTACAACCACAATAAGAATCATTTTCGTGATTTTGACATGGACATTGATTATTATTTTTACAGTTTCTACAAGCCATATTTACATCCCTCCATTTCTTAAATATTCAATGAAGTCAATTGATTGACCAGGAGAGTAAGGGCTTACAAGTTCTGGAAAAATTGTTCCATTTTCTAAACCACACTCTGGAGTATAGGTTCTACCCATACAAAAATTAGGTGTATAAGCATGCCCGTATAAATAATTTTTTTGGAATGCATCATTATTTGAAGATGTTTCATTTGCATACATATTACAACTACAAGAATTTGTATTGTTTGTATTGAAATTTCTACATCTACAATTATTATTTGAATTGTAATTCATACATCTTGAATTACATCTACAATTACATCTACGCATAAAAACCTCCTTAAAAAGTTTTATAATATAGAATATGAATTTTTTTAAAAAAGTTTACATAAACTGAATAGCTATAAATCAAATTAATGAAATAAAAGAATGCTTTTACATAAAAATAACGTCAACAAAGGTGTTGACGCTAAAATAAATGTTTTATTTCAATAAGGCTATTATAGATTTTATAACAATAGATTTCATTGCATCGTAATTCATGTTTTTGTGCTTGTGATATACAATTTCATGACATAAATTATCTATCATAGAAATAATTAAATGAGCTTTTTCATTAATGTTATCTGTTTTAATATTATTACTTTCTAAAACTTCTATTAATTTGTTGGTAGCTTCAATTTCTTGATTAAAGAAAATTTGAGCAACTTCTGGATCTGAATGCTGAAGAGCATAGATTTCTTCATGGGCTGCTTCAGAAAGTTTGTGATTTTTTATTAAAGTTTTAATAACATTATTAAATTCTGTTTCTAAATCAAAATTTTTGGTATTTTTTGATAGTACTTCATTAATGGGGAATAATAAACTTTTTGAATATTGTTCAATTCCTTGCAAGAATATATCTCTTTTGTCATTAAAATATTGATAAATAATACCTGTAGAAACACCAGCAGCTTTTGCAATCTCTGCTGTGTTAGTATTATGATATCCTTTTTCACAAATTAATTCAAACCCGTATTTTATAATATTTTGTTTTTTTTCAATTGAACGTTTTTGGATAGGTTCTCTAATTTCTTGATTTCCCATAAAAACTCCTTTCATTATCAAATAATAATTTGTTGAGCTGTTTAATCAAAATGTTGCCACAGGTTAATTTATATATTTTTGTAAAAGTTTTCGCGCAGCAATGGAAGGGTGCGCCGAAGGCTTTGATAATTTGAAAATTAGCGAAGTAAAGCTTTTTACGAGCGACCAATTTTCAAATTAACACCCGACTAGCAAGAAAACGAATTACACAAAATATATAATTAACCGAGAGCAACTTATATAAACTCACCGACCAATTATTATTTATCAATATTTAAAGTATAAAAGATTTTCCTATAAAAGTCAAATATAAACGTGAAAAAAGTTTCATATTTATATTGACAATACTTTTACAAAAGAATATAATTATTTTGAAAGATGAAAGATATTTCACATTTGGAGGTACGAATATGAAACTTAGTGAATTAAAAGTTGGACAAAAAGCAAAAGTTTTGAATCTAAATATAGAAGACAAGCAAATAAAAAGACATTTGCTTGATATGGGAATTACAAGAGGAGTTATTGTAAAAATAAAGGAAATTGCTCCAATGGGCGACCCTATTGATATTGAACTTAGAGACTACGAACTTTGCATTAGAAAAGCTGATTTAACTCAAATAGAAGTGGAGGTAATAAAATAATGAAAGTTGTATTAGTAGGAAATCAAAATAGTGGAAAAACAACATTGTTTAATTATTTAACTGGAATGAATGCTAAAATTGGAAATTGGCCAGGAGTTACAATTGAAAAGAAAACCGGAAAAATAAAAGGAACTGAAAATGAAATAACAGATTTACCAGGAATTTATTCTTTAAGCCCATATAGTACTGAAGAAGAAATTTCAAGACAATTTATTTTTGATGAGAAACCAGATGTAATTATAAACATAGTTGACGCAACAGCAATAGAAAGAAGTTTATATTTAACAACTCAACTTATGGAATTAGATACAAAGGTAATTGTTGCTTTAAATATGGCAGATATGTTAGAGAAAAAAGGAATTACAATTGATGAAAAAGAACTAGAGAAAAAACTAGGAGTAAAAGTATTTAAAATCTCTGCATTAAAAGAAACAGGAATTGATGAATTAGTTAAAGAAATTGATAATAAAGAAGATTTAAAAAGAGCTATTGTTTTCGATAAAGAAATAGAAGATGCTACAAAAGTTTTTATGCAAGATTTAAAAACAGGACACAGTAAATTTGTTTCTATAAAATTATTAGAAAAAGATAGTAGATTTGAAAAGTATGAAAGTACAAGAATAAATGAAATTACAAAAAAATTAGAAGAAAAATATGATACAGATTTAGAAGAGGTTATAGCAACAGAAAGATATGAATTTATCGAAAAAGTAAAAAAAGCATCATCTTATAAAAAAGAAATAAAAGAATCTGCATCAGATAAACTTGATAAAATATTTTTAAATAAATGGATTGCATTTCCAATATTTGCAATAATTATGTTTTTAGTTTATTATCTATCAGTTGGTGTGATAGGTAGCGCTACAGTAGATATGATAGGAGTTTTAACAGATAGTATTTCAGAATGGACATTAGAATCATTAGAGTTAATTGGAACTTCTGAAATTTTAACTAGTTTAGTAGTAGATGGAATTATAGCAGGTGTTGGAGCGGTCCTGGGATTTGTTCCACAGCTTATAATTTTATTCTTATGCATATCACTTTTAGAAACAACGGGATATATGTCAAGAATAGCATTATTGTTAGATAAATTATTTAGAAGAATAGGATTAAGTGGAAAAAGTTTAATTCCATTTATCGTAGGATCTGGATGTTCTGTTCCTGGAATTATGGGAGCTAGAATTATTGAAAATGAAGATGAAAGAAAGATGACAACTATTCTTACACCATTTATTCCATGTAGTGCAAAACTTCCTATAATTGCTTTATTTGCAGGATATTTCTTTGGAGAAAATTCTGGATTAATATCTGCTTCATTATATTTCTTTGCAATAGCCGTTATAATAATTAGTGCTATTCTAATGAAAAAATTTATATTTAGAAAAACTTCAAGTACATATATTTCTGAATTACCAGAATACAAAGTACCAAGTCCAAAATATGTTTTAAAAGATGTATTTGATAAAGTTATAGCTTTTATAAAAAGAGCTGGAAGTGTTATTTTACTTTGTTCAATAATAATTTGGTTTTTGCTTTCATTCTCATTTAAAATGGAATATGGAGTAGATATTGAAGAAAGTATGTTAGCTCAAATAGGAAATAAAATTTCATGGATATTCTATCCAATGCTTGGTGAAAACAATTGGGGAGCAGCTGTTTCTGCAATTCAAGGCTTGGTTGCTAAAGAACAAGTTGTATCTTCAATGGCCGTTATTGCTGGACTAGCAGAGGATGTAGAAGAAGGCGCTGAGATTTTTGCAAAAGGAACTGCTTTTGGTTCATTTTCAGCTGCATCAGCATATAGCTTTATGGTATTTAACTTATTTAGTGCTCCATGTTTTGGTGCAATTGGTGCTATGAAAAGAGAACTTGGTGGAACTAAAAAAATGCTTAAAGCAGTTACTTTCCAAACAGTATGCGCATGGCTTTTAGCTGTGGTTGTATATCAAATTGGAAGTAGAATAGAGCAAGGGGTTATAAATATGGCAAATGTATTAGTTGGAGGTGTTATATTTGCGATAGTTTTTGTTATAGTAATTCGCCAACTTGTAAAAAAAGATTCAGAATGTGCAAGTTGTCCATATTGTGATTCTTGTAAAAAATAAAATTGTCCTTACTAAAAAATTAATATATATGCTATATAAAAGGAGTCTTAGCAATTGAGCTAAGACTCTTTTTGGGGTTATATAGTTAAGGGCTCAAATTTGGAATTTACGGAAAACTTTTATAAACTTTTACATATGAAAAACTTGAAATTATGTTAAGTGTGTGGTATAATCGAAAAACCGCAAATATTGAAATACCAATAAAATATTAATGAGAGGAATATTATGAATCCGGATTTTATTGAAAGTAATAATTATGAAAAATTTTTGAATTTTATAGAAAAAGAAATTGATAGTAATGAGTTTCAAAGACAATTAAAAAAAGTTCAGAACATTGATTTAAAACATTATACAAAATTTATAAATATTTTAGAGATGCGAAGATATTTAAATGAGTATAAAAATGAACCGCTTATAAAAAATGATATAAATAAAGTATTAATTATATTACCAGGAAATCCAGAGATTGTTTTTAAATTATGTTTAGAAGCAATCAGATATAATGTGACTATGACAATTTCTATAGAGGATTTTTGCTTAGCACAAAATACATTACTAGTAGAAGTTGTAAATAAAGTTATTGAAAAATGTAAATTAAAAAATAAAATAAATTTAAAAAATATGTTAAGTGATGTGGAAATTATTGAACAATCAAAAAATGTTGACAAAACTATAATTATTGGAAATAGCAACACTTATAATAGGCTGGAAAATAGGATAAGGAATTTAGAGTTAAATTCTTATGGAATTTTTGAAATATATTCAGATTCCGAAGAATTTGAAAGCTTAGAAAGAACAGTGTATGATTATTTAGTTCAAAACGAATTTGAATCTGAACTATATGATGATATAGAATTTGAAGATGCAATTAAATTAATTAATAAAAAAGGTTATGGATTTTGCTCGATATTACTTTCAAAAGATAAAGAAAAACAAAAAATATTTAAAGAAAATATAAAATCAAAATATGTAATTGTGAATAAAAATCCATTTAAAGAAATAAAGTTTAAGTTGGAAATTAAAAAATAAAAGGATGATTAAATTATGAAAGAAAACGTAGTAGATCTTAGACAAGTTGTGGCGGCTCCAGTTTTAACTGGTAGGAATGATAAATATATATGGACAGGTGTTGTAAAGTCAAATAAATTAGGAAATCATATGTTTAGAGATGAAAAATCAAAACAATATTTTATTAGACTTGCAAGAGACTTAGAAGAAAGTATATTAAGATATAAATCTACAATAAAGCAAAGAAAAAATGTATTAGAAGTTAATCACCAAGTTTCAGACCCTATGGCAATAGAAACTCATATATTGAAAGTTTGCAATGATATAAAAGTAGTACTGAATGATCCTGAAAAATATGGAATTGATTTAGGATTATTTTGGACAGAATTGTGTAGAGAATATGAAGAAATAAAAGAGCATAATCCAGATGAATTTAGAGGAATGAACCATGAAGCAAGAAAGAATTTAGAATTTTTTGCTAGACATATGAATGCCATTGAACCAGAGATTAGAGAATGGTATGTACCTGAGAAAAACAAATATGTTTGTAGTCCATTTTTTACACGAGAGCAAGAAGAAAAATTACCTAAATTAGCTTTGAGTAATGCTCAAATTTTAGCAGAACTTTTAGAAAGTGTTGCAGGAGAAAATGCGGATCAAGAAAGTAAATCTAATACATTAAGAAATATGGTTACTAGAATAACTCTTTCAGATTTAGAAATAATTTTTCCGAATAAAAAAATTGCTGATATTCAATATATTACAATGTTTAAAAATTATTTATTAAAACAAGGTTATAAAACAGATGAAATTGAAAAAATGCCAAAAGAAGAAATTCTTGAATTGGCATTAGATTCATATAATAGCGATACTGGAAATTTTCATTCATCACTAATGGCTGATTGCATAGTTAGTGGAATAAATTATATTGATATGGAAAAATTATTACTATTAGTTATGGCTAGACCTTTAGAATCTTATGAATTACTAACTCCTGTTACAAATGAAGGAGAGAATAAAGATATAGAGCTAATCCAAAAATTGTCTGAAAGAGAAGAGAAAACTTCAGGAGATTTAGATGCTTTTAATGTACAAGAGGTTCCTGTAAAAGAGGCTATAGAAGAATCAAAAAAATTAGAAAATTTAGTTAAAAAAATTCTAGAAACACGACTAATTAGTCCAAGAACTGTTTTTTATATGACTAGTGGAAATAGTAAAAAAGAAGTAAGTTTAGCAAGAATTAATGAATTAAGTTCTAATTTTTGTGATGGAATTTACATGACAGAAACAATGCAATTAAGTTTATTATATGAAGCTTATCATAGACCTAATGAAATTAATTCTTGGAGTGATGAATTAGTACAAAGAGTAAGCTTTTCGGAAAATGATATGCAAATTTTATCTGTGATTAATTTTGATAATTTAAGAAGATTATATTCTTTAGGAATAATGAGTAAAGAACAAGTAAAAGGATTACTTATAAATGCAGGTAATGGAAAATTAAAAGAAAAATTAAATTTAATTTATGGAGAAAATGGTGAGGGAAATGAATTCTTACAAAATAATCTTACAAATTTATTAAGAGATTTATATGATTCACAAATATTAGATGCAAAAGATTTAAGACAATATTTTGATGAAGTAATTATTATGCCAGACATGTTAAATTCTTTAGAAGAAGGAAAAAAAGAAGAGGAAATAGCGCTTCTACATGAAGATTTAAGAAAAGAATTTAATAAAGAAATGCTACTTAAAAAATATAAAGAATATGTTGAAGCATATATTGAATTTACTAGATTTCAAAAAAAATATCCAGATAAAACAGATAAAATTGAAGATTTAAGAAATAAAGCGGGATTTTTGAAAACAGAAAAAGAGCTTTATAGAGAAGTATTTTTTAAATATAATCATATTCCAGAAAGTGAAAAACACAATTTTGGTGAGGAACTTTTAGGAACATATTATATTGAAATGGATGTTTCGAATGAAGCAGTGCTAAGAGAATCTGTGAAATTGTTTTATGAAGATGGATTAATTGATTTTGAAAATATTGTTCAAATGGATAGAAATTATATTATACCGATGTTAGATAGACTATCCTTAGATGATGCTAGCAAAGTAAGAAAGAACGTGACCTTTGAACAATTAAAAGATATGCTTGATAAAATTTTTGATGATCCGGATTTTACAGACGAAAGAAGATTTATTGCAGTAATGAATTTATTAGGAGAAGATACAGATCAAGATAAAGAAGCAAGAGAAAAATATTTAGGAATGCTAAAATTTAGTGATGGAGAAAGAAAATCAAAATCACAAGGAAGTAGACAAATAATAAATAGAGGCGTTGGAAAAGATTCTAAAAAATATGTTTATCCAGATTTTGTTAAATGGAAATTTTATAAAGCACTAGACAAAGAGGCTAGAGTAACAAGATATTCAAATGGATTTGTTGAGTTTGCTTCTACAAAATTGAATGCAAGAATTATAGAAAAATATTATGATGGTGATAAAACGGCTTATGGTACAGCTACTTATATTTTATCAGAGGAAGAATTTAGGGAGAATGAAAATGACTTAGTAACTATAATTCCAAATGGTGTTATTTTAGAAAGTGCAACTTTAAAAGAAATAACACCAAGAAAAAATAGAATTGCCCATAGAACACAAAGTACAGATAAAACATGGATGGATGAAATGATAAAATATTTTGATATAGATTATGAGAGAGAAAATGATTCGAGATATTCAAAAGCAGAACTTAGTGAATTAAAAGATACTGTAATGAAATATAAAACTAAATATGATGAAATAATAATGTAATAAAAGTTTTTCTTAAAATTAGTTGATTTTTACATTTTCTTATGGTAAACTTAAATAGTTAATAACGGAAGAAAATTGGAGGTTATACAAAAAATGGACGTAGTAAAATATATTTTAATGGCAATATATGCAATAGTATGTGTGGCTTTAATAGTTTTAATTTTAAAACAAAATAAAGAAGATGGTGGAGCTTCAGGAACTATTGTTGGTGCCTCTGCAAATAATTTTTATGAAAAAAATAAAGGAAAAACAACAGAAGGTAAAATGAAAAGAGCAACAATAGCATTAATGGTAACATTTGCAGTTTTAACAATTGTATTAGGAATTGTTTACGTTGTTTAGTATTTAAAATAAAATTATGGGCAGTATTATATTATACTGTCCTTTTTTACATTTTAAGATGTATAGAATATAATAATTTGAATGCGTTTTTATTGTATTAACATATTGAATTACAAATTACTTATGTAATAGAAAAAAGAATCTGTTTTTGGGCAAAATATATATTTGTTTTATAAAAGTACAGGTAATAAAAGGAGAAAAATGGGAAAGAAAAATAAGAAAAAACAAAATATAGAAGGTATATTTAGAGCTAATGAAAAAGGTTTTGGATTTGTAGAAATAGAAAATCAAGAGGAAGACCTTTTTGTTCCCGCAAAACATGTAAATGGAGCTTTAGATGGAGATACTGTTAGAGTTTCAATTACTAAACCAAAAGAAGGAACCAAAAAAGCTGAAGTTAAAGTAATAAAAATAATAAAAAGAGAAAGAGAAACATTAGTTGGTATTTTTCAAGCTAATAAAAATTTTGGATTTGTAGTTCCAGATGATAAAAAATTTGGGACGGATGTTTTTGTGTCAAAAAATAAATGTAAGAATGCAAATAATAATGACAAAGTAATTGTAAAAATAATAAAATATCCTGAAAAAGGTAAAAATGCAGAAGGTCAGATTATTGAAGTTTTAGGAAATAGTAATCAAGCGGGAATAGATATGCTTTCTGTTATAAGAGAGTTTGATTTGCCTAATGAATTTCCTGTTTTTGTAAAAGAAGAGGCTGAAGCTATTTCTCAAGTAATAGATGAAAATGATATAAAAAATAGAAAAGATTTAAGGCAAGACACAATTTTTACAATAGATGGAGAAGATGCAAAAGATTTAGATGATGCCATAAATGTTTATAAAAACGAAGATGGAAATTATTGTTTAGATGTTCATATTGCAGATGTTAGTTACTATGTAAAAGAAGGAAGTAAACTTGATAAAGAAGCAATAAAAAGAGGAACAAGTGTATACATGTTTGATAGAGTAATTCCAATGCTTCCTTTTGAACTGTCTAATGGAATTTGTAGTTTAAATGCAGGACAAGATAGATTTGCTCTTTCATGTAGCATGGAAATTGATAATAAAGGCAATGTTATTTCAGGAGATGTTTATAAATCTATAATTAAAGTAACAGAAAGAATGAGTTATACAGATGTAAATAAAATTTTAAATAATCTAGATGAAGAAGTAACAAAAAAATATAGTAAATATATAAATAATTTTAAATTAATGGAAGAACTTGCATTAATTTTAAAAGAAAGACGACTTGCTCAAGGCTATTTAAATTTAGATATTCCAGAAAGTAAAATTATTTTAGATGAAAATGGAAAAGCAATAGAAGTTAAAAAATATGAAACAACTTTTGCGAATGAAATAATAGAACAATTTATGCTTACAGCAAATGAGACTGTTGCAGAAAAATTTTATTGGCTTGAAGCTCCTTTTATTTATAGAGTTCACGAAGAACCAGAATATGATAAAATACAAGAAACAAATAAGTTTTTGTTTAATATTGGAGAAAAAATAAAATGTTCAAAAGATAATATTAGACCAAGAGCATTTTCTGATGTTTTAGATAAATTAAAAGGAACAGAATATGAAAAAGTAATTTCTACTTTAATTTTAAGAACTTTAAAAGTGGCTAGATATGAAGCTGAGAATAAAGGACATTTTGGTATAGCAAGTAAATATTATTGTCATTTCACATCACCAATTAGAAGATATCCGGATTTGTTTATTCATAGAATTATTTCAGAATATATAAAAAAAGGCTATAATATAGATGATGAAAGACTATTAGAAATGCAGTCAAAAGCAGAAAAATATGCTGAAACTTCTAGTGAAGCAGAGAAGCTAGCAACTAAAGCAGAACGTGAAGCGGAAGATATTAAAAAGGCTGAATTTATGGAAGATAAAATTTGAATGGAATATTTTGGAATTGTATCTTCAATTACTGCCTTTGGAATGTTTGTTGAACTTGAGTCAACAGTTGAAGGTTTAATACGCTTTGAACATATGGGAAATGAATATTATATATATGATGAAAATAGAAAAACTTTAACTGGAGAAAGAACAAATCGTAGATTTAAGATAGGAGATCAAGTGAAAATTAGAGTAATAGCAGCAAACAAATCTTTGAGAAAAATTGCGTTTGAATTAGTTGATGAAGAAATAGAAGAATTGGATTTATACGTGGCAGAAAGTCAAATGGAATAAAATTAAGTAAAAATATAAAAAACATAAAAAATATAAAGAAAATTTAATCAATATTAATATTTTATAATGGATGTATTAGGGAAAAGTTATGGAAAATAAAAGAAATAATAAAAATAAGAAAAAAGATGATTCTTTCATTCAAAAACTATTGAATATTATTAAAAATAAGAAAGATAGCGAAGAAATTAAAAAGCTTAAAGAAATAAAGAAAAAAGTAAAATCAATTAAATCTATTGAAGAACTAGAAGCTTTAGAAGAAGAGCTTGAAGAAATTGGTTTAGTTTTAAATGAAGATGCTATTGATAAATTAAAAAAGAAAAAGAAGAAAAGATTAGAAAGGCAACAAAGGCAAACATTTGAAGAAAGAGTTAGATGTGATGTTGAAACAATTAATAAAATAATTGCAGTAGGAAAATTGTATAAAGCTAAAGAAAGACAAAGGACAGATAAAGAACTTATTCAGGCTAGAGAAGAACGAGAAAAAAACGGTGGACAAAAAGATAAAGAAAGAGACAAGAAAAAAGAAGATAGAACTAGAAGTGGTGGCGGAAGAAGTAGAGATTTAAGATAAGCTTATTATTAAATAATGAGAAAGAAGAAATTGATATTAGAACTAATATAAAACAATAAAATTATTATAAGATATTGATTATAAAATAAAAGTAAAATAATTTGAAGAGGAATTTATGTTAAAGAAAAACGAAGAACATATTGTAGAAATAATTGATAATGGTTTTCAAGGTGAAGGAATTGCTAAGAACGATGGAATGGCTATTTTTATTCCAAATGCAATTAAAGGAGAAAAAATAAGAATAAAGATTCTAAAAGTAACTTCTAAAATTGCTTATGGAAAAATAATTGAAATACTAGAAAAATCGGAAAATAGAGTTGAAGATATAGATTGTGAAACATTTTCAAGATGCGGTGGTTGTGTTTTACGTCATATCGATTATGACACTACATTAGAAATGAAAAAGGTTGCGGTTGAAACTACTTTGAGGAAAGCATTAGGAAAAGATATTAAAATTTCTGAAATTTTAAAAATGGATGAACCTTATAATTATAGAAATAAATTACAATATCCAGTAGGACTTGATAATAATGTAAATCCTGTAATGGGAGTTTTTGCAGAAAGAACTCATTCAATAATTCCAACAAAAAATTGCAGAATTCAAGATAGATTAAGCCAAAAAATTGCAAATGATATATTTAGGTTTATAGTAGAAAATGATATTAAAGTTTATGATGAAAAAAATCTTACAGGAAGTATAAGGCATATTGTTATTAGAATTGGTAAAAGAACAAATGAAGTGATGATAACTTTAGTTACAAATACTGAAAAAATTGAAAAAGAGCAAGAACTTGTAAATTACATAACTTCAAAGTATAAAGAGGTAAAGACAATTGTAAAAAATATAAATAATAAAAATACAAATGTTATTTTAGGAAGAGAAAATAAAGTATTATTTGGAAATGGATATATTTATGATTATTTAGGTGATTTTAAATTTAAAATTTCTCCAATGTCTTTTTATCAAGTAAATCCAATTCAAACTGAAAAACTTTATGGAAAAGCTATAGAATATGCTAAATTAACAGGAAATGAAACTGTGTTTGATTTATATTGTGGAATTGGAACAATAGGAATTTTTGCATCAAAAAATGTAAAAAAATTATATGGAATTGAAACTGTTCCAGAAGCTATTGAAGATGCTTGGAAAAATGCAAAAATAAACAATTTAGCAAATGCAGAATTTTTTGTAGGTGATGTAGAAAAAACATTGCCAGAATTTATAAAAGAAAGAAATATAATTCCTGATGTTGTATTTGTGGATCCACCTAGAAAAGGTTGTGACAAAACAGCTTTAGATACACTTCTTCAAATTGAACCTAAAAGAATTGTTTATGTTAGTTGTAATCCAGCAACACTTGCTAGAGATTTGAAAATTTTAGAAGAGAAATATGAAATAAAAGATTTATCAATATGCGATATGTTTCCTTTTACACATCATGTTGAATGTGTTACGGTGTTATATTTAAAATAAATTCTGTAGGAATAAAAGAAAATAAGAAAGTTACTTATAAAATAATAACTGGGCATAGGAGAGAAAGAATGAAAAAAATAGCTATTTTTGGTTCTACAGGTTCGATTGGAGAAAGTACATTAAATGTAATAAGAGAAAATCCTGATTTGTTTAAAGTAGTGACTTTGGTTGCTGGAAATAATATTGAAAAATTAATAAAGCAAATAGAAGAATTTGAACCTACAAATGTTTATATTATTGAAAAAGCAAATGCAGAAAAAATAAAAGAAAGATATAAAAATGTAAAAATATTTTATGGAAAACAAGGAATGGAAGAAATATCACAATTGATAGATTTTGATATTGCAGTTTCTGCATTAGTTGGAATAGCTGGATTAAAGCCGACTTATAATATGATAAAAAATGGAAAAACGGTTGCACTTGCTAATAAAGAAGTTTTAGTAGCTGGCGGAGATCTAATAATGAAAACTGCAAAAGAAAATGGAGCCAAATTATTGACTGTCGACAGTGAACATAGTGCAATTATGCAATGTTTAAATGGTGAAATGAACAATCCAATAGATAAAATTTTATTAACAGCCTCAGGAGGACCTTTTTTTGACAAAGAAATAACAAATAAAATTACAGTGGAAGATGCTTTGAATCATCCAACCTGGAATATGGGAAAAAAGGTTACTATAGATTCTTCTACAATGATGAATAAGGGATTTGAAGTAATAGAAGCGAAATGGCTGTTTGATATTGAACCAAGTCAAATCGAAGTAGTAATACATAGAAAAAGTTTAGTACATTCTATGGTTCAATTTAAAGATGGAACAATTATGGCAAATATTGGACCAAAATCTATGCAAATACCAATAGCTTATGCGTTAAATTACCCGTACAGATTATCAAATAATATAGAGAAATTAGATTTATTTGATGTGACAGACTTGAAATTTGAAAAACCAGATTTAAGTAAATTTAAGTGTTTAGAATTAGCATACACAGCGATTCAAAAAGGTGGGTGTTATCCAATAATTTTAAATGCGGCAAATGAGGTTTTGGTTGAAGCATTTCTAAATAAAAAAATAAAATACACGGATATTGCTGATGGGATAGAAAAAATGATGGAAATGTATGAAAAAAGAGAATTGAAAACAATTGATGAAATTTTAGAGTTTGATATGGTTGTGAAAGATAAGACAAGAAGTATGTTTCTAAGTGGCACACAACCACATTAATTTATGTTCTTATTTGACAAATCAACCTTTGTGAAGTGGTTAAGGTACTTAATATATATTTTGGAGGTAATGCAAATGAATAAAATAATTGTAGAAGTAGGTTCAACATGTACAAAAGTAGATAAATTTGATGGAACTAATATAGAAAAATTAAACGGAGTTACAATACAATTCAAAAAACATTACAATGAAGACAAATGCTTAAGAGAAAGCGATGTGGAAGAATTAATAAAAAGTGTAAACGATTTAAAAAATATTTCAGAAGATATATATGTATGTGGTACAAGTATTTTTAGAAGTTTAGAAGATAACGAAAAAGAAAAGTTTATAAAAAGATTTAAGATTGAGACTGGTTATGATTTCCATATAATTTCTCAAGAAAGTGAAAATGAATTAACTGTTTTTGGAACAACAAGATTTGTAAATGAAAAAGTATGTGTTTTTATTGGAGGTGGAGGCTCTACTGAAATTGCAATATACGATAAAAAAATAAAAGAAAGTGTTAATACAAAAATTGGTGTTATAGATGTAATGCAAAAATTTCCAGATTTAGCGGAAGATTTTGCAACAACAGATTTAGAAACAGTAAAATCGTATATAAAAGAAAGACTAAATCTACCGAAAGAAAAAGCTGATATATTGATATTAGCTGGCGGTGGACACGAAAAGTTTGCTAGACATTCTGGAATAAAATATGAAGAAAATACATTATATAAAGACTATGCTTCTCCGATAATGATGAATATAGAAACTAGAAAAAAAGAAACAGAAAGATATTTTAAGTCAATTTCTCTAGATGAAATAAGACAAAGAGTTAAAGATCCAGATTGGTGGTATGCTACAAGAGCAATGAGTGCTTTTGCGTTGGTTGTTGCAGAAGCAATAAATGCGAAGTATGTTATACCAACAGATATTGCGATGGTATACGGAATTTTAAAACAAGAAGAAATATAGATTAGCTTGGGGTTATTTTAGGAGGAAAAAGTGTTTGATAAATATGCAAAAAAAATTTTAGAACTGAATAAATTTGAAAAGAATGATATATTGAATAAAAAATTTGAATTATATGCAAAATCAAACTTAAGTATTTACTATGCACCTCACAATGAAATAATTAATAAAAATGCGAAAATATTTATTGTAGGAATAACGCCAGGGTGGACACAAACAACTATTGCTTATAAAACAGCTCATGATGGTTTAATAAATAATTTAGATTATGAACAAATAAAGCAAAAATGCAAAATAAATTCAAGATTTGCTGGAAGCATGAGAAAAAATTTGATTGAAATGTTAGATGAATTAAATTTAAATGATAAATTAAATTTGAAATCATGTTCAGAATTATTTGAAAATAAGGACTATTTACTTCACACAACTTCAGTAATACCATATCCTATTTTTATAAATAATAAAAATTATACAGGAACTACTCCAAAGATAATGGAAAGTGAAGTATTGTATGGATATGTAAGAAATTATTTTTATAAAGAAATTAAAAGTTTGCCAAATGCTTTAATTATTCCATTAGGTAAATCAGTTGAAGAAATCTTAATACAAATAATAAATGAAGGGCTAATAAAAAAAGAACAATGTCTACTTGGATTTCCTCATCCATCAGGAGCTAATGGTCATAGAAAGAATCAATTTAATGAAAATAAAGAAAAATTATCAAATATAATTGAAGAATATTTTAAAAATAGTTAAGAAAGTTATAAATATAAAAAGGAGAAATGTAGTTATGAAAATAGGAATTGATTTAGATGGAGTTGTTATAGATAGTGAAACAACATTTAGAGTTTATGAAGAAATTTTTGATATAGATGTGTTAAAAGGAAATAATTTAATAAATAGAGAAGAACCAAAATTTCAAGCTAGATATAATTGGACGAATGAGCAAGAAAAAGAATATATTGAAAAATACTTTTTAACAGTATCAAAAGAAAGCAATTTGATGTCAGGATTTATTGGTGTATATAATTTATTAAAAAAACAAGGACACGAGTTTGTAGTTATTACTGCAAGAGGTGGCTTTGTAAAAGAAATGAAAGATGATGCAATAAGATTATTAGATGAAAACAATATTAAGTTTGATAAATATTATTGGAATATTGAAGATAAATTAGAAATTTGTAAAAAAGAAAATGTTGATATCATGATTGATGATGATTGGAAAATCATAAAAAAATTAGCCGACAATGCTGTAAAAACACTATATTTTAGAGATACAAATTTAGTTAGATTAGAAGAAAATGAGTACATTAAAGAAGTTAATAATTGGGGAGATATTTATAGATATATAAGAGAACATTAATTGAGGAGCAAGAAAATGAAAGTTATAGTAGGTGGAGTTATAGAAAAAGATGGAAAATATTTATTAGTACAAGAGGCAAAGAAAAAATGCTATGAAAAATGGAATTTTCCAGCAGGACATTTGGATTTTAATGAAAGCTTAAAAGATGGAGCTATTAGAGAAATTAAAGAAGAAACAGGATGTGATGTTGAACTCGAAGGAGTTTGCTTTATTGGTAATAAAACTTTAGAAGATGATTTATTTATAATGATAGTTTTTAATGCTAAACTTATAAATGAAGATATAAAATTCGATAAAGAAGAAATTTTAGATGTGAAATGGTTTGATTATGACGAAATAGTAAATAAAATGGACTATATGCTAAGAGGAAGTTATGTTAAAACAGCAGTAATGAATCAAAAAAATAATTTAATAGCTCCTTTAGAGATTGTAAATTTGATGTAATAGATAGAAAGAGGAAAATGTATAGATTTATTAAAGGAAAAAAGATATGAATAAATTTGAAATTGAAGCAAGTATTAAGGAAAAATACAATGATGAGTATACCATAAAAATGTTTACAAACTTTGTTTGGGAATTTCAAGAATGTTTTTCGGATATAATGAGTACTGAAGAAGTGATAGATAGAGTAAAGAAAAATGTTTTTGGAAATATCAGATTTGTAGACGAATTTGATAATAAGAGATTAGATGGTAGATATGCTGAGGACGGTTATATTTATTTGAAAAAATCAGCAGTGGAAAATGAAAGATATGTAAAATATCTTCTTTTTCATGAAATGCTTCATGCAGTTACATCAGTAAGAGATGAAAATGGAAATGAAATTATGCTAGGATTTTCATATTTGAAAAACAGTTTGGGAATGGGGTTAAATGAAGCTATGACAGAATATTTAACTCAAATAAGAAATGAGAAATTTGAAGAAAATAGTGCAGATTTGATTTCTGGATACAGAACGATTGTAGAGCAAATTAGAAGACTTGCTTTAATAATTGGAGATAAAGAACTAAAAAAATCTTATTTTTATAGTCCAGAAGCTTTAAAAGAATTATTAAATAATAATAGAATTAATTATGATGAAATTGAATTAGCATATAGGAATTTATGTGGAAAAGATGATGATGTTTATTTGACTGGCCATGGTAAAAGATTAAATAATAATGAAAATTATAAATTACATAGATTTTCTGAAATGATTTTTAATAACTATACAAAAGTAATCGGAGAAGTAAAGTCATTAGAGGATTTAACAATAAAATATAAGATTTTTCAAACTTATGTAGATGGTGGGCATGATTGTGTTATAACAATGCTAATTGCATATTATAAAGCTATGGGAAAAGATGTAGATAGTTTGTTGAAAAAAGGAGTTTCATTTGATGAAATAAAGAAGTCATTACAAGGTTTAAATATAAATTTTAATGTCTTAGCGAATATGTATAGCTTTTCCAAATGTTTTGTGGATGATAAAAATGAATCAGCAGTTAAATTATATGAATTTTATAAGAGAAATCCTAATTTATATATTAGCTGTTTTAGCCAAAATTGTGGAGCAATATTAGATTATTTTAGTGAATGTGATGTTAATCCTAGAGATGATAAATTATATGATGCATGGAGATATCCATTTATAGGGCAGCTATTGAAAGACCATCCTGAAATAGATTTTGCAGATGTTTCGTATGATTTTATAGAAGAAAGGAATTCTAAGATTAATATGTTTGTTTTCAGTTCATCAAATGGCAAAAAATATGCTTATACAATGAATGCAGAAACAGTTACTCAATATATAGATGATGCTGGTAATGAAAATTTTGAAGTTAACGTGAATGATAAATGTAAGTGTAAATTGATATTTCAAAAAAATGCTGGTATGAGATACTCTTTTACAGCAACAAATGATTTTGATTTGAAAGAATTTATGAAAAATGTTGATTTTAGAATAAGACACAATTATAGTGAGAAGGAAGATATTGAATATTGGATAAAAGAAGGTTTTGATGAAGACGGAAGTTTAGCTCAAAAATTAAAAGTGATAAATAAAAGAATAGAAGATAGAAGAGCATCTGATTTTTTTGATTTATAATGATTAAAATAGGAGTAGAATATGATATTACTAACTGCTTTACCAAGAACGGGAAAAACAACTGCGATAAAAAAAATTATTGATAGCCTAGGAAGAAAGAATTGTGGTGGTTTTTATACTAAAGAAATAAGAGAAAATGGTGAACGAGTAGGATTTGAAATCATTACATTAAGCGGAAAAAGAGGAATATTGGCACATGTCAATATTCAAAGTGAATATAAGATAAGTAGATACGGTGTTAATTTAAATGAATTTGAAAGACTATGTTTAAATGAATTAAAACAAGTAATGGCTAATGATAAATTAAAATATTTGATAATTGATGAAATTGGGCCAATGCAGTTATTTTCAGAAGAATTCAAAGAACTATTATATGAATTATTAAATACTTCTAAAATTGTTTTAGGAACGATTTTTTATTTGTCACATGATTGGTTAGACAAATTTAAGAAAGAAATTAATGTTAATTTAATAGAAATAACTTTAGAAAATAGAGATAAAATACCGTTAGAAATTATTGAAATGGTGACTAAGGAAGATTCTGTTTTTCAAAAAAAGATTGTAAAAGCAAAAAAGTATTTAAATGAGATTGATAGATTTGTAATTAATGAAAATAAAACTATAATTTATTCGGAACATGGTGTGAGAACTGTAGAGTGTAAAGATGATGAATTTTTTTGTGATTGCGAATATTTTAACGAAAATGGTACATGTAGTCATATAATATCAGTTATTAATAGAATGATATAATTTATAAAGGAAATGAAGATGATAGATACAGACGTTAAAACAAATAAAAAATTAAAATATAAAAATTTCGTTGAGAAAATAATTTTTATGTGATATATTATTTTTATTGAAAAAAAGATAATATATCTTTTTATATACAAGAAAGGATGGTCAAGCTATGACAGAAAGTTTTGAAGAATTATACAATCAATCTTTAAATACCAAAAGAGTTGATAAAACAGTTACAGGAACAGTAATTCAAATATCTAGAAAAGGAGAAATTTTTGTAGATTTTAAATATAATGTAGATGGAATTATTCCAAAAAAAGAATATTCTGATGATGAAAATGCAAATCCAGCAAATGAATTTAAACCAGGTGATACAATTACAGCAGATGTTTTAAAATGGAACGATGGAACAGGAAATGTTCTTTTATCTTATAAAAAATATAAAGTAAGAGAAGAAGCTCAAAAAGAAAGAGAAGCAAAAATAAAACAAGCAGAAGAATATAAAAAACAAAAACAAGAAAGAGCAAAATCTATTGCAGATTTCTGGAACAACTTAGAAGTTGGAAAAAATTATACAGGTACAATTTCTAAAATTGCTGATTATGGAGTATTTGTTGATTTAGGAGTTGCTAATGGGTTAGCACATAAATCAGAACTTGTATGGGATAAAACAGAAAACTTAGAAAATAAATTTAAAGTAAATGATGTAATAGAAGTAAAAGTAAAATCTTTTGATAAGCTAGAAAGAAAAATTGCATTAGAATATCCAGGAAAAGGAGAAAATCCTTGGTTTACATTAGCTGGTAAATACAAAGTAAGCGATGTTGTAACATGTGAAGTAGTTAAATTTGCACCATTTGGAGCTTTTGTAGAAATAGAAAAAGGATTAGAAGGATTAGTTCATAATTCAGAAATAACAACATTAAAAAGAGTTGTTAAACCTGAAGATGAATTAAAATTAGGTCAAAAAGTTAATGCAAAAATAATTAATATAGATACAGAAAAAATGAAAATAGGTCTATCTATTAAAGATTTAGAAGGAACTTCTGCAGAATTTGGTTATCAAGAATATATAAATAAATCTGAAAATAATTAATAAATTATTAATTATAAAATTGCTCAACAAGTGTATTATGAAGTAAATTTAATTTAGTTCATAATACACTTCTTTTTTTATTCTAAATATGATATATTTAACCTGAAAAAATAAGGAGAAAAATTATGGAAGATTTAATTGATAATTTAAAAGAAAATGCAACTTTAGTAATAAGAAATGCAGAATATAAAGTAAAAACTAAAACATGGTATTCTTTAGAAGAAGATGAAGATGCTTCTTATATAAAATGTGAATTAAGTAATAATAAAGTTCTAGTGGTTATTCCTGATGATGAACTTATTTATATAGGTGAAGCTTTTGAAAATTTAAATTATGAAAGAATTTCAGAAAATCAAATAAAATATGATAATATAATATTTACAAAAACTGGAGATGGACATCAAGTTATTAAAAATATTGAATTTGGTTTGCTTGAAGAAGTTGAAGGAAAATGTGTGTTTGAAGATTATGAATCAGAAAATAATATAATTAGTTTAGGCATTTTAACAGACAAAAATAATAAAGTTGCAGATGTTTTAGCTGATATATTAGATTTAGAAGAAATACAAATTAAACAATAATTATAAGAAATAAAAGCAAATAAAAAGGTGAATAAAATGATTGGAATTATAATTGCAATAATTTCTGCTATATTTATGGCAGCAATGCAAATTTTATTAAAGAAAAGTTATAAAGAATTAGATCCATCTGTGGCATTCTTTTTGATGCGATTTTTGGAGTTTTAATTTGGATACCAGTTGGATTTATATTTGGAGCAACAATTGATGGAGTAGTAAATTGTTTGATATATGCAATAATATCTGCAGTGCTTTCAGAAGCATTGGTGTTTTATGCATTATCAAAAGGAGATTTAAGTGTTTCTACTGTAATGATTGCTACTTATCCAATTTATACACTTTTATTTTCAAGATATATAAACAGAGAAATTTTATCAGGAGAACAATTAATTTTTATAATATTAACAATACTTGGAACGATATTAACATGTTTTGATAAAGATTTTAAAATTAGAAATTTGAAAAATCTAACAATGCTAATTCCTATAATTGCAGCAGTAGCAATAGGATTGTCTGACACATTAACTAAAAAGATAATAAATGAAACATCTTCATTTAGTTTTTTAGTAGCGATTGCTATTGTACAAATACCGGTTGCGTTAATATATTTAAAAATTGCAAAACAGAAATTTTTGAATATTTTTAAAGAACTAAAAACAGGGATGAAAGAATATAAGTACTCAATTATAGGTTCTCTTTTAAATGTTTTAGGAACAGGATGCTTACTTGTAAGTTTTAATTATGGAATGGTATCAATTGTTTCTCCACTTACAGCTATATACACTCCAATTGTACTGATATATTCTTTTATTGTTTTAAAAGAAAAAATGAATAAATTAAATCTAACAGGAATTATAGCAGCCTTAATAGGTACGTTTGGAATAATTATGCTTGGATAAATAAAAGGAGAATGTATGAGATTAGTAAATATACCAAAAGAAAAATATAATGACTATAGATTAGATGTTATGTTTGATTGTTATAAATGGGATCCGCAATTTTTAGATAATAATACAATAGCAAAATATGCTTTAGTTATAACAGAAGAAGAACATAAAGAATTAGAAGAATTAACAGAAAAGATTGATAAAGAAACAATAGAAGCAGAAGAATTTATAAATAAAAATTTAAAAATTGCAAAGCCTTTAGCCTTACCTAAAAAGATAACTAACGAATTAAAAAGAATGAAAAATTATGATTCAACCAAGCATATTCGTTTAATGAGATATGATTTTCATCCAACAAAAGAAAATAAATGGGCAGTAAGTGAAGTAAATAGTGATGTTCCAGGAGGATTTGCTGAAAGCTCATTAATGCCACAAGTAGCAATAAATGCTATAGGTGAGACTAATTTTTATTATAAAAATTTTGGAGACATTTTAGCAGAAGCAATTTCAAAAAAAGTTATTCCTGGTGGAAAAATAATTATGGTACATTGCACTTGTTATAGCGATGATAGACAAGTTATGCAGTTTTTAGGTGATAAATTGAAATCTATGGGATTTAATATTATATATGGGGCGGCAGACCATTTAAAATTTGAAAATAATATTGCATATAGCGTGTTAGATGGAAATGAAGGAAAAGTAGATGGAATTGTACGATTTACACCACTTGAATGGTTAAAGGATATAAAACCTAAGACTTGGGATGGATATTTTGATACAATTACTCCATCTTGTAACCACCCAGTTGCAATATTTGCACAAACAAAAAGATTTCCTCTTATTTGGGATGAATTAGAAAAAAATGGAATAAAATTAGAGACTTGGAGAAAATTACTTCCAGAAACAATAGAAGTAAAAGATGCCAAAAACAAAGAAGGTTTTATTTTCAAACCGGCATGTGGAAGAGTTGGAGAAAAAATTTCAATAAAAGAAGCGTGTAGAGATAATGAGTTTGAAGAAATTTTAAAAGATGTAAAAAAACATCCAAAAGAATATTTGGCACAAAAGAAATTTATTAGTAAACCAGTGATTGATGAAGAGGGAAATGAATTTCATGTTTGTCTTGGATCATATACTGTTGATGGAAAACATGGTGGATATTATGCAAGAATAGCAAGTAGTCCTCGTATTGATTCAAATGCAGCAGATATACCAGTTTTAATAGAAAGGAGCATATAATTATGACAGGAAAAGAAGTATATAAAATATGGGCTCCTTTTGAATGCAAATGGGCAGATTGGGTAAGACCAGTTCCATTTGTTCAGATAGACGATGAAGATTTTAAAATTTATAGAAATGGAAATTTTGATATTCCTAAAATAAATTATTTAAATGAATTAAAAGAAGATACTGCTATAATTGTTGATTTGCCAGAACATTATAGTATAAATGAAGGAATAGCTTTATCAAGATTAGGATATAGGCCAATTCCTGTATTTAATGGAACAGCACAAACTAAAGGTGCTAGAGCTACTGTAGATAATCATGCAGTTGAGTCTGGGCTTATTTTCGGTGGAATTGAACTTCAAAAAATAGAATTAAAACAAGATGCTCCACCAGTATTTCTAACAGACAGCAATCGTTTAAATAGATATAAATTAGATATTTCTATTTTTGATAATAGTTGGGATTTATATCATCAAGATTTGCCAAGTGCTGAATACTTTTTAAAAAATGGGATTGATAAAGTTATAGTAAGAGGAAATAAATTTAATAAAGATTTAAAGAAAATTTTATATAGACATCAAGAAAAAGGAATGAAAATATATTTTACAGAAGGGTATGAAGAACCAAAAGAAGTAAAATTGAAACAGATTAAAGAAGCCAAGAATTAAAACAATAGGAATAGTATAATATGTTTTAAATGAAGAATAAAAAATAGAATTTAATTAAAGAGAAAATATAAAAAACAAAGGATATTGAAATTTTAAACATCGAAAATAACAATAAGATGAAAAAAGAATTAAGAGGGAAAAAGGGTAATGATAAAATTCAATGGAAGAATAGTGCAATTTGGTTTTGGGGCAGTTGGAAAAAGTTTTTACGAAAAAATAAAAAAAGAAATTGAATTTAATGAAAATAAATATTTTGTTATAACAATGGATAAATTTGAGTTTGAAGCTTTTGTAAATTTAGGTGGAATGGTTGCAAACTTTATTACTCAAGAAATAACAAAATATAATTTTAAGGAAGTATTTGGGAAATATTTACAAGAAGGGGATTTACTTATAGATTTTGCTGATACAGTTGGAACAAAAGATATATTAGAGTGGTGTGCAGAAAATAATATAATGTACCTAAATACAGGAGAAGCTGATTGGCCAGAAAAGTGGTATAGCATATTTAATGAAAATCTTCTAAAAAATGAAATAAGAAAAAAACACAGTAGTAACAATGAAACAAATAAATATCCAATTGTACTTCAGCATGGAAATAATCCTGGACTTGTATCTCACTTCGTAAAAGCAGGAATTGAATATATATCAAAAACACAATGTAAAAAAGATAAAGAATTAAAAAGATTAGTAAAAGAAAATAAATTTAATAAAGCGGCTCAAAAATTAGGAATAAGACAAATACATGTAAATGATATTGATCTTCAAGATGTGAAAAAAGAGGTAGAAGATAAAACATTATATAGTACATGGTGTATAGATTCTTTCTTTTTTGAAATGCTTAGTGAAGCTACAATTAATGTTGGGACTAATGAAAAAATAGATTTAAAAAAAGAAGAATATAAATTATTAGACTTTGAAAATGGATTTTTAGAATTAAAAAATCTAGCTGCTGATATTAAATGTCGTACATATTATCCTGGAGGGAATTTCGAAGGATATTTAGTGCCACATGAGGAAATAATAACAATAGCAAAAGGATTAGAAGTTAAAGAAAATAATAAAACAATTTATAGACCTTCAGTAATGTTTTTGTATTCACCTTGTGCGGCTGCAAAAGAATATATTAAAAATGCAAAGGTAAATGACTATTTAAATCCAGATCCAGAGAAGCCTCAAGATTGTGAAAATATAGATGGGACAACTATTGTTAGAGGATATGTTTATCCAGAAAAAGCAGAAATAGTTTATCAAGAAAAAATAAAATCGGGAACAGAATACGTTGGAGTGTTATTAATTGGAGATAAATTTAATCCGGTTTGGGTAGGAAATAGAATAGAAATGTCTTATTTATATAAAAAGAAAAAAGATTCATATTGGCAAACTCCAACAATTACTCCTGTTGCAATGTCTGCACTAGCTGCTGCTTGTTGGATGATAAAAAATAAGGAAAAAGGTGGAATATATTTTCCAGATGATATAAAAGAATATAAAGAAATTATTAAAACTGCTGAAAAATATATTTCAAAAACAATTTATAAAACTTTTGATAAAACTACAATTGAAGAAGAACTAAAATTAGATTTTAATGATTTACAAATAAAAGATATATTTGTTAATTAATTTTGCTAAGAATTACAAATTAATTGAATAAATTAATTTATGTACTTAATAAGTGATGGAAAATGACAAATAATACTAGTTTAATGTACTAAAAAAGGAATGAATATAAATTTCATTCCTTTTATTGTTATAAATTTAAATTTAACAATTCTTTACTTATGTTGATGGATTAGTGACCGCCACCGCCACC
>JAFXGW010000038.1 GCA_017536685.1 Clostridia bacterium | reverse complement strand
TGCAGTTATGGATGAATTAGAAAAAGAAAGAGGAATAAGCAAAGATTACTTAGTTGCAGCTTTAGAAGAGGCTTTAGTAAAAGCTTACAAACAAAACTTTGATGCAGAAGAAAATGCTGAAAATGTAAAAGTTACAATAGATAAAACAACAGGTGAAATGCATGTATATTCAGCTAGAGAAGTTGTAGCAGAATTTCCAGTTCCAGAACTTGAAATTAGTTTAGAAGATGCACAAAAAATAGATAAATCTTACAACATAGGAGATATTGTAAATATAGAAATTAGACCAAAAGATTTTGGAAGAATAGCAGCTCAAAAAGCTAAACAAGTAGTTGTTCAAAAAATTAGAGAAGTTGAAAAAGAAATGGTTTTCACAGAGTTTAACGATAAAAAAGGTGAAATTGTTTCAGGATTAATTCAAAAAGCAGATGGAAAAATTGTTGTTATGGATTTAGGAAAATTAGAAGGTGTCATGCCACTTAAAGAACAAATTCCAACTGAAAAATACAATGTAAATGATAAAATAAGAGGATATGTTTTAGAAGTAGAAAGAGGATTAAAAGGAACACCACAAGTAATAGTGTCTAGAAGTCATCCTGATTTTGTAAGAAAATTATTTGAATTTGAAATTCCAGAAATATATGAAGGATTAATTGAAATAAAATCTGTTTCTAGAGATCCAGGTTCAAGAAGCAAAGTTGCTGTTTATTCAAAAGATGAGAATATAGATCCTGTTGGTTCTTGTGTTGGTCAAAAAGGTGTTAGAATTCAAAATATAATTAATGAATTAAATGGTGAAAAAATCGATGTTATTGAATGGAGTCAAGATCCAGCAATTTATATAGCTGCTGCATTGCTTCCAGCACAAGTTATGGCTGTTGATGTTAAGGAAGATGAAAAATTTGCACAAGTAATTGTTCCTGACGATCAATTATCTTTAGCTATTGGAAAATCAGGACAAAATGCTAGACTAGCAGCAAGACTTACAAATTGGAAAATAGATATTAAATCAGAATCTCAAATTAGAGAAATTTTATTAAAACAAATGGAAGCAGAAGAAAAGGAAGAATCTCTAGTAGAAGAAATAAAAGAAGAAGTAAAAGAAACTATTGAAGAAGTTAAAGAAGAAATTAGAGAAGCCGTAGAGGAAGTTAAAGAGAAAAAAACTAGAAAAAGAAAAACTAAAAAAGACGAAGAGACAGTAGTAGAATAATTATACTAAATATTATAAAGATTATTATGAATAATTAGGAAGTGATTAGTTTGGTAAAAAAGAAAAAACCAGAAAGAACCTGTATGGCTTGCAATGAGCAAAAGGAAAAACAAGAACTTTTAAGAATAGTTAAATCAAAAGATGGAATTATAGAAGTTGATTTAACAGGAAAGAAATGTGGTAGAGGAGCTTATATTTGTAAAAACGAAACTTGTTTAGATAAATTGATAAAATCTAAGAGATTAGAAAGAGTATTTGAAAAAGAAATAAGCCCAGAATTATATGAAAGTATAAGAGGTGTAATTAGTGGTAAATAAAGTGAGTGGTTTACTAGGAATTACTGCTAAAGCGGGAAAGTTGTTATCAGGCACGGATTTAGTTTTAGAAGAAATGGCGAAAAAACATGTAGAACTTGTGATAGTTGCAACCGACTCTTCGGAAAAAACTATCAAAAATATCAAATATTATTGTGACAAAGAACATGTTGAAATGATAATATATGGAACAATTTTTGACAACAGTAGAGCAATTGGAAAACACAACAAAGCAGTTATTGGTATTAAAGATAAAAACTTAGCTGATGCTATAAAAAAGGAAATTCATGGAGGTGGAGTGATTGGAAAAAATTAAAATTCATGAACTTGCGAAAAAATTAGGAGTAGAAACTAAGAGAGTATTAGAAGTGGCTAAACAAGCAGGAATTGACGCGAAAAGTCATATGAGTGCTATTACAGAAGATGAAGCAAATAAAATAGAAAAATTATTAAAAGGAGTTTCAAAGACAAAATCTATGGAAAATAAAAAAGAAAAAAATGACGGACCAGTAATTATTAGAAGAGCTGTAATAATTAATGATGAAGAAGAAAAGAAAGAAGAAGAAAGAAGAAAAAAAGAACAATCTAGAAAGAAAGATGTTGGTTTTATAGAAAATAAAAGAAATAAAGACTATAACATAGTTTATAGAGATAAACCAACAAAACCTCTTACAGTAAGTGAATTATTAGGTATTGGAAAGAAAAAAGAGCCAGAGGAAAAAACTCAAGAAGCTCCTAAAAAAGTTGTAGAGGAAAAAGTAGTAACTCCAAAACAAGAAGAAAAAGTTCCTGAAGAAAAAGCTCCAGAAACTTCTGTTAATATTGCAAAAAATAATGTAGAATCAAAACCAGCTCAAGAAAATAAACCTAGATTTGAAAATAAAAGAGAAACTAATTACAATAATAAACCAAATTATAGTAAAGATAGAAATGATAATAATGGTTATAATAATAAAAGAAACTTTAATAATGATGGTCAAAGAAATAATTTCAATAATAGAAGAGATAATAACGGAAATAATAGATTTGAAAATAGAGACGGTAGAGAAAACAGAAATGGTGGTCAAAGAAGATTAGACGATAGAGGAATCGACAAAAAAATCAAAAACATTATGGAAGTTGATATACCAGCTGAAAAAGAAAATGTTAGAGATTACGGAAATAAAGCTAAAGATAAAGCTAAACAAAACAGACAACAAGATGAACAAAAAGCTAAGAAAAATAACCGTAGAAATAGCGAAAACGACTTTGATTCAGATAAATTAAATAACTTAAAGAAACAAAATAAATTATCTAATATGTTCCAAGAAGGAGAAATGTTAGATTACTATGATTTAAGTACTGAAAGAGGAAGACGTGGTAAAAAGAAAAACATTAAACAAGAAAATAGAACAAAACAAAAAATCTTTAAACTAACAGAAATCGAAATTCCTGAAACAATAACAGTAAAGGACTTAGCTGCTGAAATGAAAATTACAAGTGGTGATGTAATTAAAAAATTATTAAGTTTAGGAATAATGGCAACTATAAATAATGAAGTTGATTTTGATACAGCATTCTTAATTGCAGAAGAATATGGAATCACAGCCACAAAGAAAAATGTTGTAACAGATGAAGATATATTAATTGATGAAACAGAAGATAGAGAAGAAGACTTAAGTCCAAGACCACCAGTTATAGTTGTTATGGGACACGTTGATCATGGTAAAACATCACTTCTAGATGCAATCAGAAGTACAAACGTTATTGAAGGGGAATCTGGTGGTATTACACAACATATTGGTGCTTACCAAGTAAGAATAAATGACAGAGATATTACATTCTTAGATACACCTGGACACGAAGCATTTACATCAATGCGTGCTAGAGGAGCTATGATTACAGATATTGCAATATTAGTTGTTGCAGCAAATGATGGTGTAATGCCTCAAACTGTTGAAGCTATAAACCATGCTAAAGCAGCTGAAATTCCAATTATTGTTGCAGTAAACAAAATGGACTTACCAGATGCTAACTTTGAAAGAGTTCAACAAGAATTAATGAAATATGAATTAGTTCCAGAAGCTTGGGGTGGAGATACAATATATGTTCCAATTTCAGCAAAGAAAAGACAAGGTATTGATAACCTATTAGAAATGGTATTATTACAAGCAGATGTATTAGAACTAAAAGCTAACCCAACAAAACAAGCTAAGGGTACTGTTATAGAAGCAAGACTAGATAAAAGCAGAGGACCAGTTGCAACAATGCTTGTACAAAGAGGTAAACTTGATACTGGAGATACAATTATAGTTGGTTCTTCAATTGGTAGAATTAGAACAATGCAAAATGATAAAGGTAAAAAAGTAAAATCTGCTGGACCATCTATGCCAGTTGAGATTACAGGTTTAACATCTGTTCCAGAATCAGGAGATACATTCTACGAAGTAAAAGATGAAAGAACAGCAAAACACTTGATTGAAAAAAGAAAATATGAAAAACACCAAAAAGAAATTGGTGCAAATACAGTTGTTACTCTTGATGATTTATTTACAAAAATTGCTAATGAAAACTTAAAACAATTGAACTTAATAGTTAAAGCTGATGTTCAAGGTTCTGTTGAAGCTTTAAAACAATCATTGGAAAAATTATCTAACGAAGAAGTTAGAGTAAAAGTAATTCACTCAAATGTTGGTGGTGTAACAGAATCAGATGTTACTTTAGCTAGAGTTTCAGGAGCAATTATCATTGCATTTAATGTAAGACCTGATGTTATAGCAAAAAGCATTGCAGATAAAGAAGGTGTTGATATTAAACAATATTCTGTTATCTATGATGCAATTAATGATGTTGAAGCAGCTATGAAAGGTATGCTTGATCCAGTTTATAAAGAAGTTGTTATTGGTACAGCTGAAATCAGACAAACATTTAAGGTTTCTAATGTTGGAACAATTGCAGGTTCTTATGTATTAACAGGAAAAGTTGCTAGAAATGCTGGAATAAGAGTAATTAGAGATAATATAGTTATTCATGATGGAAAACTTGTATCATTAAAAAGATTTAAAGATGACGTTAAAGAAGTTGACAAAGGATATGAATGTGGTCTTCAAATTGATGGATTTAATGACATTAAAGAAGGAGATCAATTAGAAGTTTATATAATGGAACAAGTTAAATAATAATTTGTCATTGAGATTATATAAAGTTGCTCTCGGTTAATTATATATTTTTAAATTGCGTAGCCTTGCTGGTCGGGCAATGATTAAAAATTTTTAACGCTCAAAATTGTTCGCTAAATTTTTAATCAATAGCTTTGCTAGCCCTCCCATAAGCTGCGCGGCTACTTATTTAAAAATATATAATTAACTTGTGGCAATATTTAAATTATATAGTTCGATAAATTATTATTTATAGAAAGGAAATTTTTATGGCTAGTAATAGTAATAGAATGAATAAAATTGATGAGGAATTAAGAAAAGAAATTAGTAATATAATTTCCACAGAATTAAAAAACCCTCATTTAACAGGTCTTATTAGTGTAACTAAAGTTAAAACAACTCCAGACCTTAGATATGCACAAGTATTTGTTAGTATGATTGGTGAAAAAAGCAAAAAAGAAAATCTTTCAATACTAAAACAATCAAGTGGATATATAAGGAGTGCAATTGCAAGAAAAGTAAACTTAAGAAACACACCCGAACTTGTATTTCAATTTGATGAATCATTAGAATATGGTTCAAGAATAGATGAAATTTTAAAAGGAATTACAAAAGACCTAAAAAAAGGAGAGTGAAATATGACCTTAGATGATATATTAGTTGAAATAAAAAATGCAGAAACAGTTGTAATAATGGCACATGAAGCTCCAGATGGCGATGCTATCGGTAGCTCGCTTGCAATGTGTTTAGCACTAAAAAATATGGAAAAAAATGTTACGATATTAATGAAAGATTTTCCAGAAAATTTTTCATATTTACCAGGAAGAGAATTTATTAAAGAAGAATCAGAAATTACAAGTTATGATTTAGCAATTGTTTTGGATTGTCCAAACATAAAAAGAGTAAAAGAAGAATTTATTCCATATTTTGAAAATGCAAAAGTAAAAGTACAAATTGATCACCATAACAAAAATGATATGTTTGCAGATTTTAATGTTGTAAATCATGTTGCACCAGCCACTGCTCAAATTTTAGTTTCAAGTTTTGAGTATTTAGGAATTGAAATTACAAAAGAAATAGGAGAGTGCCTATTAACTGGAATAATAACAGATACTAATGGATTTAGAAATTCAAATGTAACAGTTGAGGCTTTTGATTTTGCATCATGGTGTTTAGAAAAAGGAATTGATTTACCTAAAATATATAAATTTTCTATGATGACAATGACAAAAAGCAAATTTGAAGCTCAAAAATTAGCAATGAATAGATTGGAATTTTTCGAAAATGGAAAAATTGCATTTACATATATGACAAAAGAAGATGATAACGCTGTAGGACTAAAAGCAGGAGAACACGATGGAATTGTAGAAATAGGAAAGGCTATTGAAGGTGTTGAAGTTTCAATATTCATTTATGAAAAAGAAATTGGATATAAAGCTTCACTTCGTTCAAATGAATATGTAAATGTTTCAGAAGTGTGTTTGACTTTCGGTGGAGGAGGTCATATTAAAGCTGCTGGAACAAATATGAATATGCCATTTGAAGAAGCCAAAAAAGCAATAATTGCAGAGGTTGTAAAACATTTGAAATAAAAATAATAACAAATAATTAAATGTTGTCGAAATCTTTAATTTCGTGTCGACAATTATAATTATTGCAATAAAAAACGTCGTTTATGTGAATAATTAAAACGACGTTTTTCTATTAAATAAAATGTTTTGCATTAATTAATTTGTTTTGCATGAAGAATAATCCTATAATTATTGTTATTATCACAAGTGTATAAAGTTAATAATTGGTCCATATAATCTACAGTTTGATTGAAATTGTAAATTGATTTATTTATTGCGATATCAAGATAATTTTGAAAATCAGAATTATTTTGAAAATCTGTGATATTATTAAATTCAGAAGTTTTTATTTTATATACAGAGAATACTTGGTAGAGGATGTTTTCTGAAGGAGTATATAATGCAATGATGTGATTATCTGGATTCGTATACCAATTTTCTTTTAATACATTATTTAAAGAAGAGAACATACTGCCATCTCTACGATTATGACCGTAGATAATAATGTTTTTATCAGTATTATCGAATTTGTTTCTGTAGTCAGCAAAAATCCAACCAGCAGAATTATATTTTTTTTCAAAATTATGTTTTATATAATAATCATTATTGTTTGTTTTTACAACAGGAAAATTTATATCAGTATTATTAATCTGTAACCAAGCAACTGTATCTGAATTTAAATTGATTAGAGTAGAAAAATCTATACTATTACTTGTGTTTTCTAAAGATTCTGTAGAATTTTCAGAAGAACTGCTTGATTCGTTTGAGGAATTAGGTAAATGTACAACAATTGAATCCGGAATATCTATTTGGGTTTGAAGATTTGAGATAAGTTCTGTATTAATTTTATTTTCTTGTGACCAAGTAAATAGACGATATAGACACAAGAATATAATTATAAGTGAAACAATTCTAAACAGAATAATAGATATATGTGCTTTGAATGTTTTATGTTTTTCTTTATTTTTATTTAATATATTTGAATTATTTTTTAAAGAATTTTTCATTTTGGAATAAACCTCCCAAAAAATTATAACACATATTAGTATAATAAGTAAATTTCAATTATATTAAATTATATTAAATTTTAAGAATATTATATTTATAAAGAAATAATGTATTAATAAAACATCAAATAAATTAGTGTTTATATAAAACAAAAAGATAAATTTAAAATTTTTAAAAATTAATGCTTTATTTTTAAAATTAGTTATGATATATTATGTAAGAATTAAATTACAGTAAGTAAGGAGAAAAAGAGATGGAAATTAACGAAGAAAAAAGACAAAAATTTATGGAGAACGCAGGAAAAAGGGTAAATAATGTAATGCACGATATCCAAATTTTAGAACCAATGGCTAGAAGTAATGCTTATGATTTTACAAAAGATGATGTAGAAGAAATGTTTTCTGCAATGCAAGAAACACTTGATAATGCAAAAGAAGAATTTTATAAAAAATTTGAAGTAAAAGAAAGAGCTGTAAAAAAATCTTTCTCTTTTGGACAAGCTAAACCAGTGGTTGAAGAAACATCTGGAACTGTAGAAACTACAAATAATGAAGAAACAACAAATGTATAATTATAACAATAAATAGATAATAAAAACAAAAAATAATAGTATAAAAAATATTTTTATTGAAATTGAGCTGTTGAGAACTCATTTACTTTAAAAGCACCTGAAAATTTCAGGTGCCTTTTGTATTATATTAAGAAATCTAATAATGTGTTTTTTATTATAGAATTAAAAGAACCTAACATATTTTAATTTTTAACATAGACAAATGGTTTATATTTAGTTATAATAGGCTTAATTTAAAGGAGTGGTAAATATGAAAAAAACTTTGGCAGATAGTAAAATAAAAGAATATAATGCATGTACAAAAGAAGTTAGTCCAGAACTTAAAAAATATGTAGAAACACAAATTTTCCCTCAATATGCCAAAAATGATCAAGGACATGGAATTTTACATATTCTAGAAGTTGTAAGAAGATCTTTTGTCTTAAATAAGTCACTAAATTTAGGATTAGATCCAAATATGATTTATGCTATAGCAGCATCACATGATTTGGGAAAATATGAAGAACATGAAACTGGTGAAAAACATGCGAAAATAGCTGGAAGGAGATTTATTCAAAACCAAGAGTTCTCAAAATTTTTTACAAATAGTCAAAGACAAACTATAAAAGAAGCGATAGAGGACCATAGCTCTTCATTAGAAGATATGCCAAGAAGTGACTATGGAAAATTAGTTTCATCTGCTGATAGAAATACAAGTATAGAAATGGTATTTATAAGAAGCTTTTTTGTTGGAAAAAGAAAAAATCCAGAACAAAACATGGAAGAATATTTGGAATTTACTCTTAATAGGTTGAGAAAAAGATATAGCACGGAAGATCCTGAAAATATGTTTTTTGCAGATGATACTTATAAATTTTTTTTAGAAGACATGAGAGAGCTTTTAAAAGATGGAGAAAGATTTAAAAACTTATATTGTGAGATTAATCATATAAGTTCAAGAAAACATTCTTTAAAAGAAGAACCAGGAGAAACAAGTTATATAAATTTATTCATACCAAAAAAAGAAGAACCAGATGAGCGTTAATAATATACTAATGAGTTATAAAGTTGTATCAATATAAAATAGAAAAAGCATCGGTTTTGAAAGATGCTTTTTTGCATTTTTATAGAGATATAATAAGCTATGGACAAAATAAAGTTGCTAAAATTTGTATTATAAAAATATTTTAAGAAATAATAAAAAAGTATTGTATTAGAAAAAATATAATGGTATAATTAGTTCGATAAAAAAATATCGAAAGGAATGAGATGGAAAAAAATATAAAAATGTCAATGGCAGGACTAAACAGACTGCCAAAATATTTGAGAATTTTAAAAGAAAAGCAAAAGAATAATGTTCAAAACATTTCATCTACATTAATTGCAGAAGAACTTAAATTAAATCCAATTCAAGTTAGAAAGGATTTAGCGCAAGTAAGTAGAATTGATGGAAAACCAGGTGTTGGTTTTGAAATAAATAAGTTAATTGCAGATATCGAAAAATTTTTAAGTGTAAATGATTCAAAAAATGCAATAATACTTGGAGCTGGTAGATTAGGTCAAGCTTTACTTAATTATAATGGTTTTGATAATGATGTTAATATTATGATGGCTTTTGATAACGATAAATCAAAATGTGATAACAAAAAAATATTCCATATTGATTTGTTAGAAAGGAAAGTTATTGAAAATGATATTCATATAGCTATTATAACAATGCCAGGAGAAAACGCACAAGAAATGTGTAATCGTCTAGTAGAAAGTGGTATTAAAGCAATTTGGAATTTTGCACCAACAAATCTAAAAGTTCCAGAAAATATTGTAATCAAAAATGAAGACTTATCAACATCTTTGCTAGTACTTTTAAAAATGTTAGAAGAAAAAATATAATAAACCATAAAATTTAAGGAGGAAAAGAAACTATGAGTGAAACTTACAAATGTGTAGACAGCGTAGAAAGTTTTAAAGAGGCTTTTGAAAGAGTTAGAAAAGCCCAAGAAGAATTTGCAACATTTTCACAAGAAAAAGTTGATGAAATCTTCAAAAAAGCTGCAATGGCAGCAAATACAGCAAGAATACCTCTTGCAAAAATGGCAGTAGAAGAAACTGGAATGGGAGTTGTAGAAGATAAAGTTATAAAAAATCATTATGCTTCAGAATATATCTACAACGCTTATAAAAATACAAAAACATGTGGTCTTTTAGAAGAAGACAAAGCTTATGGAATAAAAAAATATGCTGAACCAATTGGTGTTATAGCAGCAGTTATTCCAACAACTAACCCAACATCAACAGCAATTTTTAAAACATTAATATCTTTAAAAACTAGAAATGGAATCATAATAAGTCCACACCCTAGAGCTAAAAATTCAACAATAGCAGCAGCTAAAATTGTTCTAGAAGCAGCTGTAAAAGCTGGAGCACCAGAAGGAATTATTTCTTGGATAGATGTTCCATCGCTAGAACTTACAAATTTACTTATGCAATCAGCAGATATTATTTTAGCAACAGGTGGACCTGGAATGGTTAAATCAGCTTATTCTAGTGGAAAACCAGCATTAGGAGTTGGTGCTGGAAATGTTCCAGCAGTTATAGATGATACAGCAGATATTACTTTAGCTGTAAGTTCAATTATACATTCAAAAACATTTGATAATGGTATGATTTGTGCTTCAGAACAATCTGTAATCATATTAGATAGTATTTATGATAAAGTAAAAGAAGAATTTGTAAAAAGAGGATGCTATTTATTAAATCCTGAAGAAACAGAAAAGGTTAGAAAAACTATTATTATAAATGGAGCTTTAAATGCAAAAATAGTTGGACAAAAAGCACATACTATAGCTTCATTAGCTGGGGTAGAAGTTCCCGAAAGTACAAAAATATTAATTGGTGAAGTAGAATCTGTTGAAATTGAAGAAGAGTTTGCACATGAAAAATTATCTCCAGTTTTAGCTATGTACAGAGCAAATGACTTTGAAGATGCTATGGAAAAAGCACATAGATTAGTATTAGATGGTGGTATAGGACATACCTCATCACTTTACATCAATACAGTTACTGAAACAGAAAAAATGGAAAAATTCTATAAGAAAATGAGAACTTGTAGAGTTGTTGTAAACACACCTTCAGCTCAAGGTGGTATAGGAGATATATACAACTTTAAATTAGCTCCATCATTAACTTTAGGATGTGGAACTTGGGGTGGAAACTCAGTTTCAGAAAACGTTGGAGTTAAACATTTAATTAATATTAAAACAGTAGCTGAAAGGAGAGAAAATATGCTTTGGTTTAGAGCACCTGAAAAGGTTTATATTAAAAGAGGTTGCCTTCCTGTAGCTTTAGAAGAGTTAAAAGAGGTATTAAATAAAAAGAGAGTATTTATAGTAACAGATAAATTCTTATACGAAAATGGATACACATCAGATATTACTAAAAAATTAGATGAAATGGGAATTGCACATACTACATTCTTTAATGTAGAACCAGATCCAACACTAGCTTGTGCAAAAGAAGGAACAAAAATGATGGTTGATTTCAAACCAGACTGTATTTTAGCAGTAGGTGGAGGATCACCAATGGATGCAGCAAAAATTATGTGGGTTATGTACGAACACCCAGAAGTAGATTTTATGGATATGGCTATGAGATTTATGGATATCAGAAAAAGAGTATATGGATTCCCTAAAATGGGGGAAAAAGCTTATTTTATAGCAGTTCCAACATCAGCTGGTACAGGTTCAGAAGTAACACCATTTGCAGTTATAACAGACGAAAAAACAGGAACAAAATATCCTTTAGCTGATTATGAATTAATGCCAAATATGGCAATTGTTGACGCTAATATGATGATGAATGCTCCAAAAGGATTAACATCAGCTTCTGGTATAGATGCTGTAACACATGCTTTAGAAGCTTTAGCTTCAATGCTTGCAACAGAATATACAGATGGATTAGCAAAAGAAGCTTTAAGAAATATATTTGAATATTTACCAAGAGCTTATGATAATGGTGCAAATGATCCAATCGCAAGAGAAAAAATGGCAAATGCAGCTACAATGGCTGGTATGGCTTTTGCTAATGCATTCCTTGGAATTTGTCACTCAATGGCTCATAAATTAGGTGCTTTCCACCACTTACCTCATGGTGTAGCAAATGCATTATTAATTAATGAAGTAATTAGATTTAACGCAGAAGAAGTTCCAACAAAAATGGGAACATTCTCTCAATATGACCATCCACATACATTAAGAAGATATGCTGAAGTTGCTGAAAGTTTAGGATTAACAGGAAATAGTGATGAAGAAAAACTAGAAGCTTTAATAAATAAAATAGAAGAATTAAAAGAAAAAATCGGAATCAAAAAATCAATTAAAGAATATGGTATTGATGAACAAGATTTCCTAGCTAGATTAGATGATATGGTAGAACAAGCATTTGACGATCAATGTACAGGTGCAAATCCAAGATATCCTTTAATGAGTGAAATGAAAGAAATGTATTTAAGAGCATATTATGGAGGTAATAAATAATGGAATTTAATTTAAATAATCTTATTGCTAAAAGAAGCACGAAAGAAGTTTATAATGATAATGGAAAAACAATTAAATTGTTTGTAGAAAACTATTCAAAAGCTGATATTTTAAATGAAGCTTTAAATCAAGCTAGAGTTGAAGAGGGAACAGATCTTTATATGCCAAAACTTTTAGCTGTAACAAAAATTGAAAATAGATGGGCTTTAGTTTCAGAACATATTGATGGAACACCACTTGATATTTTAATGGCACAAAATCCAGAAAGAGAAGATGAATATTTAAATACTTTTGTAGATATTCAACTTACAATATTATCAAAACATGTCCCTCTTCTAAATCCAATTAAAGATAAATTTAGAAGAAAAATTAGAAATTCTAATCTATTTAACGAAAATGTTAGATATGAATTATTACAAAGATTAGAAGGAATGAAAGACCATACAAAACTTTGTCATGGAGATTATAACCCAAGTAATATAATCATAAATGAAAAAGGTGAATTTTTTGTAATTGATTGGTCACATGCAACACAAGGAAATGCTTCAGCAGATGCTGCTAGAACATTCTTATTATTCTCAATTCAAGGAAAAGAAGAATTAGCGGACAAATATTTAAATTTATTTGCAGAGAAAAGTGGAATAGAAAAATCTCATATTCAAAGATGGATTCCAATTGTTGCTGCAACTCAAATGACAAAAGAAATTCCTGAAGAACAAGAATTCTTAAGTAGATGGGTTGATGTTTTAGACTACGAATAAAGTTTTTAAAAAAATAAAATTAACCAATAAAATTAAACTATCTCAGAAATATTAATTGAACAACTACGGTTATAATATGAAATTATAATCGTCGAAAAAAACACGAATACTTAATAAATTTAGGTATTCGTGTTTTATTGTTATAATAATGGATGTGAAAGCGGAAATTTTCAAGGATGATTTAATTTTTATAGACATAAATTTAAAATATAGGGAAGTTATTAAATTATCTTTAAAATTATGTTTTAAAAAAATATAAGATATGCTATAATTTCATTAAATGAAAATATGAACTAATAAGAAGGAAAAATATATGAAAGAATATCTTGATAAAATAAATCCAAAATTAAAAAATTATATTGAAAATAAAATATTTCCTGAATATAGCAAAAACGAAAGAGCACATGATATAAATCATATTTATTATGTGATAAGAAGATGTTTTGAATTAATAAAACAAAATGATTTAAAAGTTAATTTTGATATGATATTTACAATAGCATCATATCATGATATTGGGCATTTTATAAATCCAAAAGAACATGAGATTATATCAGCTGACATGATGTATAAAGATGAAAAGTTAAAAGAATATTTTTCTCCCGAAGAAAGATTAATCATAAAAGAAGCTATTGAAGATCATAGAGCCTCTGCAAAAAGCGAACCTAGAAGCATATATGGAAAAATTGTTTCTTCGGCAGATAGAAATAATACTGTTGAACAATGTTTAGAAAGAAGTTATTATTATGGAAAAAGGTTAGAACCAAATGCAACGGAAATGGAATTACATAAAAGAGCGTTTTATCATTTGAATAAAAAGTTTGGAGAGAATGGTTATGCTAAATTTTTCTTAAAGGACGCTGAATATGAGAGATTTTTGTTAGAAATTCGAAAGATATTGAAAGATGAAAATGAATTTTGTAAAATGCAAGCAGATTATATAAAGATGCTAGAAAACAAGACAGAGTAAAATGAAAAAAATTGTAGATGATAGTATTTTTATATTTAATCAAGAATAAATTTATTATCACAAGAACAAGGTTAAAAGAGTTATAGAAATTTATTTAAAAATACTAAAGAGCATGATTATAGACAAAATTACAGATTATTAATAAAAGATAAATATTAGAGGAGTTACATATGATAAGTAAAAAAGAATTTGATTTATTATTACAAGAAATTTCAGAAATTGAAAATAAAATTACTGAACTGAAAGTATTAAATAAATTTGATAAAGCAATTATGTATGAACAAACTTTAACTGCTATTAGGAGTAAAGCTACTAATATTGTTTTAGATAATTCTGAAGAATCTAATGGTTTTGACGAACTTTCAAAAGAAGTATTTGCAGAATTGATTAATTTAAATTCAGAAGTGGATTATTTTTTGTTAAAAACTAACAATATTATTGAAAGTGCTACAGAAAATATGATAGATGCACAAGCTTTGGAAAAAATAAAAAATCTTTGGGCTAATCTTGAAAGTTATATAAAAACTTGGAAAGAAAACGAACATAATCCAATTGAAGATTTAGAATATGAAAAAACTATAGGACAAATAACTTTAGAGATTATTATTCATCAACTTCAAATTGAAGGTGTTATAAATTTTCATAACGTATTTAAATATTGTAAACCAGAGTCACTAGCAAATAGTATAAAAGAGGTTTTATTTGATGGGGCAAAAAATGAATTTCGATATGAGGAAAGAAAACGTAGATATATAGATTTAGCAAAAAATATGTCAGAAAAAGATTTATATGATTATAAAGTATGGCAACAAATTCTTATGATAAAAGAAGTAAGATCAAGAGATGATCATATTGAAATAATTGGAAATCTTCAAGAAATAGATACTAGAAAATACGTAATTTATGAAGAAAAGAAAAAATTTAGTAAAAAACAAGAAATTATAGATTCTAATATAGAAAATGACTTAGAGGCTGAACTAGAACTTTGGAATGAAGAAACATTCTTTATGAGAATAAAAAAATGGTTCTTAAGTTTTATAGAAGCTACAAATCAAAAAAACATGGCAATAAATTGGCTTTCTAATAAAGGACCTGTTTTTAAAATATATACTAATGAGGGAGAAACAAAGTACTATAAAGATTATTTAGAAAAATCATTAGTTGAAAATATTGAAAAAATCACAATAGCAAGTGATGGTATTGCTAAATATAATTATGAAAAAGGTTCAAACTGGAAAAAATTAGAATGTCTTGAAATAATTGGAGAAAAGAATTCTTCAATTGCAAACTTAAGCCCAGATAAAACATATAGATGTATAGGAAATGATGTTTTTACCGAAGCTAAAAACTTAAAAGAAGTTTCTTTTGGAAAAATTGAGTTAATTGGGGATAGAGCTTTTAAAAATTGTACCTCATTAACAAAATTAGTATTTCCTAAATCAATGAAGAATATATCAGAAGATGCCTTTTCAGGGTGTTCTAATCTTAAAGAAGTAGAATTTTTAGGAAATTTACAAGTTTATATATTAGAAAGACCACAAAATGTTTTAAAATGTTTTAGAAATACTAGTTTAGAGAAAATTACATTCGCAAGTTTAGAATCTGTTTTTAATTTTGCTATAGTAGATTGTCCAAAATTAAAATTAATTCAAGTTTCAAATATTCCAGAAAATAAAATACCATTTAAAACTTGTAAATATAGATTAGGAAGAGAAGAAGGAATAGTTTCTTTTGTAGGGGAAAAATCGCTGAATCTTTGGAAGAAAAAGAATGGAACAATCAGATTTTTTGAACTTACAGAAGAAGATAAGAAAAAATTTAAGTTAATATAGATGAGAGACTTATAAATAGTAGTATTAAATAAAATTTGCAATATGATAAAATTAAATAGAATATAAAGGGCGGGAATGTATTTTGATTACATCCCGTTTTTTCAATTTTAATTAAATTAAAACACAAAATAATTTGACAAGTAATTTTTGGTAAAAATTAGCATACTATAAAAATAAGGAGAATATTAATAGAAAATCATAACTTTTAATTTAATTAAAGTAAAGGAGAATGATAAAATGAAACGTAAGAATGAACGGTATATAGGAATGCTTTTGGCAGTATTACTTGTTGCCATATGTGCTATCTACTATTGCCCACATAAAGAAAATTATACTAAAGTTGTTAAAGTAGCCACATGTTTTGAGGAAGGACAAATAGATACAATATGTAAGAAATGTAAAACTGTGCTTTCGAGCGATGTTTTAGAAAAAGCTTCTCACTTTTTTGGTGATTATGAGATAAAGATAAAACCTAGTGAATTTAAAACAGGATTGGAAGTTCGGATTTGTAAAAAGTGTTCGAAAGAAGAAACTCGAGAATATTTTTGTGAGCATAAAATAACAGAAGATGAAAAATGGATATATGAGAAATATGCAACACCATTTGAAGAAGGAAGACGATATAAACGGTGTAATCTTTGTGACGCTAAGATATCAGAAAAATATACTATTCCTGAACTTGAAAATAATTCTATCTACATTTGTGGTACAGATATAAAAAAACAATTTACAATAAGTTCTTTTACTCAAAGTGCTGTTGATAGGTACAACATTGTTTATACAGAAAATAGTAAGCTTGGTTCGAATAATCCATTTGTATTAGGACATAATTATGGTACGCTAGGGATATTGTATCAAACAAAAATTGGGGAACATATATATTTGTATATTAATGGAACTATTGAAATCTATGAAGTTATCATTAGTGAATATGGACTACAAAATTCTGCCAAAAGTGATATTATAGGGCAAACAACAGGTATAAGTATATGGAATACCTATGATTGTAAAACACTTCATATGTATACTTGCTATGGAAATAACAGAAATGGGAGATGGATAGTATTAGCTAAAAAAATTTACTGAAATTCTTACAATAAGCTAATCCCTGATTTGAGGGTTAGCTTATTTTTTTATTTAATAGGAAAGTTCTCCTTTCTTATTAAATAAAATGCTTCGTATGACTGTTGTACACAAATTTAATGTAATAAAATTTGGCACACGAACAGCTAACGCATACTGATACTGTTAAAGCTTTGCTTGTTACAGTATCAGCAAAAGACGGGGCAAATAGATATAGCATTTGTAGTGATGAGCTTGTTTTTTAAAAGAAAAAATGATATAAATATATTAATAAATATGCTGAAATTTATGCTATATATAAGAATTTAGTTGTTATATAAAAGAATATATAATTGATTAGGAGGAATATATGTATAATCCATTACCGATTAATACTGATGAAATAAATTTAAATAATGATATCAGAGAACTTTCAGAAATTCTTGCGAAAAACACGCATGAAGTTTGGGCAAAAGGAAGAATTGATGAGGGATGGAAATATGGAGAAAAAAGAGATGACATCTTGAAAACGCATCCAGGACTTGTTCCATATGAAAAATTGTCAGAAGAAGAAAAAGAATATGATAGGAGAACTTCAGAAAAAACTTTAAAATTAATTATTAAGTTAGGTTATAAAATCGAAAAAGGAGAATAATTATGAATTTATTAGATTATTTGATCTTGGCAACAATAGTTGCATTAATTACTATAGTTTTTTCTAGAAACAAGAAATATATTAGAAGTAAATTGCTTATTTTACTAACTGGCTTTACAATAGCTCTTATAATTTTAATTTTACCTTTGTATAAGGAATATAATTTAATTTCACAAATAGTGTTTTCAATTTTATATTCATTACAAGTAATATTTTTAGGACAAGATTTCGAATTAATAAATATGATTGAATTAAATAATATTGTAAATACAGTATATGTAGTTGCAATTTATATACTATTTTTATTAGAACCTTTAATAACAGCTACTGCGATACTTACATTTTTAGGAAATAATTTATCTAAAATAAGATTAATGCTATCAAGATTTAAAGAAATATTAATTTTTTCGGAAATCAATGAAAAAACATTAACAATAGCTCGAAAACAATATAATAAAAAGAAAATGCAAATACTTTTTGTTGATGATAAAGAAAATAAAGAAAAATTCAAGAAAGAAATTTCACAATTAAAAGCAATTATTTTAAACCAACAAATTACAGATTTAAATTTTAAAAATAGAATAGTAACTTATTATTTATTTTCAGAATATGAAGAGGAAAATTTAAATAACGCTTTAAAACTATTAAAACAAGGAAATAATAAGAAAAAAAGAATTAGAAAAGTATATGTATTAAACAATTCGGAAGAAGCTAGAATTATTTTAGATTCTGCCTCAAAAAATAATATTAAATTAGAACTAATAAATGAAAAGGATAGAGCAATATATCAACATATTTATGATGAGCCTCTCTATAAAAATTCTATAAACAATCAAATATCAATTTTAATAGTAGGGTGTGGCAAATTAGGAACAGAATTTCTAAAAGGAATTACTTGGTGTGGACAAGTAATTAATCATAAATTAAACATAAATATTATAGATATAAATGCTAATAAAATTAAAGATGCGTTGAATATAAAATGTCCGGAATTAGTAAACGAATATAATTATAATTTTATAGAAGCAGATATTTATTCAGAAAAAGCAATAATGGAATTAGATAAATTAAAGAATCAAAATATTAATTATGTAATGGTTGCATTAGATTCTGAAACAAAAAATATTGATGTTGCTATATTATTAAGAAGATATTTCTTACAACAAGATAATAATACATACTCAAGAATGCCTAGTATAAATTTATGGATAGAGAAAAATGATAAAAAAGCACAAATAGATTCGTTAAAACATGATTCAATTATAAATTCTTATAATTTAAATTCTTTTGGAAGTATTGATGAAATGTATAATACAAAATCAATTGTAAATTCTGAAATAGAACAATTAGCAATGCAAGTTCATGGCGTTTATAATCCAGAAGATATAAATAAAAATTTAGAAGATTTTTATAAATTAGAATATAATAAAAAATCTTCTAGAGCTGTTGGAGTTCATATTAAATATAAATTATATTCTATATTAAAAGATAAATATTCTGGAAATCTTGAAAATGATTTGGAGAATAATATATCTGAAGTTTTGAAACAATTTAATCAAATTAAAGACGATAAAATTTTAAATGAATTAGCAAAAAACGAACATGATAGATGGAATGCTTATGTAAGAACAGATGGATTTAAAAATATAGCCAAAGAGGAAGTTTTAAAATACAAGGATTTTACTCAAAATACAAAACACTTTTTAGCAAAATTACATCCAGCAATTGTAGAATACGAAAAATTAGAAGAAGTAGAAAATTATTTGCAAAAAGATTTTAAAAGTGCAGATATAAATATTATTAGCAATATAGAAAAAATTTTGAATAAAGAGATTTATAAATAAAATTTGGAGAACATTAATGATTGATTGTAATGAAATATGCCCTAATTGTAAATCAACTGACGTATTTAAAAATAAAGACAATAAATTTATTTGCGGAGATTGCCTAACTAGATTCGATTCTTCGAATAATAATGAAAATGAAAAGCTCAATATTTTTATAAGTTATGGACATCCAGAAAACAAAATATGCAAAATGATATGTGATGCTTTAAAACATAGAGGACATAGTGTTTGGTTTGATGAAGAAAAGATAAAATCAGGTGATAATTGGAGACAAAAAATTACAGAAGGAATTTTAAATAGTAATGGAGTAGTTGCGTGTTTATCAGAACATTCAATGCGTGAGAAAGGTGTTTGTTTAGACGAATTGAGCATTGCAGTTGGAATAAAAGGATGCAATATAAATACAATACTGCTTGATTCTGAAAATAAAGTTATGCCACCAGCATCAATTTGTCATATACAATGGTTGGATATGCATGATTGGAAAGAAAGATTTAATGAAGATGAAATAGAATTTCATAAATGGTTTGAAATCAAAATGCAAGAATTGTTTTCAATATTAGAAAGTGAAGAAAATAAGAAATTTTCTGGGCAAATAGATTTAATCAGCCAAATATTAGATGTATATTATGACACTTCAAAACAAAAAGAATTGCTTAATAAAAGGTTTGTTGGAAGAAAGTGGCTAACAGAGGAAATTGAAAAATGGCTAAATGAAAGAAATGATTCGAAATTTTGTGTATTATACGGAGATCCAGGAGTAGGAAAAAGTGCATTTTCAGCGCATTACATACATTATAATTCACGTGTAGCAGCAGGAATTTTTTGTGATTATAGAAATTCATTTTATAATAATCCAAAAATAATTATTCAAACATTAGCATATTTACTAGCATGTAGAATTCCAACTTATAGGGAGATATTATCTAATATTTTATTAGATAAAGAAGTAATTTCAAAGTTAAATGAAAATGAATTATTTGAATTTTTGCTGTTAAAACCACTTTCTGAAGCTATGATAGATGGTGGAAGAGAAACGATGTGCATTGTAATTGATGGATTAGATGAAACAGGAACTGTAGAACACAATGCTTTAGCTGAAACTTTATCAAAATATGCATCAAGATTTCCAGCGTGGTTAAAGATTTTAGTTACTTCTAGAAAAGTTTCTGCAGTAACAGCTATGCTTTCAAATGCTAAAGTTATTGAAATTGTTTCGAATGATAATAATAATATTCGTGATGTAGAAGATTTTTTAAAAATTAAATTATCAGAAAAGTATAATAATATTGAAAATTACAATGTTGAAATAAAAAAACTTAGTGAAAAAAGCAATGGAATATTTTTATATGCGAACATGCTTGTAGAGGCAATTATGCAAGAAAAAATATTGATGGGTAAAATAGAAAACTTTCCTGAAGGTTTGAATGGGATTTTCTCTTCTTGGTTTGGATGGTTTTTTGAAAATTATCAAGAATATATAGACAGATTTAGATTACCATTGGGGATGTTAATTTCATCAGAAATACCAATTCCAATTGGTGAATTAAGAAAAATTTTTGAATTCGATGTAAATCAAGTAAATGATTTTTTAAGAAAAATTGAGGTTTTATTTAGAATTGATGAGAACGTTTTTAAAGAAAAAACAATAGAAATCTCACATAAATATTTTGCTGATTGGTTAGACAGTTCTGAAGCTGGAAAATTTAGAACAAGTAAATTGGCAGCAAAAGAACATATGGCGGATAAATATTATGATATATTTTTAAAAGATATCGATTTACTGAGTAGATTTGAAATATTAAATATAGGTAAATTATTAAAGCTAACAGGAAAAATAGAACAATACGAAAATGTTATTAAAAATGATAAATTATTTTATAAGATTATCAAACTTGCAGATGAATATACTGAACTTGGAAAAATAAAAGAAGCAAAAGAATGCTATAGTGAATTAATTGAAAATTTTAAATATTTAGAAAAATATAAATCTACAGAAAATAATAAAAAGAAATTAGCTCAGGCTTTAAATTATTATGGCAATTTAATGAGAAAACAAGGCAATATGCAAGAAGCTATTGAATTTTATTATGATGCTCTAAAAATAAAAGAAGAGATCATAAAAGAAAATGCAACACCAGAAAATATTAGAGAATTATATGTTAGTTATAACCAAATTGGAGATATTTTAAATGCAGTTGGGAATATAAACGAAGCAGAAGAAAATTATGAACAAGCTAATTTGACAATAAAAGAAGTGTATGAAAAAACTAAATTATCAGAAGACCAAAGGTTGTTTGCAATTAGTTATTCTCAACTAGCAGATTTTTATAAAAAAGAAAATAATTACGAAAAAGCTAATGAAAATTTATTGTACTCTAATTTACTAATAGAGGGAATAATTAAAAATGATTGTAACGCAAAGTATAAAAGAGATTTAGCTGTAAATTATGTTCAATTTGGATTATTACATTGGGAAAAAGATAAAAAGAAAGTTGATGAATTTTTCAAAAAAGCACACGAAATATTTGAAGAGTTATATAGTGAAAATAATGCTATTACCAAAAGAGATTTGGCAATTAGTTATGAAAGATTAGCATATCTATGCACTAAGGCTGAAAAAACAGAAATTTCTAAAGAATTTTTTGGAAATGCAAACAAATATTTTGGTGAATTGATAGATGAATTTAATAAGCCAGAATATTTAAGAGATTTAGCTTTTTGCAATCTATTACAAACAGAACATGCTATTAATAATAATGAAATAGAAGAAGCGCTACAACTTCAATATAAATCACACGGATTAATTGAAAAATTAAATCTTCAAAGGGGAACAGCAGAAGATAAACGTGATTTAGCTGTAAGTTATGGAATGTTGGGATACATTTATAGTTATAATGATAAAAATAATTCATTAGAAAATTTAAAAAAATCTAGAGAATTATTTGAAGATTTAGTAAGAGAAAGAGGAATTGCAGAAGATAAAAGAGATTTAGAAATTATTATAAATCAAATAGAAAATATAAAAAACAATAAAAAGATAGATAATTATTTATTATGGACTAAAAAGATAAAAAGAAGATGTTGGTATCTAAAATAAAGGAGAAAAAATGGAATTTGATGTATTTATAAGTTATCATACAAAATCATCTACACATATAACAGAAGCTGTTTGTAATGCTTTAGAAAGTAAAAAGATAAAATGTTGGTATGCTCCAAGAAATATTGCTGGAAGCTATGCTAAAAGTATTGTAGATGCAATTGGGAAATGCAAAATATTTCTTTTAATTTTAAACAAGGAAGCTTCATATTCGGAAGATGTTCTAAATGAAATAAATTTAGCTGTTGAAAGAGTTAGAAAAGGAGAAGAAATAGCAATAATTCCTTTTCACATTTCAGAAGAAGAAATTAGTCCAGATGCTAAATATTATTTAGGAAGAATACATTGGGTAGATGCTATAAATCCACCAATGGAAAAAAGAATAAATGAACTTGTATCAAGAATTGCTTATATACTAAATAAAAATGTTGATTCTAATTTTGAAACTCAAGAAGATAGTTATTTAAAAAGTAATTATTCTTTGTCAGTAGGAAATTTTGTAGGAAGAAAAAATGAACTTATAGAATTAGAAGAAAATTTATCAAAATATGGAAAAGTATTTGTTAAAGGAATGGGTGGAATAGGGAAAAGTGAGCTTGTAAAAAGATATATAAATGAGCATAAAGATGAGTATAAAACAATTATTTTTGCTGTATATGAAAATACTATTATAGAAACAGTTACTAAGGAAGAGTATTTCAAAATAACAAATTTTGCTAGAAAATTAGATGAAAACGGAAAACAAGAAGAAAATGAAGTTTACTTTAAAAGAAAAATGGGAAAAATTTATCAATTAACAGACGAGAAAACATTAATTGTAATTGATAATTTTGATGTAACAGATGATGCAAATTTAAAAGATATTTTGAAAGGAAATTACCATTTAATTTTCACAACAAGAAATGACTTTAAACAATATAAATTACCAATTTTAGAAATAAAACCAATGACAGATATGGAAGATTTATTGAATTTATTTAAAGAAACATATCAAATTAAATTAAATGATGAAGATATTCCAACAGTTAAAAATATTATAGAATTAATAGGAAGACATACTTTAACTGTTCAATTAATTGCTTCTGTTATGCAAGAAATGAGAACTAAACCTAATAAAATGTATGAAGAATTAAAAAATCATGGAATTAATAATGGATTTCAAGTTGAAGTTACTCATAATATGCAAAATTATGATTCTGTATATCAATGTTTATCAGTTCTATTTAAAGTATCCGATTTAACAGACGAAGAAAAAAATATCTTAAAACTCTTGACATTATTTCCAATTTCAGGTATGGACTTTGATTACTTTATGGAACTATGTGAAATAGAAAATGGGATGACGATTAATAGGTTAATAAAGAGAAGTTTTATATTGCATGATTTTTCAGCAGATAAAATTTCTCTACATCCATTAATCAGTGGATTGGTAGAAAAAGAGATTCCTATAACTTTAGAAGAAGCAAGTACTTTAATTCACAATGTAGCTTCTAAATATAACTGGAATTTGCTTATTGAAGAAAAAGAAAAGCTTTTTAATGTAGCTTATAATTTGTATAATAAATTTAAAGATTTTGATATACGATTTGGTCTTGATTTTAAAGCAATTTCAGATTCTTTTAGGGATTTTAATAAGATTGAAGAAACTAAGGAAATTTTATTTAAACTTAAAGATTATTACGAAAGTGATATAGATAACTATTTACTGGAATTATGTAAAATTTATGCTGCTATAGGATATACATATTTAGTTATAGAAAATAATCCAATTTTAAATTGTGAATATATACAAAAAGCAATTGAGTTATTAGAAACAACTGACAAATATCCATTAAATTTAGGATATGAATATAGAGAGCTTGCTGAAAGATATATTATGATTAAGGAACTTGATAAAGCTAAAGTTTATGCTGAAAAAGCTAATACTATATATTCTAATACTGAGGAAACAAGTGGCTTTCATTGGGGTGGTCTTTATATTACATTTGCTAAGTTATATTTCCAAAATGAAGAATATGAAAAAGCATTAGAACATGCAAACAAAGCTTATGAAACATTATTTGATTTATATAAAGAAGAGAATGCAGATGTTTCATCTGTATATAGAATAATAGGTTTAATTTATATTAAACTAGGTAAATATGACGATGCTGAAGAAATGTTAGGAAAATCATACAATATACGTTTGAATTATGCTAATAAATATAATTCTAGTACATTACGATCTTTAGAACCATTACTAGAAGCATATATATTAAACAATAAATATGATAAAGCCAAAAACGGATATGAGGATTTATATGATATTGTTAAAAACTACTATGTAAATAGTGATGAATGGTTAAAAAAAATAAAAGAAAAAATTGATATTTGCAATAATGAATTAAATAAATAAAATAAAAGGAGAACTATAAGTGAGTTTTGGATATTATAGTTCTCTCTTTATTTTTTACTGTATGATTACAATTATATTAATTAGTATAACATAAAATTATTATTACTCCGGATAATAGATATATTCACCAGTATTGACATCTATAAGACATTGAAGTTTTTTTAAACTATCTTCTCCTAATTTTCCATCGGTAAAAGTTGAATTTCCTTCTTCATCAGTATAGATTGAAGAAATATCACCATCAGTAATTTTTATTAACCAATATTGTTTATTATCTTTTTTTATTAATTCAATTTTACAATCTGTAAAATCAAGGTAGCTAATAAACAAATCTGCATTCTTGAAAAAATCAGATTTTAAATTACCATCTTGTTCGGCGAGTTTAAAGGCCTGGTATTGAGAAATTGGAAAATCACCTTCTTTAGGTAATTGTTCAAATTTATCTATGAAAAAATTATCGAAATAAGAATCTTCTTCTTTATTATCTTTTTTTAGTAAATTAGAAATCTTTTTAAATAATGACATAATATAACCTCCTAGTTTATGAACAATATTAGTAAAAATCGATTTAATTATAAAATAAATAATATAGTTTGGCAAATAAATTTTTATATGATAAAATATGATTGAATTAAATAAATGGAGAAAAATAAAATGGTTAATCTATTTTTTCAAATTAATAACAAATTTTTTGTACATAAATGTGAAAATGAACAAGCTGAAAAATATGGTGATTTCTTAAATTATCCCGAGAGTCATTTCGAAGTTTGGGAAAAAAATTATGCATCAAAATATAAAGTTGATTTTGACTATTTTCCAAGAGGAAGAGTAGTATATAATATTCTTGAAAAATGTTATTATATATATCATGATAAATGTATAACAGATTTGTATGAAATTATTAAGGATTATAAAAATGAAAAATATAAGATTTGTTTAGACTTTCATTATCAATGTAAAAAATGCAATAAAGATTATATAATATAATAAATTTTATAGTATATTAGCATAAACATAAATAGTTTGAAATGTTAATAAGAGCTTTATATAGGAGAATATATGATGAAAGAACTTAAATATGAAGATTACGAAGAACGAATTAAAGAGAAAAAGTATGAAGAAATTTTTGCAGAACTTGCAAAAAAAGCGTATGAACTTGCTCAAGAAATTGGGAAAATTAAAAACATGGACATCAAAGAAAATCCAAATAGTCATTTCCCAAAATATTATGAATCGTTTACTAGTATAGAAATATTTTTTGATAAGAATTTTGGCGTATTTAGAGGAATATTTTGCCTTATGAGAAATGCTAGTAATTTATATGATGACGATGATTATTTTGCCAATACAGAAGAAAAGAAAATTGAATATTTTATCAATTCTTATAATCCTGTTATCAATGAATTGGAATGTTATAGAAAAACAGAAGAAGAAATAAAGAATAGAGGTTTTGAAGAGGTTTTAGAAGAAAGAATAAAAAAAGTTAAGAATCTTTATCTTGAAATGTTAAAATATAAAAATAAAGAAATCGATAAATCTTGGGATTTAAGAGAATTAACAAGGAAAGTTGTACATTATTATAATTTTTGCCAAGAAGATATTTATAACACAGAATGGGCTCTATATGGAGGATTTGCAAGTTTTGATGTAGAAAAAGATGATGTTGTTTTAAATGAAGTAGAAAGAATAATGTTTGCTGATGATTTATTAAACTATTTAACTCCAACAGAAAAATATGGTGGCTACGAAGCTTATGCAGATGTTTATAAAGACTATGAATTAAAAGAAGGTCAAACATATTCGGATTTATACGATGAAAAAGAAGAAATATTAGTAAAACTTTTAAGAGAAATGCTTGAATTTGTTGGAGTAGAAGTGACAGAAAGTGATAAATATCTGGGAGATTTAAGATATAAAGTTGCAAAGCATTATCCATTTTATGAAGGTAGTTTATCATTATTAAGATTTAGTAATCCAAATGAAACTTATATAAGTAAATTCGATACAATGGATAAAGTATATGAAAGACTATCTTCTGATTATAAAAACTATGAAAAAAATATGGAAGAATATAAGAAGAACAATAAGTAAAAGAGTAAAGTACCACCCATTGTTGAGTGGTACTTTAAGCTTTTGACCTCAAAAAACGAGTCTGCAGGAAAAATCACTTGGAACGCCATGTAATTCTTCCTGTAATATAACCAATTTATTTAAAAGTCAACAGAATTATGTGCATTGATGTAGTTGTATAAGTTTTTGCTGTTAACATAATTTGCAAATTGACAATATCAGAGTCTATTCAGACCTTGTTTTTTGCTTTATATTTTGATATAATACAAAAGATTTGTGTATAATATTTCATAAAACTATTACTTTAATTTTAATATTAATTACAACAAAATTATTTTAAAAATTAAATATATAGAAATGAGGATTAAAAATGTTCGAACTTGTATCAGAATACAAACCTACTGGTGACCAACCAGAAGCAATTAAATATTTAGTAAATGGAATAAATGAAGGTAAAAAATTCCAAACACTTCTAGGCGTTACTGGATCTGGAAAAACTTTTACAATGGCAAATATAATAAAAGAGACTCAAAAACCAACTTTAGTTTTAGCTCATAACAAAACTTTAGCAGGACAATTATATTCAGAATTCAAAGAATTCTTTCCTAACAATAGAGTAGAATACTTTGTATCATATTACGATTATTATCAACCAGAAGCATATATTGCCTCTTCAGACACGTATATAGAAAAAGATGCATCAATTAATGATGAAATAGATAAATTACGTCACTCAGCAACTGCATCACTTTTTGAAACAAGAGATGTGATAGTAGTTGCATCTGTATCTTGCATATATGGCTTGGGAGACCCAATTGATTATGAAAATATGATTGTTTCGCTTCGCCCTGGAATGCAAAAAGATAGAACTGAAATAATGAGAAAATTAATAAATATGCAATATACAAGAAATGAAATGGACTTTAAAAGAGGAACATTTAGAGCAAAAGGTGATATTTTGGAAATATTTCCATCAAACAAAGAAGAAACAGCAATAAGAGTAGAATTTTGGGGAGATGAAATTGAAAGAATTTCAGAAATAAATCCTTTAACAGGAAAAGCAGTAGCTATTCGAGAACATGTTATGGTATATCCAAATTCTCACTATGTAACAAGTAAAGATAAGCTTGAAAGAGCGATTGTTACTATAGAACAAGAAATGGAAGAAAGAAAAAAATACTTTGAAGATAATAAAAAACTTATAGAAGCTCAACGTATAGAAGAAAGAACAAATTTTGATATAGAAATGCTTAAAGAAACAGGATTCTGCCAAGGAATAGAAAACTATTCAAGACATATTAGTGGAAGAGAAGCAGGAAGTCCACCATATACATTATTTGACTATTTCCCAGATGATTATCTTTTATTAATAGACGAATCACATGCAACTGTACCTCAAGTAAGAGCAATGTATAATGGAGATAGAGCAAGAAAAGAATCTTTAGTAAATTATGGATTTAGACTTCCATCAGCATTTGATAATAGACCTTTAAAATTTGAAGAATTTGAAGAAAGAGTAAATCAATGTATATTTGTTAGCGCAACACCTGCTGATTATGAAAAGACTCACGCAAAAGAAAATGTTGTAGAACAAATTATACGACCTACAGGACTTTTAGATCCTAAAATAGAAGTAAAACCTACAGAAAATCAAATAGATGATTTAATGGAACAAATTGCCGAGCAAACAGCAAAAGGTGATAGAACTTTAGTTACTACATTAACTAAAAAAATGGCAGAAGACTTAACTGCTTATTTAAGAAATGCAGGAATTCGAGTACGTTATATGCACTCTGAAATAAAAGCTTTAGAGAGAATGGAAATTATTAGAGATTTACGTATAGGAGAATTCGACGTATTAGTAGGAATTAACCTTTTAAGAGAAGGTTTAGACATTCCAGAAGTTTCTTTGGTTGCAATTTTAGATGCAGATAAAGAAGGATTCTTACGTTCAGAACGTTCATTAATCCAAACAATTGGACGTGCTGCAAGAAATACAGAAGGTAGAGTTATAATGTATGCAGATGAACTTACGGAATCAATGGAAAAAGCAATTACAGAAACCAATAGAAGAAGAGCAATACAAGAAGAATACAACAACAAACACGGTATTACACCACAAACTATTAGAAAATCTGTTAGAGATGTTATTAAAGCAACTATTGTTGAAGATCTTCAAAGCGAGTATGGAATTAATAAAGATGAATCTGTTGAAGAGATTATATCAAGACTTACAGATGAAATGCTAAAACATGCTCAAAGCATGGAATTTGAAAAAGCAGCAGAACTTCGTGATAAAATTAAAGAGCTAGAAAAAATGTTATAATAAATATTAGTAATATAAGATCAGAAATTAATTTGAAGCGCCCCCCTTGTTAGACAAAATTTTTACAAAGTGGGAGAATATCAAATTTCTGGTCTTTTTTGTTACAAAACTATAATTGTTAGTACGAAATTGAAAATTTTAAGGTGCTCGAAATTTACTTTTTATAGCGTAAACGTACAGTGGATTTTTGTGATATTTTAATTTAATAAAATAGTTTATCGAACTTTTTGAATTGAACATAAAATAAATGAAACTATTGCAAAAATAGACTTTTTTTGATATAATATCAAATAGTTTTATGTAAATCAAAAAAGTGATTTCATTAAAACTATTAATAAAAAACTAAAATTTATAACATAAAAGGATGTTGATAATTATGCAAAAAGATATATTAAGCTTAGAAGAAGTTGCTAAAAAGATAAATGAAAGACCAGAAGATATTGGAAAATTTAAAAGATTAACAAGAGATAATGGATATTATATTAGTAATTTTAGACATGGGAGAGGTTTTGTTTTAGAAGATTCAAAAATCAAATTAAAGCTTACATTTAAAGGAACAAATCAACCGAATTCTTTTGGACATTTTAAATCAAAAAAAGGATATAATGCTAAATATAGATGTACTAGAGAATTTGGTAATCATATTGGAGAATATATTTCTTCAATTATTTTAAAGCAATTAGGGAAAAAAGCTTGTAAAGTAGACTTAGGATATACAACAATAACTAATCCATATTCGGGAAAAGAAATTGAAATTGAGGGGTGTTTAAGTCATTCTCAGTTAAGAGAACACGAAATGATGATACCAGCATGTGTTGCAATTGAAGATTTTAAAAGTCTTTCTCCCAAAAAATATAGAACATTAACAGAAAGAGGAAGAACAGATTCTGAAAAAAATTATACAAATGTTGAAATTATTCTTGCAGCTTTTGAAAATAAATATAAAAAAAGTGGTCAAGCTACAAGTATACCTAAAATGAGAAAAGCGTTTTTTGATATGTGCGCTTATGATATTATGTTTGCAAATAGAGATAGACATGATGAAAATTTTGGATTAAGAGTAAATCAAGAAACAGGAGAATTAAGTTTTTATCATCTATTTGATGATGAACAAATTTTAGGAATGCAAGAGTGTGTAACTGATGCAGAAAGATATATAAAAAGTGATAAAGAATATCAAAGATTTAAAGAAGAGCAATTGACTTCTTGTATTGGAATTCCTGGTCAAACTCAACAAATAAAATCTATAGAATTATTAAAATATTTATTACAAAAGTATCCAAAAGAGATTCTAGAATCTATAGAAGATATTGATAGGTATAAAGAAAGCCATTTAGATGAATTGTTTGGTAGAGTTGAAAAAATGTCTGAAGCACATAAAATATTAGCTAAAAAAATTTTTGTTGATAGACGAAAAGAAGTAAGAGAAGTTATTACTGAATTTCAAAACACCCAAGGAAACACAAAAAAAACAACCCGTGATGATGATGACGATGAAGTATCTTTATAAAGATTGGAGGAAATGTTAGTTTTACAATTAACAAAAATAATATGGAATATTTATATTTAAAATGGATTGATTATAAGACTAATAAAAAATATTTAATAGGTGCTTTATTTAGAGATAAAGAAAAAGGCAAGTATTATTTTAAATTAAGTAAAGCTCACGTAGAAAAAGCTTTAAAAGAAAAAGCAATAACAGAAATTATTTTACCATTTTCAGACTATGACAAAATTTATGAAAGTGATGAAATTTTTGCTATATTCAAAATTAGATTACCTAGACTTGAAAAGTATTCAAAGGAAGAACTTGAAGAATTATTAAAAGATTTAGACATGAAAGAGTATGATGAATTCGAATATCTAAGAAAAACAAATGGTATTTTAGAAACAGATAAATTTATAATAGAAGAGGAGAAATAAAGTGTTTAAGTTTAGAAATATCGATGGTTTTACACCTGGTAGATTTGAACGAATGGGAATGCTAAAAGGTAAGAGGTGGTATACACACACAGAAGATGGAGAACAGCTATTTTCAAATATAGTTTCAGGACTTTTTAAGCCAAAAAGAAAAGAATTTGGAGACAAAAAAGTATATTGTGCCAATCATTATGGTGAGTTAGTAGGATATCTATTAGCTTTAGGTTCAAGAACGCCTTCTTGCAAGGTAGAACTTGCTCATCTTTCAAAATATTATGAAAATATTCATAAGCAAAGAAATCATGGAAGTTCAGAACCAAAAGACGGATGTATAATATATAGCCATCTAGAAAATAATCAGGTACTTGAACATGGAAAACTTGTAATTGATGGATATATATCAGAAAAATATGATGATTCTACCGATACAAGAGCTCATACAAATGACGATGTTGATCTTTTTCTTGATGCTATTGAATATACTACAAGAAATTTTTATTCAAAAAGTCCAATAGAAAGAACTCCAGACTTTATTAATAATAAAGTTATTGAAATTAGAAGAAAAGCAATAAATATGATTGTTTATGATTGTTTATATGGTAATAACGATAGACATGATGAAAATTGGGCGTTAGTCAAAGATTCAGATGGAAGAGAAATAGACTTATATCCTCTATATGATAACGAGAGAGTTTTAGGATTATATGAAAATATAAATACAATAAAACACGCTTTGATTACTGATAGTGTTGAGGCTGAATCAGAAAAAATTCTATTTTCAAGAATGCGAGTTCCTGGAGAAAAAAATAGAAGCTCCTCTTATAAAGATGTTTTAACATATATGCTATATATTTATCCAGAAACACAAGATTTAATTACTCAACATTTAAAAAGCAATACCCCAAGAACGGTTAGAATGTATTTAGAAAGTTGTGAAGGATTACCAGAAGAATATATAGCGTTTGGAAGTAAAATGTATGAATCTAGGTATGAATTTGCAAAAAAAATATTACTAGAAAAATCCTCTTCAAAAAGTAATTTAAATACAACTAAGAAATTGTCTGAAAATCCGGAAGATTATGATGGAAGATAAAATTATGTTTTTAATTAAATTATATGTACTTCTAGATTGTTACTTATAAAATGGTGATAGTATTTTATATATTATCACCATTTTTGTTTATACATATAATCTACAATTGTCAGTATTAAATTGAAAACTTTGATGATAATTTATATTTAATAGGAGCTTAAAAAATAAAGACTTCATATACAATTTTACAAAGTAATTTTATATTTTAAATGTTTTGTAAAAATAAATTATCAGAACGCTTGTTTTATTCTAAAAATTATAGTATAATGCTAGTTGATTTAAAAAATCTGGGGGAAAGAAATGAACGATAAAATAATTATTAAAGGTGCTAAAGAGCATAATTTAAAAAACATTGATTTAGAAATACCAAAAAATCAACTAGTTGTTGTTACGGGACTTTCAGGATCAGGAAAATCTTCATTAGCTTTTGACACAATATATGCAGAAGGACAAAGAAGGTATGTAGAAAGCTTATCAGCCTATGCAAGACAATTTTTAGGATTAATGGAAAAACCAGATGTAGAAAGTATAGAAGGACTTTCACCAGCAATTTCTATTGATCAAAAAACAACTTCAAAAAATCCGCGCTCTACAGTAGGAACAGTTACAGAAATTTATGATTTTTTACGTCTATTATATGCAAGAATTGGAATTCCTTACTGTCCAAAATGTGGTAGAAAAATAGAAAAACAAACAGTAGATCAAATTGTAGATTCTGTAATGAGTTTAGAAGAAGGAACTAGAATTCAAATTTTAAGTCCAATTGTAAGAAGTAAAAAAGGAGAATTTACAAAACTTTTAGAGAGTATGCAAAAAGAAGGTTTTGTAAGAGTTAAAGTTGATGGAGAAATCTTTGAGATTTCAGACGACATCGACATGGACAGAAATAAAAAACATAATATAGATGTTGTCGTAGATAGATTAATTGTAAAAGAAGAAATAAGAAACAGATTAGCAGAATCTATCGAAACAGCTATGAAACATTCTAATAGTTTAGTAAAAGTAGATATTCCAGGACAAGGAGAAAAATTATTTAGTGGAAATTATGCATGTCCAGATTGTAATATAAGCTTTGAAGAATTATCTCCAAGAATGTTTTCTTTCAATAATCCATTTGGTGCATGTCCAGATTGTACAGGTATTGGATATTTAATGAAAATGGATGAAGAATTAATCATTCCAGATAAATCTAAAACATTATACGATGGAGTAAAAGCATTTGGATCTAGTACATTAAAAAAAGGTGATACTATGGCCAGAATGTATTTTGAAAGTATTGGTAAACATTATGGTGTTGATATAAAAGGAAAACCAATAAAAAAATTACCAAGAGAATTTTTAGAGAAAATACTTTATGGTACAGGAGATGAAGAAATTGAATTTGAATTTACTTCTGCTGCTGGAACAAGACATTTTACTCAAGCCTTTGAAGGAGTGTTACCAACATTAGATAGAAGATATAGAGAAACAAAATCAGAAGGTATGCGTAATTTCTATGAACTTTATATGAGTAATAGTCCTTGTTATTCATGTAATGGAGCAAGATTAAAACCAGAAGTATTAGCAATTAGAGTTGGCGAAAAGAATATTAATGAAATTACAGATCTACCAATTAACAGATTAAAAGATTACTTAAATTCTCTTGAATTAAGTAAAAAAGATAGAATGATAGCAGATGTTATTTTAAACGAAATTAATACAAGACTTCAATTCTTAATGGATGTTGGACTTGAATATTTAACATTATCAAGAAGTGCTGGAACATTATCTGGTGGTGAAGCACAACGTATTAGATTAGCAACTCAAATTGGTTCTGGATTATCTGGAGTTTTATACATTTTAGATGAACCAAGCATAGGATTACATCAAAGAGATAATGATAAACTTTTAGCTACTTTAAAAAAATTAAGAGATTTAGGAAATACATTGATTGTAGTAGAACATGATGAAGATACAATGTATGCTGCAGACCAAATTATAGATATTGGACCGGGAGATGGAGTTCATGGTGGAAATGTAATAGCTCAAGGAACAGCAGAAGAAATCAAAAATAATTCAAATTCTATTACAGGAAAATATTTAAGTGGAAAAGAGAAAATTGCAGTTCCTAAGAAAAGAAGAAAATCAAATGGAAAATCTATTGAAATTGTTAAAGCTCAAGAAAACAATTTAAAGGATATAACTGTAAAAATACCTCTTGGAGTATTTAACTGTGTTACAGGTGTTTCTGGTTCTGGAAAATCAACTTTAGTAAATGAAGTCTTATATAAAAACTTAGCTAAAGAAATAAATAGAGCTACAGAAAAACCTGGTAAATGTCAAAAGATTAAAGGAATAGAAAATATAGATAAAATAATAAATATAGATCAATCTCCAATAGGAAGAAGTCCACGTTCAAATCCTGCTACTTATACAGGTGTATTTGATATTATAAGAGATATTTATGCTGGAACAAATGAAGCTAAAATGAAAGGATACCAAAAAGGAAGATTTAGCTTTAATGTCGAAGGTGGTAGATGTGAAGCTTGCCAAGGTGATGGAGTACTTAAAATTGAAATGAACTTTTTACCAGATATTTATGTTCCTTGTGAAGTATGTCATGGAAAAAGATATAATAGAGAAACATTAGAAGTTAGATATAAAGGAAAATCTATTTCAGATGTTTTAGATATGACAGTTGAAGAAGCATTAGAATTTTTCAACAATATTCCTAGAATTAAACAAAAAATCCAAACTTTAGCTGATGTTGGTCTTGGATATATTAAACTTGGGCAACCTTCAACAACACTTTCTGGTGGTGAAGCACAAAGAGTTAAGCTTGCGACTGAGCTTTCTAAAAGAGCTACTGGAAAAACGCTTTATATTTTAGATGAACCAACTACAGGTCTTCATATTGCAGATGTTCACAGATTAGTAGACATCCTTCAAAGATTAGTAGATACAGGAAATACTATTTTAGTCATTGAACATAATTTAGACTTAATAAAAACTACAGACCATATTATAGATTTAGGTCCAGAAGGCGGAGAAAAAGGTGGAGAAATAGTTGCAATAGGAACTCCGGAACAAATTTGCAAAAATGAAAAATCTCATACTGGTAAATTCTTACAAAAATATTTAAACTAAAAATTTCTAATTTTATAAGATATATCACACAACAATTGAGATAATATAAAAATATAGAAATGTGATATATAAAATACAAATAAAAAATATAATAAAATCCTCTTCTTTTGAAGAGGATTTTTCTTAAAAAGTGGCTATTAAAACTATATGGATTAAAAGATACTACTTAAAATAAGTATGAACTTTTAAAAAGAGCTTTAAAAGCCACTATTTAAAACAACAAGTTATAAATTAAAACTATTTATTATTGTTATTATTATTGTTGTTATTATGATTGTTATTATTGTTGTTTGATTTGTTATTTTTGTTATTTTTTTCTGACATAATAGAAGCACCTCCTTTAAACAAAATTAGTATTTACAAATTTAAATAAATTATACAAAATTAATCTAATACAAATTTATATAAAAATATTTTTAATAAAATAAGTTTTATTGCTTATAAAAAAATATATTGATATAATGATAAAAAGGAGATTAAAAATGGATATTGATTTAAAAACAGTATTACTTGTTTTAATAATTATTTTTGGCGCACTTTTTTTTACTCTTTTATTATGTTTTGATACATTAGATTTTGGTAAAGAACCAGAAATAAGTCAACAGGATATACAAGAAAATTCAAATGTTAAGAATGTTATAAAAAATTCTTTTAATAATCAAATAGAAACAAGTAAATCAGATAACTTAAATACATTAGAAAAACAAGAAGAAAATTTACAAGAAAAACAAGAGGAAGAAATAGAAGAAGTAAGTATAACAAATGTAAAAAAACCTCTTGAACTAAAGAAAATTGAAAAAAACAATACTACTCCAAAAATATTTTTTGATGGAGAACAATATGTTTCTAGAAAATATAGATACGGAGCAGGATACGCTTTAAAATATAAAGTTCCACAATCTTGGAATAATGGTTCTATAATAGATAAAGATTCTAACAACGGTGCTTACATAAAAGTTAATGGATATTTTCTTTCGGAATTTGGAGAATATGATGAAGAAGAAACTTCATATGAAGAATTTCTTAATGATTTTATGGAAAAAGAAATTAAATATTCTACTTTTAAAAATGATACAGAATTTAAAATAAGAGAACTCATTTTAAGTGAATATGAAGTTTATCCAATATTACAAAAAATAGAACATTATTCTATTACAGAATATATGGTTTTTGTATACAAAGGGTATGTATATACTATAGAAATAACATTCTCTAATGAAGATTATAATGATGAATTCATAAAAGTTATAGATAATATCTTCTCGTCAGCTCATGTGAGTTTCTAGAAAATTTTGTGATTTTGACAAATAAGAATAAATGTTCTATAATAAAAGTATGAGTGATTATTTTTTAACACCAATAATTTAGTTTTAAAAATCACTATGCCAATACATTATGAAATAGGAGTGACATTCATGAGAAAGACTTTGAAAGAAGTGATTATTGAGGAAGGAAAGGTGAGCCTTGAAATTCGTGAGCAGTATCTTAAGGGATTGGACGTAAGAGCCATCCGGAATAAGCTCGAAGAAATTGGCGTCGATAGACACATGATCCTGGAACTTCGCTCCACTGAAATTGCTGTACTTACGCCTTTTGGCGTTATAATGCAAATCAGAGCTTATGATCATGATCAGCTCGGATTGTGGGGAGGTGTTCTGGAAGAAGACGAGGAACCAGCAGCAGGTGCAGTGAGAGAACTTAAAGAGGAAACTGGTCTCGAAATCACTGAAGAACAGCTGCAGTTCGTGGAAATCAATGAACATTTTCACGAGTATGCTAACGGCGATAAGGCATACTTCCACAGCTATCGCTATATCCTGGAACTGGATTATGTTCCGAAGATCGTTACTGATGAAGAATCTGTTGGAGCAATTATGGTGGTACACACCATTCTTTCTCATCAGCAGGAATTCGTCAAAAGGGTTCTTGGAGAAATTGACAATTAAATAATGGCAGAAAATCCCACTTCTTTTTGAGGTGGGACTTTTCATGCAATAATAAATGAAAGAGTTTGATTATGTTTTATATAAATCAAAATTTGCGAATGAATTATATTGAAGTAATAGTGTTTTTTTGATATAATGCTACTGCAAGAAATAAAATAAGGTTTTAATTTATTTAAATTTAACAAATTATAACAATCTATTTTGAAAGAGGAGGAACAATGGATTTTGTAAATGAAAAATTAATTGAATTCAATAATTATTTAAGGGGGAGAAAAGTTGCTGTTATAGGTTTAGGTGTTAGCAACATTCCTTTAATTGATTATTTGCATGATTTGAAATCAAATGTTACTTTTTTTGATGGAAGAGAAATAGATGATATAGATAAAAATATTGTAGATAAAATTGTAAATTATGGAATGAATTTTTCTTTTGGAAAAGGTTATTTAGAAAAATTGGTTGGATTTGATATTATATTTCGATCACCTAGTTGCTTACCTACAGTTCCAGAACTTCTAAAAGAAGCTGAAAGAGGTGCAATAATAACAACTGAAATAGAAATGGTAATTGAACTTTGCCCATGTTTAGTAATAGGAATTACAGGAAGTGATGGAAAAACGACAACAACAACTTTAATTAGTGAGATAATAAAAGAAAATGGATATACCTGTTTTTTAGGTGGAAATATTGGAACACCATTATTTACAAAAATAAATGATATGCAACCAGAAGATATAGTTGTTTTGGAGTTAAGTAGCTTTCAATTAATGAATATGAAAATAAGCCCTAAAATTTCTGTAATTACAAATATAACTCCAAACCATTTGAATATACATGCAGATATGGAAGAATATGTTGAAGCAAAGAAAAATATATTTAAATATCAAGATAAAGATGGATTATTAATATTAAACTACGATAATGAAATTACTAGAAACTGTGCCTCAGAAGCACCAGGAAATGTAGTTTTCTTTAGTAGTAAAGATAAAAATGTAAATGGATACTTAGTAGATACTGAGGATGGAAAAATAAAAGTATCTGAAAATGGATTAAGAAAACACGTGTTTGATACTAGAAAAATGAAGCTACGCGGTGTTCACAATTTTGAAAATGCAGCATGTAGTATTATAGCAACAAAAGATTTAGTTAAAAAAGAGTCCATAGATAAAGTTTTGACAGAATTTAAAGGGGTTGAACATAGATTAGAGCTTGTAAAAGAAACTAAAAATAGAATTAAATGGTACAATGATTCTGTAAGTTCAAGTCCTACTAGGACAATAGCTGGATTAAATGCTTTTTCTTTTAAAAATATAATTTTAATTGCTGGTGGATATGATAAAAATTTAGATTATAATGTTTTAGCCAAACCAATTTTAGATAATTGTAAATCTTTGATTTTATTAGGGCAAACTTCTGAAAAAATTGAAAAAGCAGTAATGTTAGAACAAAAGAAATTAAAGAAAGATATTAATATATATAAATGTAAAACTTTGAATCAAGCAGTACAAACAGCAAATGAAATTGCAATAAAGGGAGATATTGTTTTATTTTCACCTGCGAGTGCTAGTTTTGATATGTTTAAAAATTTTGCTGAAAGAGGAGAAATTTTTAAACAATATGTTAAAGAAATTGTAAAATAATTTGAAAGGTGAAAACTTAAAGTCGGGAGTATTCTCGACTTTTTTGTTGCAATAATTATAATCATATTTATGAATAAGTACTATTTCTATTTTTTTATCATATATTAAAATAAAGGAGGTTTGCTATGCTTTATTCAAATAATGATAGTTATATGCAAGATTTATATTTTTACAATCAAATTCCTAATACATATATGAGTAATCGGGAACAATATGATGGGAAATAATATATTTCCTAATATACCAATGGGAAGTACTGGAAATAATATGGGAGTTAATTCGAATTATATGATGGCAAATAATATGTTCTTAAATAACAATATACCAGCTCAAAATTTAAGTAATTTATATCCTAGTATATATAGAATAATCAATCCAGTAGTTTCAAGAGTTATTTCTAATAACAATCAAGTTATCACAGAAGAACTATTAAATAACATGACAGATACTGTTTTTAATATAGTAGAAGGACAAATAGATTTAGGAGATGATGTAGTTCAAAGAAATACACAAAATGAAGTTCAATCTTCTTCAAATACTTCATCAAATGTTTCAAATAACACTTCATCTACCAGAGCGACTGAAAACAGTAGACAAACAACGCAACAAACTAGTTTTAGAAATAATAGAAATGATCACTTACTTAGAGATCTTATTAAAATTCTTATTATAAAAGAGTTATTATCCAGAAATCAAATGCAAAGACAATTTTCACAAAATCAATTTTACTATTCCCAACCACTTTATGGAAATATGTAATAAATACATATAAAAGATAAAATCTGTGTCTTATATATTATTTATATAAAATATTTTCTCTTATTTTAATATTACTGGAATTTATAAATCCAGTAATATTTTTTTGTATTTTGAATATAAATATAATAAGATATGAATCAAAGTTTATTATACATATAATTTTGGGAAATAAAACAGACCAGAAGTGAAAAAATATCAATATAAAACCTTAATTATTGCATTTCTATAGAAAGGAAAGAAATGAACTATTCTTGTATTTTAAAAAAAATTATAATTGGTAGTTTACTAATTGCATTATTCTTTTTTGTTTGTAAAATAAGTCTATTCTATGTTCCGTTTATAATTGCTTATGTAGTTTCTATATTGGTAGAACCAATTATTAAATTTTTAAATAAAAGGACAAACTTTAGCAGAAAAGTTAACAGTATTATTGTACTTGCTACAATTTCAATATTGTTAGTTACAATTTTAGTGTGGGGAACAATAAAACTAGTTTCAGAAACAACAAATTTATTAAGTGTGTTAAATACATACTTAGATAAAACAATGGCATTTGTGAATGATATGACAAAAAGGATTAACATTTACAATTTGAATTTATCAGAAGAGGTTATCAAAGTTTTTGAATCTTCTACAAATGATTTTATCAATACGGTGGTGAACTATATAAAAAATATTTTGTCACAAATTATAAAATATATTTCTTCAATTCCAAACATTTTAATAAATATCATTATAACTATTCTTGCAACATATTTTATTACATCTGATAAATTCTATATTTTAGATAGAATGGAACATCACTTGTCTAAAAAAATGATGGGAAAAATAATTAATCATACAAAACAAATAACATCATCTTTGGGAAAATATTTGAAGGCTGAAATAACTTTAAGTATTATTACTTTTATTGTAGTGTTAACAGGTTTGAATATTTTTTATCTTCTTGGAATGGAAGTGGAATATCCAATTCTTATGGCTTTATTAATTGGTTTTGTAGATGCATTACCTATCATTGGAGCTGGAAGTATAATGATTCCTTGGGGAATTATACTATTACTTAATAAAAATACTTCTTTGGCAATTTCTATTTTTGGATTATATATTTTTACATTAGTAGAAAAACAATTATTAGAACCTAAGCTAGTGAGTAATAATATAGGAATTCATCCTATATTTACTTTAATTGCAATGTATACAAGTTTTAAAATGATAGGACTAATAGGTCTTCTGGTTCGGACCTATTATCCTAATTATTTTAAAAAATATCTTTTCCGAAATTTTAGACAAAGGAATTATGAATTCTATTGTAGAAGAGGATTAATATATAACAGCTGTTGGAACATAGCTACTATCAGGAACGCAAACAGTGGCGTTTTCAGGTTTTGAAGCTTTTTCTATAGCTGTTATTTTTAGAACTGGAATATCTCCGTTATAATAGCCCTTTGTGATTTCGCCAGTAATATTAACCCATGTGTAAGTAGGATACTCTTTGGCCTTTTCGCTAGAACATAGAAAACCTACTACTAAAGTTTGATTGTTTCCAATATCCATATCTCTTGCTAAAACAAATTGGTCTTCTGAAAAGCCATTTAATCTATATATGTATCCTGAGAAAATTATTTTTTGTCCAATGTAAGTATCAATATCATCATGAACCGCTTTTAAAATATTAGTATAGTTTTGAGGTTGTATTTGGGTAATTTCTGAAGAGGGGATAGAATCACCTAAGTAATTGCTACTAAAATTAGTTTGTGATTTACTTATCATTTTAGAAAAACTTAATATAGTAAGAATAATAGCTACCAAAAACATTATTAACAAAGAAACTTTAAAAATTAATTTTTTATTTAATTTTACATTACAAACAAACATTTTATTATCTCCTTTACAAGAATATATTAGAGTTTATGAAGAAACAGATCCAAATATTACAATTATTTAAAGATATAATAAAAAATATCAAATAAAATTTTGTTTTAAATTTACTCAAAAATTAAAGATAGAATAGCACCAACTTAATATAAGATAGTTCTTGCAAAATGTAGTAAATAATGATATAGTTGTGAAGAATATTTAAAAACTATTTAGGAGGAAGATAAATGGGACTTTTTGATAAAATCTTTGGAAACTATAGTGAAAAAGAAGTAAAAAGAATTATGCCATTAGTTAATAAAATCAATAGTTTAGAAGCGGAAATTTCTAAACTATCAGACGAAGAATTAAAAGCAAAAACAAAATATTTTAAAGAAGAACTTACTAAAGGTAAAACTTTAGATGATATATTACCAGAAGCTTTTGCGGTTGTTAGAGAAGCTTCAAAAAGAGTTTTAGGAATGAGACATTTTGACGTACAATTAATAGGTGGTATTATTTTACATCAAGGAAGAATATCTGAAATGAAAACAGGTGAAGGTAAAACTTTAGTTGCTACAGCTCCAGTATATTTAAACGCCCTTACTGGAAAAGGTGTTCACGTAATTACAGTTAACGAATACTTAGCAAAAAGAGATAGTGAATGGATGGGAAAAGTTTATAGGTTCTTAGGTCTATCTGTAGGACTTATTTATGGAAGAATGGATCATGTCGAAAAACAAAAAGCTTATAATGCAGATATTACTTATGGAACAAATAATGAATTTGGATTTGATTATTTAAGAGATAATATGGTTATTCATAAACAGGATATGGTTCAAAGAGAATTAAACTATGCCATTGTCGATGAAATTGACAGTATATTAATTGATGAAGCTCGTACACCACTTATAATTTCTGGTAGAGCTAATAAATCTTCCGATTTATATAAAGTTGCAGATAAGTTTGTAAAAAAACTAAATGCAAAAGTAATAATTGAAGAAGATATTAAAGATGCAGAACAAATAGAAGATAATGAAAAATATGATTATATAGTTGATTTAAAAGCAAAATCTGCGACGCTAACTCAAAAGGGTATTGAAAAAGCTGAGAAAGAATTTAATTTAGAAAATCTAAATGATGTTCAAAATACAGACATTGTTCATAATATAAATATTGCTTTAAGAGCAAATGGAATTATGAAAAGAGATATAGATTATATTGTTAAAGATGGAGAAGTTTTAATTGTTGATGAATTTACAGGTCGTATTATGTATGGAAGAAGATATAATGATGGTCTTCATCAAGCAATTGAAGCAAAAGAAAATGTAAAAATTGCTGATGAATCAAAAACTTTAGCAACAATCACATTCCAAAATTATTTTAGAATGTATAATAAATTATCCGGTATGACAGGTACTGCTATGACAGAAGAAAGTGAGTTTAGAGAAATATATAATCTAGATGTTATATCAATTCCGACAAATAAACCACTAGCAAGAATAGACCGTACAGACATTATTTATAAAAATGAAGCTGCAAAATTTAGAGCTGTTATTACAGACATAAAAGAATCTAATAATAAAGGTCAGCCAGTTTTAGTTGGCACAGTATCTATTGAAAATTCAGAAAAATTAAGCAATTTACTTTCGAAAGAAGGAATAAAACATGAGGTTTTAAATGCGAAAAATCATGAAAAAGAAGCTGAGATTATAGCTCAAGCTGGTAAATATGGTGCAGTAACTATTGCTACAAATATGGCTGGACGTGGTACTGATATTATGCTTGGCGGAAATAGTGAATTTTTAGCAAAACAAGAAATGAGAAAACTAAAATATGAAGAAAGTATGATAGAACAATCAACAGCTTTTAATGAAACTAAAGATCAAGAAATATTAGATGCCAGAAAAAAATTCAAAGAACTTGTTGAGAAATATAATAGCGAAATAAAAGAAGAAAAAGAAAAAGTAATTGCAGCCGGTGGTTTAAAAATTATTGGTACTGAAAGACATGAATCAAGAAGAATTGATAATCAGCTACGTGGACGTAGTGGACGTCAAGGGGATCCTGGTGAAAGTAGATTTTATCTTGGACTTGATGATGATCTTTTAAAAATCTTTGGTGGAGATATGATTACTAGAATCTTTGAAAAAGGTAACATTCCTGAAGATATGCCTATAGAAGTTGGAATAATATCAAAAACAATAGAAAGTGCCCAAAGTAAAGTTGAAGGAAGGAATTTTTCTATTAGAAAACACATTTTAAGTTATGATGATGTTATGAATATTCAAAGAGATATAATTTATTCTCAAAGAAGAAAAGTTCTTGATGGAGATAATGTAAGAGATAACATACTTGACATGATTGAAGCTGCTTGTGAAATGATAGTAGATACTTACCGAGCAGAAATAGAAGATGGAAAAGTAAATAAAGATGCTTTATTAAATGAAATTAAAGTAACTTTAAATATTCCAGAAGTTGCAGAATTATCAGAAAACAAAATTAATGCAAATAAACTATTAAGTGAATTAAAAGAAAAATCACTATTAATTTATGAAAGTAAAGAAAAAGAATATGGTAATGATTTAAGAGAACTTGAGAGAGTTGTTTTATTAAAAGTAGTTGATTCAAAATGGATGGAACACATAGATGCCATGGATGAATTGAAAAATGGAATAGGACTTAGAGCTTATGGACAAAAAGATCCAGTTGTTCAATATAGATTCGAAGGTGGAGAAATGTTTGACGAAATGATTGCACAAATCAAACTTGAAGTTGCTAAAATAATGCTTCACGTTGTCAAATCTTCACAACCTGCAAAAAGAGAAATAACAGCAAGTATAACAAGTGCTAGTTTAGATAACTCTGTTGCAAGCAATATGAATGTAGTTGGAGAGTCTAATAAACAAATTCCAAACAACAATCAAACAGAAAAAGCAAAACCAATAACAAACGACGGACCAAAAGTAGGAAGAAATGATCCATGTCCATGTGGGAGTGGGAAGAAATACAAACAGTGCTGTGGGAAAAACGCTTAATATCAATAGTTGCAGAGTTTTTTGTCAACAGGGTAAAAACGCAAAATAAGTGATTTGTTGCCATTTTGTTGCCAAAAAAAATATAAAAAAACTTTTGAAAGCCTTGAGCCTACAAAGATACACATTTGGCAACAATGTTGTCAAAGTTTGGCAACAAATTTAATACAATGATATAGTCATGAAAGTCAACATTTTTATAGTGTTGGCTTTTTATTTACCTAGTTTTAAGGGGGAAAACTATGGTAAGAATTAACAAAAGGGGTAATGTTTATCAATATCAATTCGATGTTGCACCAGTTGATGGTAAGAGAAAAAGAGTTAGTAAATCTGGTTTTAAAACTAAAAAAGAAGCAGAAGAAGCTGGAACAAAAGCATTTAATGAATATAATCAAACAGGAGAAGTTTACAAACCTAAAGAAATATCTTATTCAGATTTTTTAGATTATTGGGTTAAAAATTATTGTGAGATTAATTTGAGATATAATACTGTTGAAGCTTATACAAATATTATTAAAAACCATATAAAACCTAGATTAGGAGCATATAGACTAGCTCAAATATCTTCAAATAAGTTACAAGAGTTTATAAATCAAATATATGTTGAAAAAGGATTCTCAAAGGAGTTTTTACATAATATTTTAAAAGTTTTAAAAGGAACTTTTTCTTATGCAGAAGAAATCGAATATATAAAGAAAAATCCAGCATCAAAAGTTAAAATGCCAAGATATGAACTTAATGAGGAAGGAGATCCAGCACACATATTCACAAAAGAAGAAATCGATATGATTTTAAATAGATTTAAGGATGGTAATCATTGTATATACTATGCTTTTTTAACAGCTTATTATACAGGTTTAAGAGTTTCTGAAGTATTTGGACTTACTTGGAATGATATAGATTTAGAAAATAAAACTTTAACTGTTAGAAGAAATATTGTTAAGAAAAATCAAAATGGTGGAACTAAAAATAGACATATCAGTGGTAAGTCGGTTACTGTTTGGTATTTCGGCCCTTGTAAAACTCCGACTAGTTACAGGACTATTGATATTGGTGATACTTTAGTTAAAATTTTGAAGGATTATAAAGACGAACAAGAACAAAATAAAATAGATTATGGTGAAACTTATATGAAACACTACAAAAAAGAAGTATTAAATCCGCATACCAATAAAATAGAAACAAAAATTGTAAATGCTTATGCTGAAATAGATGTTGCTTTACCTGAAGTTAATTTAGTATTTTTAAAAGATAATGGAGTATTTGAAGGAACAGATACTTGCAAATATCCCTTTAAAGTAATTCATTATGAATTAGGTATTGATTGCAGATTTCACGATTTTAGAGATACTCATGCTACAAAATTAATTGAAAATGGTGCTGATATTAAAGCTGTATCAGAAAGATTAGGACATAGTTCAATTAAGACTACATACGATATATATGTTAAGGTTACACCTAAAATGAAAACTGATGTAGTAGAAAGATTTGAATCTATTGCTAATTTTTAAAGATTAATGGAGTTGATTTAATCAGCTCTATTTTTATACTAAAAAAGGAGGTAAAAATTGAATGAAGAAAAACAGATTAGTTATTATGCAATTATTCCAGCAACGGTTAGATATGATAGTAGATTAAAACCAGCTGAAAAGTTAATTTATGGAGAAATCACTTCTTTAACAAATAAAATGGGATATTGTTTTGCTAAAAATAAATATTTTGCTGATTTATACAATGTAACTAATCACACAGTTTCACAATGGATATCTCATTTAGAAAAATTGGGTTATGTTATTATAGAATTAATTAGAACTGATAAAAAGGAAATACAAGAAAGAAGAATTTATATAAGAGATAGCCCCTATGTACAAAAAAATACATACCCCTATGTATATAAAAGTACATACCCTATGTACAAAAATGTACAGGATAATAATATAAATAATAAGATAGATAGAGTATTTAATTATATTATAAGAAAGAGTGAAATTTTTCCAAAAGAATTAGAAGAATTAGATTTAGATGAAGTTTATAATACTTTAAATCGATTTGAATTATTATATACAGAAGAAATGATATCTAGTTTTAGAGAAAACAGTATAACAAAAGTTAAATTTATAATTTATGCTTTAGTAGATCTTTTAAAATCTGAAAGAAGATTATCTATAAGCAGATTATCAAGAAATAAATTAATTGGAATTTATGATAAATGCAAAGATAAAGAAAATGATATTGTAAAATTTTATGATTATTTTCTAGCATGTATCATAAATGAAATCGAAAAGCCTTAGGCTTTATTTTTTTACTCAAAAATAGGAGGAAGATATGTTGGAATTGGATTTTTCAAATATTTTATATTCATTTAATCAATTAATGAAATCAGGATTTTATATAAGTTTATTCATATTAGTTTTTATATTAATATCATTTCAAATATTATGGCTAATTGGAATTAAAATAAAATCTGAGAAGTTAATTAAGGTTGGAGTTAGAATTTCATTTACAACATTATTTTTAATCTTATTTTTGATTTTGACGATAATTGTCGTAGCAAAAATAAAATAGAAGGGAGAATTTTTTTATGAAAAGATTAAAAAGAATTTTAAGTACAATTCCAGTAGCATTGATTATTTTTTCAAATAATGTATTTGCAACAGGAGCTACTTTAGGAACACAAGAAGTAACAACAGCTACACAAAATTTACAAAGAGTAATAACAAGTTTAGCAATTCCACTAGGCTCTGTAATCATATTTGCTTCTATTGTAATTACAGCATTAAAAATGATCTTTAATAGTAATAATCCTAATAAAAGAAGTGAATCAATCGGAAGTTTAGCTTGGATAACAGCAGGTGGAGTATTACTTGGATTGTCATTAGTATTAGCTGGAATAATTTTAAATGTAGCAACAAATGGAACAGGACAAATGTTATAGGAGGTATCAATATGAAATTATATAAAATACCTTTTGATATAAAGCACGAAGAAAAAATATTTGGTGGTTATTTATCGTTAAGACAAGTTTTATACTTAATGATAACGATTTTATCTGCAGGTATATTTTTCTTTAAAATAAACTTATGGATAAAAATATCTATATTTTTCACATTAGCTTTAATATCTCTAACATTTGCATTTTTGAAGATAAAAGAAACAAGGTCAGACTTATATGTAGTAAATATTATTAAATATATCTTCAGAAAGAAAAAATATTTACATGAGAGGTGATTTAAAAGTGGTTATATCGATTGTTTTTGCAGTATTAAGTGTTATAGTAATAGTTTTTACTGCAATATATTTAAGTAGGAAAAAAAGTATAAAAACTAATGTACAAAAAAGAAAAGGCAAAAAGAATTTAAAGACCTTATGGGATATAGATGATATAAAAAATGAAGTAATTATATCTGGTTCAAAAAATACAATAATAATGAGAATAGGAAGTATTGATTATCATTTATTATCTGAAAAAGAACAAAGTGTATTAGAATCAAATTTAATAGAAATTGCTAAAACAATAAAATATCCATTACAATTCTTTTCTACTACTGAATTTGTAGATACAACAGATGTTATTAACGATATTAAAGAAAATATTGCAGATAAAGATAATAGAAAACTAATTGAATATGGTAATGAGATGATTAAGTATTTAAGTAATATGATGGAAAACAAAAATCTTTATGTAAGAAAAAATTATGTATTATTAAGTGTTACTGGTAACTATGAAAAATCAAGATTAGAGTTATTAAGTACATACGAATCATTAAGATTTAATTTATTAAATGCAAAAATAGGACTAGAAGTATTAAATGATTATGAAATAGTCGAATTATTACATAGAGAACTTAATAAAAATACAACAACTAAAATCCAAGATGTTTTAAAAGAAGGAGGGCTAGAGCTATATGTCAGAGGAACAAATAAATCTAAAAAAGCAAAAGAAAAATAACAAAAAAGAAGAAAGTAAAAGTTTATTTGATAATATCCCTAGTTTAATGAGTTTAATAATACCAGACGCATTAGAAGAAAGTGTAGATAAACTATATTTTGGAGCAAACCGATACACTAGAAGTTTTGTTCTTACAGTTTATCCTACAGAAATTTATCTAGGTTGGCTAGATGATTTATTTAATATTGGAGAGATAAGCATATCTATTCTTTCAGAGAGTGCATATAATGGCGAAGTAATAAGACAGTTAACTCAAAAAGTAACAGCTCTTCAAAGTGAATATATGGTCTATGAAAATCAAGGTAATATTTATCACTTACCAGAGCTAGAAAGTATGATAACAGATTATGAGTATATGAGAAAACTTATTCAAACTCAAAATGATAAATTATTTTATGTAACAATACTTCTTTCATTACATTGTAAAACAAAGAAAGAATTAAACGAAAAAACTGAAATTCTTGAAAGTGAATTATCAAAAAAATCATCTCAAATAAGAGGATTAAGTTTTAGACAATTAGATGGTTTTAAATCAGTATTGCCACTTAATAATCTTAAAATAAATGGTTATGATAAAAACTTAACAGCTTCAGGATTTTCTGCATTATTTCCAATAGCGAGTCCGGATTTATCTCACTCGAATGGAATTTATTTAGGAACTAATCTTTTTACATCAAGTCCAGTATATTTAAATAGCTTTATAGGTCCACCAATGCTTAATAATCAACATATTACGATATTTGGAATACCAGGTTCACGGAAAATCTGTTGCTATTAAATTAATGCTTGGTAGAAGTGCTATTATGGGTAGAAAGATAGCAGTATTAGATCCAGAGCGGTGAGTATAAAAAACTTATAGAAAAATTAGGCGGTAGGTATATTAAAATTAAACAGGGATATTCATCTGGTATAAATATATTCGATATAGAGCCATATTATGATGGAAAAAAAGAATATATAAATATTTTAGATAAAGTTTCAGAAATGAGAGCTTTACTTTCAACAATATCAAGAGAATATATGAATAGACCTTTAAATCCAAAAGAGTTAGCAGATATTGAAATTGCTGTAAATGAAATATATGGTAAACGAGGAATAACAAAAGATGTAGATAGTTTATATGAAAGTAAATCTGGAAAACTAGAAAATGGAAAATATACTATCGGAAAAATAAAAAAGAATATGCCAACATTTTCAGATTTTCAAGCTGCACTTGCTAAAAGAGAAAGTTCAAAAGATTTAGCAGAGATATTAGTACCGTTTTTAAAAGGTAAGTCTTTAGGTATGTTCGATTGTCAAAGTACAATAAATGCTAAAGATGATATTATCGCTTTTGACTTATCTGATATAAAAGATGAATTTACAAAATTCTATACAACATTTGTTATTATAACTTGGTTATGGCAAAAGTTTATATTACTTAATAAAGATAAGAAAAAAGTTCTTGCAGTAGATGAAAGCTGGATGTTTTTAAAATATCCTGAATCAGCAAACTTTTTAGAAACACTATCTCGTAGGGGTAGAAAATATAATACAAGTCTAATTGTAACATCACAATTTTTAGACGAATTTTTAGCAGTAGATGAAGGAAAAGCAATTATAAAAGGATGTTCAACAACAATGCTTATGAAACAATCCTCTGGAAATTTATCAGAAATTACAAAGTTCTTTAATTTAGCAAAAGGTACAGAAGACTTTTTAATGTCGGCAAGGCCAGGAGAATGTATATTAAACTTAAACGGAAATGTTACAGCTATTAAGTTTGATATTACAGATTTTGAAAAAGAATTTGTAACAACTTAAAATAAGCTGGAGGTGAAATATGAAAAGAATAATTAGAATAATAGGTAAAGTAGTATTAGCAGTGATACTTCTTTTTTTATGCTTATGTTCCAAACCAGTAAATGCAACAGAAAATCAAGAAACAGCAGAAAAGTTTTCTGCAATTAAACAAGCAATAGAAGATGAACAAGGTGGACTCTTTGAAACAACTATTGGAAATGCTTTAGGAGGAATTGCTGAAGCTGTATTTAGTATTGCTACATCAGATGTAGTAAATTTAGGCTTTAAGAATTATGATGAACTTATTTTTAATAAAACTGTTTATACAGGAAGTGCAACAGAAGATATATCTCCATTTGATAGTAATACTTGGAGTAAAGTAATGAAATGGTACAAGTTTTTTAGTTCATTATCTTTTATCTTAATATTAATTGGCTGTATCGTAACATCATATAAATTTATAATCGCTGGAACAAGTCTAACTAGTAGAAATGAAGCAAAAGATTCTTTAATGAGATTGTTTCTAGGTGGAGCTTCGATCGCAATAGCACCAATTTTTGTTAAGTTAGTATTATTAATAAATAGTAATATGGTTTCTGCTCTAGTAAGTAGAACATCAGGAGGATTAGATGGATTACTAGGAAATGGAATTTTTACACAAATTAAAACAGGAAATCCGATAGCAACAGCATTAGTAATATGTTTATTTGCATATCTATTTGTAAAATTTAATATTAAATTTATAATTAGAAAATTTACATTAATTGTATTTACAGTATTTACTCCATTAATTTCAGGTATGTGGATTATAAATAAAAATGTAACAGGTGCAGCAATTTGGTTTGGTCAAATATTAATTAATGCTTTTATGCAATTTATATATGCTTTCTTATTCTTAATATATATGGAATTTACATCTGTATCAGATGGTTGGGCTGTATCACTTCTATGGGCTATGATGATTCTTCCACTTGGAGATGTTTTATTAAATACTATGCAAAATCTAGTTTCAAGAATTGCAGGATTAAATAATGAAGAAATGGCAAATCGAGGTATTGGTATGGGTGCAGCAATGGCTGGCACAGTTCATTCAATAGGTGCTCAATTTATAAGTAATAATGAAAATAACAATGATGGATTTATAAATAGAACTAAAAATGTTAACAATCAAACAAGTGAAACTAAAACAGAAAACTCGACAAGTGTAAATAATGTAAGTAAAACAGAGCAAAGAAATACAAATAATGTAAAAAATGATAATAAAAAAAGTAGTGGAATATCACTGTATGGAATTGGTAGAAGCTTTTTAAATACTGGAATGTTTTTAGCTGAAGGTAGAAACTTTTCTGAAAGTAGTTCTATTGGAAACAGAAGAAACTATGGTCAGAATATGAGAAAAAATGAAATTGATAGTAATGTTACACACAGTTTAGAAAGAGAAAAGAGTGATATAAATGGAGATGAATAAAAAGTTTAAGAAAGCTGTAATGGCTTTTATAGCACCATATTTAGTATTCTTATTAATTGCTTTTTTTATATTATCAATATTTTTTATGGGAGTAGAAGTATTGTGGGAACAATTTACTTCTCCAGATGGAATTGAAGAAATAACTGTAAGTAGTGATGGATTGATATGGCCACTACCTGGATATAACAAAATTAGTAGTTATTATGGGTTAAGATTTCATCCAGTAAAAAAAGTATATAGTTTTCATGATGGAATAGATCTACCAGCACCACAAGATACAAAAATTATTAGTCCATCAAGTGGAATAGTAACAAAAGTTTATAATAGTTCAAGTGTTGGCAAAACTGTTGAAATAGAAAATACAGAATATAGATTTGTATTTCATCATTTGAATTATATTGCTGTTACACAAGGTAGTCCTATTTCAAAAGGAGAAGAAGTTGGTGGAGTTGGTACAACAGGAACTTTATCTACAGGAAATCACTTACATTTTACGGTTTATAAAAATAATTCAAGAGTAAATCCATTAGAAATATATAATTTTAATAAAGAATATGCAAAAGCAAATATTTAGAAGGGAGTTGATAAACTTGACTATAATATTTACAGAAAATGATGAATTAAATGAAGAATTAGAAAAGAATATCGAAGGATCAAGAATAGCATATTATACAAAATATTTATTAGAGGAAAAAGATGCAGATATTGTTATATTAACTATTCAAGATAATAAGTTCGAGTTTGAAAAGTTTTTATATGAATTAAGAAAAAGGAATATTAGAGTAATTTTATTGTTAGAAAATGAAAAACAAAAAGAAACAGAAATAGCAATTAGACTTGGAATATATGATTTAGTATTTGGTACATTTGCATTATCTGATGTTTTAAAACTTGTAAAGAATGCTAATAATTTCTCTAATATAGCTGAAATATATAGAAAAAAATATAAAGTCGAGGTGGAATAGATGACTAAAAAACAAATTATATTAAGTTTAATTATATTATTTTTGCTATCATTTTTAGTAAGTTTTATTATAACAAAATACATAACTTATCAAAAAGAAAGATTACTTGAAGTAGCTGATAGTGTTATAGATTGCGAATTAAATATAGAACTAATAACAGAAAATGAATTAGAAAAGAATGAAAATATTATTGGAAAATTAATAATACCTAAAATAAATTTAGAAGCACCAATTCAAGAAGGAACTAGTCAAAAAGTCTTAAGATTTGCAATAGGACATTTTGAAGAAAGTTCTTTTTTTGATGGTAATGTTGCCCTAGCTGCTCATAACAGAGGTAATATCACAAATTATTTTGCAGATGTAAAAAATCTTACCTTTGGTGATGAGATAATATATAAAACAAGAATGGGAGAAAGGAGGTATAAGGTATGTGAAATAAAAGAAATTGAAGAGACAGATTGGTCAGTTATTTTTAATTCAGAAGAAAATATGATTACTTTAATTACATGTATAAATAATAAACCAGAATATAGATTATGTGTTCAAGGAATAGAAAAATAAAAAATTTAAAATATTTTTCTGCTCGAGTTGTTTTTTATAAAATCAATTTTTTATACTAAAATAAAGGAAGGTGATTTTATGAAAAAATTAAAAATTATTTTAAGTGTATTTATAATCATATTATTAGGAGTTGGAGCAAATTTTTATTTGAAAACTGAAAATGTCTCTAAAGCTAAAAAAGAAATTAATAATGAAATTATAAATAGTACGATTATTGAGGTAGCAAAAGACGAATCTTTAAATGAAGTAGAAAATACTTTGTTTATCACAGAAGAACAAAAGAATACTCAAAACATTATAGAAAACAAAGTAATAAGTGAAACAAAACCAGTTAAAAAAGAAGTTGCTAAAAAAACAGAAGTAGTTATTCCTGAAGAAAAGGTTATAGAAACAGTTCAAGAAGTTTCAATTCCCGTTGTAGAAAATACAAATAAAGAGATTATAGAAAATAATCCTGTTAAAAAAGAAGAAAAAAAGGAAACTGTTAAACCAGAAGTTCCAAAGGAAGAACCAAAGCAAGAACCAGTAATACCAGAAACAAAACCAGAAGTAAATGTTCCTGTAGTGCAACCACCATCAGAAGAATACAGATATAACGAAGCTATGACACAACAAATAATTAATATTATTAATAGTAATCCAAGTCAATTTATGATAAGTGATGGCTACACTGTTGTTGTAGATAGTTCAATTATACCTTTAACTAATCAATTCACTTTTACTGAAGAACGAGTAAAAAATAAAATCCTTTATAAAGCTGGAACAATAAAAGTATATGCTCAAGATTACTATGTTGGAGGACAATATTTATTTACTGAATGTTATATAATGTAATATTAATTTTTATAAGAAAGCACTAATATTTAGGTGCTTTTTTATTATGGAAAAAGGAGGAAAATTAAGAGTGAAAAGTAAAACAATTAAAAAATTTTTAAGTATTCTTATGCTAATGATAACTTTATTTTCTTTTGGTACAAATTCATTTGTTTCAGCTGTTAGTATAAGTAATGCTTATATTCAGCAAATTGGATCTGCAACACATCACTTAAAATATAATGGAAGATATGTTCAAATATCAGTTGTAGGTCATTATGCAAATGGAGTTTTCTATCCTGCTTATTGTTTAAATCATGACTTAAATGGTGCTGAACATGGTGCTTATAATGTTTCAATTAGTCAGATTTTAGATAATGATGCAGTTTGGAGAGTAGTAACTAATGGATATCCATATAAAACAGCAGCAGAAATGGGATTACAAGAAGATTTTGATGCATTTGCTGTAACAAAAATGGCTATTTACTGTGTTACAGGTCAATCAGATTTAAATGCTTTTTCGGCAGACGCAAATGACGGAACAGCACAAGCTATGTTAGGTGTATTAAGAAACCTAGTAAATATTGGATTTAATGGTCAAGGCTCACAAGCTCAAGGAACATTATCTGCTCACAAAGAGGGCGAAGTAGAAGATGCTGGAGATTATTATTCTCAAAGATTTTCAGTTGGTTCTGGTGTGGGACTAGCAAATTACACAATAACACATATAGCAAATTTTCCAAGTGGAAGTTATGTTGCAAATATGGAAGGTGGTGCACAAAATACTTTCGGTGCAGGTGAACAATTTAAAATAATGATTCCTAAATCTGCTTTTAGTAGTGATGTGAATGGAAATATATATATCGCCGGTAAAACTAAAACATATCCAATATTTTATGGTATGTCAGGAAATCCAGCACTTCAAGATTATGTTGTAACATATGATCCTTATGGAGATGATGCAACAGTTACAAACTTAAATATAAAAACGAATACAGCAAAGATTCAAATTAATAAAACTGATGATTATACAAAAAATCCTATTGAAGGAGTTACATTTGAACTTTCAAAATCAGATGGAACTGTAATTGGAAAAACAACAACAAATAAAAACGGTGTCGCAGTATTTGAGCATTTATATCAAGGCTCTTATGTTGTAAAAGAAATTGAAACGAATTCAAAATACATATTAAATACAAACAATTTCAATACTACTACAACATTTAATAAAACAACTACTTTAAATATAGAAAACGAACATAAAAAAGGAAATCTTAAAGTGTATAAAGTAGATAAAGACTATAACAAAATAGTTTTGGGAGATGTACTTTTTGATTTATATAGTGAAGAATTTGATAAAGTTGTTGGAAGTTATAGAACAAATGTAAATGGTGAAATTTATATTGAGAATTTAAGAATTGGAAACTATTCTTTAATTGAAAAAGAAACTAATCGTTGGTACAACTTAGCCGAAGACACAGATGTTATAGTAGAATGGAATGAAACCAAAGATACTACAATAGAAAATGAACTTATGAAAGGTCAAATTAAATTAATTAAAATTGATCTTGATAATAAGGAAGTAAAATTACCAGGAGTAAAATTTGAACTATATAATCAAAATCACGAATTATTAGAAACTTTGATAACAGATGAAAATGGAGAAGCAGTAACTAATAGATATGCGATAAGAGATTTTGAAAAAGTTTATTTAAAAGAAACTGAAACTTTAGAAAATTATGTATTAAATGATGAAGAAAAAGAAATTGTTTTAGAAGCAAATCAAATTACTACTATGACATTTGAAAATGAAAAGAAAAAAGGTGAAATCGAAGTTATTAAAGTAGATAAAGATAACAACGAAGTTAAACTTGAAGGAGTTGTATTTGAAGTTTATAACTCAAAAGGTGATATAGTAGATACATTAACAACAGATTCAGAAGGAAAGGCAAAAAGTATAAGACTTCCTATTGATGATGAATATACTGTATATGAAAAATCTAATCCAGATGAAAGATATGTTTTAAATGATGAGCCAGTAAAAGTAAAATTAGAACAAGATGAAATTACTACAATTACATTTGAAAACGAAGTTAGAAAAGGTCAAATTGAAATTATAAAAATTGATGCTGATAAAACGGAAGTTAAACTTGAAGGTGTTACATTTGAAATATTAAATGCAGCTGGAGAAATTGTAGATACTATTGTTACTGATAAAGATGGTAAAGCAATTACAAAAAGACTTTCAATTTACGAAGAATTTTATACTGTAAGAGAGAAAAGCACTTTAAAAGAATATGTTTTATCTGAAGAAACACAAAAAGTAGTTTTAGAAGAAGATGAAATAACATCATTAACATTTGAAAATGAAATGATCAAAGGTAGTTTGAAAATCACTAAATTATCAAATGGAAAAAATGAAAAATTAAATATTGAAGATAAATCACCGTTACAAGGAGCTAAATTTACTCTATCTAAATTAGATGGTGAAGTTATCAGAACTTATGAAACAAACGAAGCAGGAATCATTGAAATAAATGATATCCTTTATGGAGAATATATTGTGTCTGAATATGAAGCTCCAACAGGTTTCTTAAAAGATACAGAAACTCAAAAAATATCTATAACAGAAGATGGACAAGTTATAGAATTAACATTTACAAACAGTCCAATTATAGAGAAGTTACCAAAAACAGGTTATGATATTAATTTATATTTTAGTATCATCAGTGGTTTATTGGTAGCTTTTTTAATTACAAAAAATAAAATATTTTAAATTATGGAGGAAACAAATTATGAATAAATTAGTAAAAAGAATTTTAGTAGGAACAGCACTTGTAGGAGTTTTAGCATGTGCAATTATGGGATTAACATTTTCAAAATATACAAACACAATTATAGGTAATGGAGAAACAGAAGTAGCAAAATGGAGCTTTAAAGTAAATGAAGCAACTGAAGAATTTGCAACAATTAAATTAGCAGATACATACGACCAAACAACATTAATAGATGGAAAAATTGCACCTGGAGTAAGTGGTAGCTTTGATTTAGTAATAGATGCAACTGATGCAGAAGTTGGCGTAAAATATGAAGTAGATTTCCAAGATGAAACTAATAAACCAACAAATTTAAAATTTACTTGTGATGGTAAAACATTAGATGAAATTGAAGATTTTGAAGAATATTTTACAGATGTTATAGATGCAGATGATACAAATAAAGTTAGAACATTAACAGTAAACTGGGAATGGCCATATGAAACAGGAACAGCAGATGAAATCGCTGCTAACGATAAAGTAGATACAGATGACGGATTAAATGCTTTAGATTATACATTTAATGTAGTGGTTACAGGTACTCAAGTTGTGCCTACAAAATAATCTATGAGAAAGATTATTAGAATTTTATTATCCATAATTATTTCAATAATACTATCACTAGCAATTTATTATGGAGTAAATGCTAATGGTTTAACGACGAAATTATATGGATATACAACATTAATCGTAAGTTCTGGTTCAATGCAGCCAGAGCTTATGGTTGGTGATGTGATAATTATTAAAGAATGCGATAGTTACAATAAAAACGATATTATTACATTTAATGTAGATAATCAGTATTTAGTAACACACCGTATTATAGAAAAAAATGAGAACCACTATATAACAAAAGGCGATAACAATAATTCTGCTGATGATAACATTGTTTTAGAAGAACAAATTGAAGGAAAATTAATACACAATTCTAAAGTATTAAAATTTATATATAATAATTGGATTTTAGTAATTTTAGCGATTGTAGTGCTTTTAATAATATTTTAATAGAAAGGATAGAAAAGTTATGAAAATTAAGACTAAAAAAGCGATAAATATAATTCTTGTTATAGCATTAATAATTATTGTAGTTTTATTATTGCTATTATTATTTGGAGGTAGAAGTTTTTCAAAATTTAGAAAAACAATTAATTCAAGTGGAGTAGCAGAAATTGCAAAACCAATATTTGTTGTGGATGGAACAGAAAATATAAAAATAGATGGAATACAAGATACAGTATATAGTTTCAGTGTAAAAAACTATGATGGATCAGAAATAAGTGATGTGGCTTTAAAATATAACATTGAAATTATTAATGATTCACAAGCTGACTTAAGGTTTGAATTAAGTAAAAATGGAGAAAAAGTAGAACTTACAAATAATAAAACAGAAGTAATGTTTTTAAATGGAATATCACAAGACAAAGATGATTATGAATTAAGAATTATATATAACAACAATCCTGCAATAGTTGATGATATAAGTGGTAATGTGCAGATTAAGGTAGAAGCGATACAAAACGAGGTGATTTAATATGAAAAAGAAAGAAGATAATTACTATGGGATTCGCTTCAATAATGATATTCCAAAAATTGATAAAATAAATAACTTCAATAAGGAAGTTGAAATTAAATTTATTGGAAAAGCATATTTAGTAAAAAGAAAAGATGACAAAATAGAAAAAATTGAACTTAAAAATTATCATAAACTAGAAAAAGAAGGAACTTATGAAATTGAGTTTATCAATAGTTTAGAAGAGTTATACATATTACAAGTTAGAATTGAAAAATCTAGCTTGTTTTTAATTATTCTATTTTTATTAGGAAGTATAGTTTTTACAATGTGTTTTATTCCAATTAATCAAAATAAAACAATGATAAAAACATTGTTAGATGTAATTGATTTATCTGTGTTAGAAGTAGATATTGAAGATCAGCATCGATATGTATTTGATGTAGATTTTGAAAATATAGTTTCTTCAGATATAAGCTTGCCAGCTACAATGGATGCAAAAGCAGTTTCAAAAAACAAAATTGCTCCAGGAGTAGATGGTGAATTTTCAATAATTATAAGTACAAAGGATTCTACTGTCGATATGCAATATTCAGTAGACTTTGAAGATATAACTAATGAAAAACCTAATAACCTAAAATTTAAAATAAAAGGTGGTAATAAAGAGTATTCTTCATTGCAGGAATTAGAAAAGTACTTAAAAGGTATAGCTTTAAAAGAAACAGAAAAAGAAATAGTAATTCAGTGGCGATGGCCTTATGAAATAGATGAAATACAAGATACTATTGATACAGATAATGGTATAAATTTAAGTAATTATAAATTTAGAATAAGAGTAAATGGTGAGGAGGCGATTAAATGAAAAAAATAACAATATTAAGTTTGGTTTTAATAACATTTTTACTATTATTTTCACAAACAACTTATGCAAAATATTCTATGAATAGTGATATAGGATTACAAGTTTATATTGATAAAACCCCACCAACAATTAATATAAAGTCAGATACAATGGATGAAAATTATTCAAAATCTGATTTAGAAAACATAATAAAAGAAAACAAACAAATAATTATTACAACAAGTGATAATATCAAGATAGACTATAATGAGTATTATTATAATGCTACAAATAAAGATTTTACTAATATTCAAGCAAATAGATTTGAGTCTGGGACAAGTTTTTCAGATGATGGATATTATAAATTTGTAGCAGTAGATACATCAGGAAATAAAACTGAAATAGTAGTTTTAATAGATAAAACACCACCAGATGTAGAAGTAAAATTTTATAAAAAAGGTGAAGTAGCACAAGCAAGTAATACAGAAATAATTTCAGTTGCAGCAGTTAAGAGAAATTATTTATCTGAAAATGTTATAGAAGTACCTGAAAATACTGTAGTAGAAAATACTATTCAAGAAGAAAATCAAAATACAATTAAGGAAGATATAGTAAATGAAATACAAAATGAAACAATAGTAGAAAATACTGAAACAGAAGTCGAAATAAATGAAATTGAACAAACAGAAATTGTAGAACAACCTAAAATGGCTTTGATGGCCGCAAGAGCATCTACAACAGTTTATAACGAAAGTGAATTTAGAAATGCTATTAATAATAAAATATCAAATATAGTTATTGGTACAAGTATAAATTTTGGTAGCTCATTATATATAAATTATGCAGTTACAATAAGTCCTGCAAGTAATGAAAATGCAATTAGATACAATGGTTATGGCAGTTTTATATATGTACAAAATGGTGGTTCATTAAATTTAGATTCAATCGTAGTAGATACTAGAGGAATGAGTAATGGCAGAGGAATAAACTCAATTAATGTACAATCTGGAGGAACAGTAATATTTAATCAAAACTCTATTGTAGATGGTGGAAGTAACAATACAGGAATACTAATCAATGGTGGTGGAAAAGCTGTAATGTATTCTTGTCATATTGCTAACTGCACAAAAGGAATTGTAGTAAAGAGTAATGGTAATTTAACATTTGGAAATTTAAGTAATGGTCGTAATTCAGAGTTTTGGTCAAATACAACAGCTATATCATTTGAAAGTTTTACAGGAACATGTAATTTTAATCAAAGTAACATCAAAATATATAATAATACAAATGGTGTAGTAGTCGAAAGTAGTTCAGGAAAAGTAAATATTTCTTCAGGATATTATTATAGTAATGGATCAAATGGAATTATAAGCAAAGCAGGAACTATGAATATAAGTGGTGGCTCAATATATAGTAACGGTAATGGAATTAATTTTGGAGCTGGAGCTTTAAATATAAGTGGTTCAAGTATTTACAGTAATTCTACTGGTATTTGGTTAAATCCATCATATACAGGAAAAATAACAATGACAGGTGGAAGTATTTATTCAAATTCATCTTATGCTATAAATCATGGTCAAAATAGTGATGGATGTTGCACTATTTTAGGTGGAAGTGTTTCTGGAAAAATATATTTAGCACAAAATAACAACTACGTTAATACAAACGATAAATATCCAACACTTTCTATAACACCTAGTTCATATTACTTTAATAGAAGATTAGTAAAAACAAATAGTAATAGTTATGCTAATAATGAAATATCAAAGGTTACTATGACACCAAACGGAAGTTGGTACAAATATGTAAATAACGAATACATTGTAGTTTGGAAAGGCTGTAATGTTATCGTAAATAGAGTGGATTATACTGGAAAAGTAATTAAAACAGAAACTATAAATGGAAATTTAGGTGCAAGTTATTCTACTACTGGAACAGAAATAGATGGTTATGATTTAATTGAAACACCATCAAATGCAACAGGAACATTTACAGAGAAAGATATAACAGTTACTTATAAATATGATTTGAAGAATGTAGCACAAGTAAAATTTGAAGATCTATTATCAGGAGTTCAAAATGCAAAATTCTGGTTTAATTCATCTGAAGAAAACTTTTCAGGAGAAGGAACAAGTTTTGAAAATAATAAGATATTTGAAGACTA
>JAFXGW010000001.1 GCA_017536685.1 Clostridia bacterium | reverse complement strand
CTTTATCATTACTTTTTAATATATAAAAGAATTTATCTAATTTTAATTTTATACATATTTTTTTTAGGAAATTTAATACTTTATTTAATTTAAAAAATATGCATACTTTTTTTAATATATTTAATAATTTATCTATTCTTAAAAATAAATATAGTTTTTTTAGAATGTTTATTGTTTTTTCTTTTAGTGTTGTGAAAAGTTTTTTTACATTTGAAGATAATTTATCTAATTTTGAAAACTTGTAAAAGGCATTTAACTTTTCTTTGATTTTTTCTTTCATTGGTAGTCCCTTTCATATATTTAATTATTTAATAATATTTTGAGCATTTAAAACAACATAATAAAATATTATGTTGAAAATAAAAAAATTTGTCAAATAAAATATACTATAATATATCATAAAATTTATAAAATGTGAATATAATAAAATAAATATTAAAAAATAAAAATAAAAGTTGACAAAAAAACAAAACAAGAAAAAAGCTTGATATATAAAGAATAATTTGGAAGTTAACCAAACAGATATACTGTACACATAAAAAAGGTGGTGAAAACATATTTTTATACATGAAAAATATGTGTGAATAAAGTATGTCGAAAAAATGCACTAAAATGAGTTATTCACAGAGTTATCCACATTATCCACAGTTATCCACATGACTAAAAAAGGTTTTCATAATTATTTTTTGATAAAATATTATTTTTTTACAAGATTCTACAAAGTATTTGTTGAATAAAAGAGATTGGTGTGTTATAAATAAAGTATATGAAGAAAAATGTATAATTTTTTTGAAAAAAGGAGAATATGAATGAACTATTATATAGATTTTGATAATACTTTATATGAAACAGCCAAGCTTACAAGTTTAATGATTGCTGCAATAGGAAATAAAATAGGAGATCTTACAGGATTAGAAAAAGATCCAATAATTCAAGATGCAAAAGATAATTTTAATTCTACTTTAGATAATATATTTACACATGCTGAAAAAATGGGGAAAAAATACAATGTTGATTCAGAACTTGTAGTAAATGCTGTAAATGAAGTGTTAAGTAATGGCAAAGAAATTGTATTTGAAGATGCTATAAGATTCTTAGAAAGATTAAAAGAAAAAGGTCATAAAATTCATATACTAACATATGTACAACCAATAAATATGGAATACCAATTAAAGAAATTAATGGGATCAACAATTGCAAATTATTTTGATGGAATAATAATAACTTCAAAATATAAATTTTTATTAGATATAGATTATACAAATGGAATTTTTATTGATGATGATCCAAGAGATTTAAATGGACTGTTTGAAAAAAATCCAATAAAAGTAATAAGAATTAGAAAACCAAATAATAAACGTTCAAAAATAGATATAGATAATAAAGAAATAGAAGAATATGTATCATTTGATGAGATTGTAATTGAATAGGTATATATGCAAAAAATCCACGAATTTCTCCGTGGATTTTTGCTGCTATTGGTTATACGTTTTGTGCTTTCTTGCTCAAAACTTTGTTATAAGCTTTGAAGAGCACGATAATGATGGCTACTTCCATAATTGCCAGATCTAACAGCCATGCCAGAGGGAAACGGAAAGCAATTTGAAGCGCGTATTCTGCGCCTACCTTTGCAATGGTAAAAAGAGCAAAGGCGATCTGGGTGATCCAAACTTTCTGTTCCACATTGGCGGAAGACTTGACTTTGATGAACTGGAAAATCACCAAAGAGACCATGGTCAGGATTTCTCCCAATGTGAAAACGACCAAGAGCATCAACAAAAATTCTTTCATACTGGTTCCTCACTATTCTTGAAGTAAAATAAATTTATGTAAACACTGAGTACACTCAGTGGAGTTTGAGGGATAAAGAAAATATTAATTATGTTAACACAGTATAAGCTTTTTGTCAAATGAATATTGAAGAGTAACTGATAAATTTACATAATATTTTGAAATGTTGTTATAAAAAAGTTGACAGACTGTAATTAATATTGTAAAATACTTCTAATAAAAGTTTTCGCGATGAAAAAGAGGAAATACTAGAAAAAGGGATTTACAGTGAATTTGCGCTAGTGAGAAGCAAATAAGAACTTAAGTATTTTGGAGCTTTGGAGTGATATTAATTAAGGTGGGTATAAAAATGCCAATTAGGGTGGAACCGCGTAAGTAGAGCTTGCGTCCCTAGCTTTATGCTAAGGATGTAAGCTTTTTTGTTTTATCAAAAGCCAATCCTTAGAAAAAAACTACAAAGAAGGTTACCATTATCTTTGTGGAAAAAAATATAAAGGAGGTTTTTATTATGGTAGAATCAATGGAAAAAATTGTTAGTTTATGCAAATCAAGAGGATATGTATATCCAGGATCTGAAATTTATGGAGGTCTAGCAAACACTTGGGATTATGGTCCACTTGGAGTTGAACTAAAAAACAATGTAAAAAAAGCATGGATGAAAAAATTCGTTCAAGAATCTAAATATAATGTAGGATTAGATGCTGCAATTCTTATGAATCCACAAACATGGGTTGCATCAGGACACGTTGGAGGATTTTCAGATCCATTAATTGATTGTAAAGAATGTAAAACAAGACATAGAGCAGATAAACTTATTGAAGAATGGGCACATGATAACGGAAGAGATATGGTTGCTGATGGAATGTCAGACCAAGAGATGATAAAATTTATGGATGATAACAATATTAATTGTCCAGAGTGTGGAAAACATAATTTTACAGATATTAGAAAATTCAATTTAATGTTTAAAACATTCCAAGGTGTTACAGAAGATGCTAAAGCAGAAATTTTCTTAAGACCAGAAACAGCTCAAGGTATATTTGTTAACTTTAAAAATGTTATGAGAACAACTAGAAGAAAATTACCAATGGGTATTGCACAAATTGGTAAATCATTTAGAAATGAAATAACACCAGGAAACTTTACATTTAGAACAAGAGAATTTGAACAAATGGAACTTGAATTTTTCTGCAAACCAGGAACTGATTTGGAATGGCATGCATATTGGAAAGAATTTTGCAAAAACTGGTTATTAAATCTAGGAATGTTAGAAGAAAACATGAGAATGAGAGATCACTCTCCAGAAGAATTATCTCACTACAGTAATGGAACAACTGATATAGAATTTAAATTCCCATTTGGATGGGGAGAATTATGGGGAATTGCAGATAGAACTGATTTCGATTTAACACAACATCAAAATCATTCAAAAGAAGATATGAGCTATTTAGACCCAGAAACAAATGAAAGATATGTACCATATTGTATTGAGCCATCACTTGGAGCTGACAGAGTAACACTTGCTTTCTTATGTAATAGTTATTATGAAGAGGAAGTTGGAGAAGGAGATGTAAGAACAGTATTAAAATTACATCCAGCACTAGCACCATACAAGGTTGCTGTTTTACCACTTTCTAAAAAATTATCTGAAAAAGCTGATGAAGTTTATACAGAACTTTCTAAATACTTTATGTGTGATTATGATGAAGCAGGAAGCATAGGAAAAAGATATAGAAGAGAAGATGAAATTGGTACACCATATTGTGTAACTATAGATTTTGATACATTAGAAGATGGATGTGTAACAGTGAGAGATAGAGATACAATGGAACAAATTAGAATTAAAATAGAAGATGTAAAATCTTATATTGAAGAAAAATTGGTATTTTAATTGTATAAAAGTTGTTAGAAAAAGAAAACGGTACCCTTTTTGGGTGCCGTTTTCAATATTTAAATATTATCATTTTTTAAAATAGAAGTTAACTCTTCTGTAGTAGGGATTTTTGTGTAATTGTCATTTATTTTTTTATCTAAAACTTCCATTTGCTTGATGTATTGAATGTATTCATCATTTTCATTTATATATAATTCTATAGCTAAAGTGTACAATTCTCGGTATTTTTCTAAATATTCTTTATTTTGTTCTATGATTTCATCACATTCATCTAAAATTTTAAAATATATATTATTTATATTGGAATATCTTTCACTTCTTTTGAGAATATCGCCTGTAGATAGATTTTCTACTAGAATGTCATCTTGATTATAAATCATTTTATTAGTATCAAAAATGACTGAGTCCAAGTATTTTAAATAATCTGGAGAAATAGTTTCTCTAAAGTATTTTTCTGCAAATTCTAAAGCAAGTTCTGTTTGTCTAAAAAATTTATTGAATTTATTTTTTAAATTTATATCAATTTTATCACTTATATCTACTACATATTTTCCTTCTAATAAACTGTATAGTAAAGTTTCAAGCGTATCAGAATAAAGTTCTAAATTGTCATATAAAAGTGGTGTTAAAATATTATATATTGCTTCAATATCATGATTAACTTCTTCTGATGACAAACATTCTAGCTTTTTTCTTATTTCTGCTTTTCTTTTTTTATTAAGACCGTTTTTTAATTCAAATCGTATATTTTTTTCACATTCTTCTACATTAAAATTCTCCATATATTGGCTCCTGTAATAAGATTCTATAATATTAATTATAACATATATAGAAATGAAATTCAAAAATAGCTTAAGATAAGTTTTTATATAAATGTTCTACTTATTAATTATTTAAAATTATTTAAAAAATTTTAAAAAAAGTGTTGACATCTTTTGTTTTAAATTGTATAATATCACTTGTCAGTTGGAAAACTGATTGCCAGTTAAAATGCAGATGTGGCGGAACTGGCAGACGCACAGGACTTAAAATCCTGCGGGACCTAAATCCCGTGCCGGTTCGATTCCGGCCATCTGCACCAAAAGACGACTTAGAAAAAAGTCGTCTTTTTCTTTGTATTTATACTTCCGGCTATGCCGGTAGTATGGTGGGGTTAGCTTTGTAATAGACAAAACTCCCTTCATAATATAATATCAATATGATTTCGACACATATTAATAAAAATAAAATGAAGGGAGTTTTGGATTATGAATAGTATCTTTAGCAAAAAAATAAAACCAGAAGACACTACTTACAATATGGAAAGTTTATCACATACAAAATGGAATTGCAAATATCATATAGTATTCACACCTAAATATAGAAGAAAAATTTTTTATGAACAAAAAAGGTTAGAAATAGGAAGAATATTGAGAGAACTTTGTGATTGTCAGGAAGTGAAAATTATAGATGAAATAAAAAAATTCATTAAGCATAGCCGGAAATATAATTAAAGCGCACATACAATGGTATGTGCGCTTTTTGCGGGGATTAGAGCTGAGGAATGTACACAAAAAAGATGCAAGTTTCTGTGATGTCATTCCACATATTAAAAATCTTATAGTTTGTATCGAAATTTTCAACGTCATGAGAGTTGTTCCAAAAATTTCGATATTCGCGAATACGATGTTGACTGCGATAGCATGTCTCAATATCGTTGAATTGTAATGCGATGCGAAAGTTGTTACATGAAATTGTGCCAAGTTGGGTAATTTCGACTGCAGGATATTTTTTGTGCTGTAGTAGTTTTTGGAAGGATTCCTCTGATTGAACGAGTTTGAAGATTTTGTGATTGGCAGAGGAGTCGAGATCACACCAATTAATTGTACTTCCATTAGAAATAAACCAAGAAATCTGTCTGGCATCAGAAACGGTAGAGGGATTTTTTTTGGCTAATTGCAAAGCTCTCTCTAATTGTCCCTGACATTCTGTTGTTTTTGTGACTCTTAGAATTGCATCTGGAGAAAGTACTTTGTGAAATTCGCAGATTTTTTGATATATTTTTCTGCGTACTTCTATCTCTGTTCCTGTGAATATGCTGCTGTTTTGGGTGTCTAAAAGTGCTCTGAAATCTCTTGCAGCTTGCAAGTAATATTCAGTGGTTTTTAGACCGGAGTAATAATTATTATCTTCAAAAATCTGCAAGGAAATATTATGACCTTTCTGATGCAGTTTTTCAAGTTCTCTTATAATCCGGTCCACGTGGTCTTTGATGTGTATCGGTATTAGGTCCATTAGATTCTCTCCTAATATGTATTTTCACAGTTCCCCAAATATATGTGAATACTTATAATTATATCATATTATGTAAAGTTAAGCAATGGTATTAAGATAATAAAAAAAGTGAACCAAAAAATTTTAAATGTTTAATATATGAAATTAATAAATATGATATAATATTTAAAATGAAATTAGTAAGAGGAGAAATAAAAATGATTGAAAAAGAAAATAAAATTTTAAAAATTATTGTTACTATATTGATTTTTATAAATGGGTGTTTATTAGTTCATGTTATTAATGATAAGAAAATTGATAATATAGATGAAACTAGTAATTTAAATGTAATAGCAAATGAAAACTTAGAGAATTTACAGACATCTGATAATACAGGAAAAATTAATAATAACAAAGAAATTGGTTTAAGCAAAGAAATTAATACTAATAAAGAAATTGATGTGAAAAAAATTAGTTCTAAAAAGGGGAGTTATTTTTCTTATATAAAGAATGAAGAAGTCTATAAAGAAGATAAAAATGGAGAATATGCTGGATGGGAAGAAGAGTTAAGTGGCCTTGGTTGTGGATGGTGGTGTACAGTACAAGATTTTGTGGATAAAGCAAGTGCATCTTCAACTTTACAAAGTGAAAAACATTTAAATTATTTAGCAAATAATGTTTGTGATGAATCAAGAAAAAATTCTTGGGTAGAAGGTGTAGATGGAGACGGAATTGGTGAATATATAGAACTAACTAAACAATATATTTGTTATGAAGGTGATACTGAGGGAGGAGCTCTAGGAGAAATTTGTGTTGTTACTGGATATGCTAATAATGAGAAATTATGGAAAGAAAATAATAGAGTAAAAACATTGTTAATGTATATTGACAATGAACCATATGCGTATTTAGAATTAGAAGATACTATAAATCCACAATTATTTAATGTTTGGGAAAATGAACGATTTGAATTAAAACCAAGTCAAGAAATAAAATTAAAATTTGAAATAATTGATGTATATGAAGGAACTAAATACGATGATACAGCAATAACATATTTAGACGTTGAATTTATGAAAGGGCATTAGTGATTAAAACAAAACCAGATAGAGTGATTTCTATCTGGTTTTATTTTTTTGCGAGGATAAACGACGAAATTACGCTGTTTGAAAAATTATTCTTTTGGACCCCAAACCGAAAATCCACCATTGTGCCGAACTTTAGAATGAACATCATAATTCACAAGTTGCAATACACCTTTGTCTTGATGATGATGCCAAGTATATTTGCTAGGAGTATTGCCTTGTTTAAAATCAAGAATTTCTTTTCTAGTGAAGTTTTTTGCTAATCTTGAATTTTTTTGAGTTTTTTCATAAAGAATACGGTTTGCACGATAAAAATGTGCTTGTCTATCTTTTTTCCAGTATTTACGTTCGAGCTTTATTTCAGTTATTGCTTTGAATTTAGGAAAACCATCTTTATCAAAATAGATACCAGTTTGTTTATTTTTCTTATTTACCATTGACGGCATACCTTTTTTGATTCTTATACCGTATTGTATTTTATTCCAAATACGTGACTGAATTCGCAAAAAGCGTTTTTTTGTAATAAGAAATTTGTACAAGCGCTTATATTTTTCTTTATGTGTTATAACTACCATGATATAAAAAGAAAAATGTTTTGCTAACAATACGATTAGTACAAGAAGTACTTTGAGTAAAAGGTATTCCGTTAAGTAACAGATTGAGTGGTTAAATTCAAAAGGTGGTTGATTGTACCAGAGGGCTCCGGCAACGAGTAAGATTTCGGTAACATAGCTAAGTTTATTTTTACCATGGTAAATTAAACAAAGCGAAGTTACTAATTGGACAACAAAAAGTAATAATAGGTGTTGATTACGAACTATCCATAGTAATGACATTTTCGCATTTCTCCAATCGGTTTAATTTTTGAATATAAATAATATCACGTTTTTGTAGTATTGTAAAGTTCACAATAAGAATGGATTGAAAATAATAATCGAAATTATATAATAATATTTTTAGAAAAGAAATCTATAAAATTTTAATGTTACACTATGAAAAAAGTTTAATGTTAAATAATAATATGTTATAATAATATTATTAAATTTGACTGGAGGTTGTATGAATAAAAAAATTAAGATAATTATATTTTTTATACTGATATTATTAATTTTAACTTTTAAATGTTTTGCTGCGCCAGCGTATTATTATGCTAATACATATCAAGTTACAATTTTTAATGTTAATAAAGAAGATATAAATAAAATAGAAGTTTTAGCACCTTTAAGTGGTGGAAAGAAAGATTCGGCAGAGGAAGAATATGAATATGTATCAAGTGATCTTATAAATTATTATGAGGATTCTAATATAAAATGTCTAAAATATAAAAATGTTAGCGAATTAAATTTTAAAGATAATGCATGTATAATAGAAATATATGATATTAATGATTATCAACATGAAAAAAATAAAACATATTTTGGCGGAGATGTGTTTTTGAAAATAATAAAAAATGATGGAAATATAATTTATACAAATGTTTTTCAATATTATGATGTAGTAGATGAATTTAATTCAAATGATGAATGGGAAGAGGCGAAAAAATTTGTAAATGAAATTGGAAAATTTGAATGTAATTTTGATAATAATAAAACAATTTTAGAGGTTAATTTGATTAACCAAGAAGATAATGAGTCAAAAAGTGAAATGGGAAATTTACTATATAGAAATGTAATGATTTTATTAGTAGTAATTTTGTTAGTGGTGAGCCTTATAATACTAATAAGAAAGAAAAAATAAATAAATGAAAAATAGTAAAATACTATGAAAAATAATATAGAGCATTTAAAAATAAAAAACAAATAAAGTCAGGTGACATTGTTGTGTTATCTGACTTTATTTGTTCAGTAGTAATGTTGGCATCTATAGTATCATTAATATAAAGAATATTATTGGTTGTCAACTTTTAGTTGACAATCTTCAAAGACGACTTGGTTGATATTAATATAAGATTAAATTATACTTATAATATGAGAGGATGGTGAAACAAATGAAATTTAATGAAAAACTAATGAAGTTGAGAAAAGAAAAAGGTTTATCACAAGAAGAATTTGGAAATCTGCTAGATGTATCGAGACAATCAGTTTCAAAATGGGAATTAGGCCAAGCTCAACCAGACGTTGATAAAATAAAAAAGATTTGTGAATTTTATAATATAAGTTTTGATTATTTATTAAATGATAATATAGATGAGAATGAAAAAGTTAAATTAGAAGAGTTGTCAAAAAATATTGAAAAAATTTCTGGAAGAGTAGAAACAAAAAAGTCAAATAAATTGATAATAATTTTTCAATTTATTCTTTTTATAATTTTATTTGTTTATATTATGAGTTGTGTTTTTAAAGCTATAGTATTTTTTAATATTATAGCTAGAAATGATATAAATAATATTGAGTCTTATAAATATAATGTTTATAGTGAAAAAACACAAATATATAATGAGACATTGAACAAATATGTATATGTAGATGTAAATGAATATGTGTGCTATAAAAACGATATGCTTTATACTAAGTATTCATATACAGATAGTGAAGAACATTGTATATATATTGATGAATATTGGAATTATTATAATGGTAGATTTGATAAAAAGGGTTATAATATGAAAACTAAAGTTAAAGACGGTAATTGGACTGTGTATGAATATTTTTATACAGACGAAGGAAATATTTCTGTAGATGATACATCCTTTGAGATTGTATATGATGAAGTTAAAGATGAATTAAGTATTTCTAATATATTAAATCCTTTTAAATTTTACAAGGTTACATATGATGGTGATATTGTATTTGTGAAATATTATGATAAAAATAAAAAATATTCTAAATATTCTAAAGAACTTTATTATATAGATATATCTACAGGATTTTTAGTAAAAGAAGAAAGAATTTCTAATGATGAACTTGTTTCAAAAGTGATATATGCTGGTTATGAAATAAATTCAGTAGAAGATAAAGATCTTAATTTTGATGATGAAAAGAAAAATACGATAATAAACGAAGATTCTATAAGTAAAAAAGCGGCATTGGAAAGATTAAAAGAGGAGAAAGATGTGGAATTTCAAGAGTAAAATGAAAGTTAAAAACTTGAAGTAGTAAAATAAATGTAGACACCAAAAATGTGTCTACATTTATTTTTTGGTTATAAACATTTATAAAATAATTATTTAATTTGTAATCAATAGAAAAACATGTAAATACTGGTAAATAAGCTAAAACTCTAGTTGTTAATAACTTAAGATGCTATAATAATTTTAAGAAAACAAGAAAGGAGTTTTACTAATATGAAAAAGAAGTTATTAGCAAGTATTTTTTTGATTATATTGATGTTAGAATGCATGATATCAATACTTAGCCAAGCAACTTTAAAGGATTATATTAGTTATCAAGTTCACGTAAAAGAAAATGGATGGATGAGCACTGTGTCTTCTGGAAATATAGCTGGAACAACAGGACAAGCAAGAAGAATGGAAGCAATAAAAATTAATTTGAATGGAGTAGATGGAACTTTAAAATATAAAGCACATGTTCAAGATTATGGCTGGCTTGGAGAAGTTTCAGAAGGACAAATAGCGGGTACAACCGGACAGAGTAAAAGAATGGAAGCGATTATTATAAAATTAGAAAATAGCAGTTATAAAATAAAATATAGAGTACATGCACAAAATATTGGTTGGATGAATTGGGTAGAATCTGGTCAAGTTGCAGGAACAACTGGACAATCGAGAAGGATTGAAGCGATTCAAATTATAATTGAAAAAGATGAGGTAATAGTTGAAGAAGAAACAATAAATTTTGGAATAGATGTATCTAAGCATCAAGGAATGATTGATTGGTCAAAAGTTAAAACTTCTGGAGTAAAATTTGCAATGATAAGATGTGGTTATAGAGGCTATACAGAGGGGGGATTAAATGAAGATATACAATTTTTAAATAATATAAAAGGCGCACATAATAATGGTATAAAAGTAGGTTTATATTTTTATTCGTCCGCAATAAATGAAATTGAAGCAATTGAAGAGGCTAATTTTGTTTTAAATTTGATAAAAAAATATGGAGTACAAAAATACATAACATATCCAATCACTATTGATATTGAAGACTTTGAAGGAACAAGAAATTATACTTTATCAGTTGAAGAAAGAACTAATATAGTAAAAGTATTTTGCAACACGATAAAAAATGCTGGTTATAAACCGATGGTTTATTCTTATACATATTTTTTAGAGAACAAATTAAATATGAATGATCTAAAAGAGTATGATACGTGGATTGCAGATTATTATGGTAATACTTGGTATAAAAGGCCATATACAATTTGGCAATACACGGACAAAGGTATAATAAATGGAATTCAAGGGAATGTAGATTTAAATTATTCTTATAAGAATTACCAATAATTATATAAATATGAAGAAAACAATTGGAGTTTTAAAGAAATAATACCTGTAAAGAATATTAAAAAAAATGTAATTAATGGGCAAGATGGGTATAAATTATTATGAACATAAAAAAAGCAGCGCAACCGAAGTTGCGCTACTTTTTTATGAATTAGTTAGCTCTGGAAATGCGTTGACTCTGGACTTCACCTTCAGAATTATAATAAGTGGTTAGCTCCATATCAATTGTATCTCCGATTTCAACCGATTCATATAAGGATAAGCTGTCGTAGGTTTCTACGAAATCATTGTATTGAACAGTAACAATGTATTCGTCGGGGAAGGTTTTAAACTTCCAACGGAACTTTCCTTTCCATGCATCCCAGTAGTAGCCATAGTCTGTGTAGGACTCGATATGCTCTTTCTCGATTACAGTGGCCTGCACAATAGTACGCTCGGGCGGAGTGTATTCAGAACATGCAGCACAACCTAAACAGATACATGCGACGAGTAGCAGGAAATAGATTGTTACCTCATTGAAAATGGTCCGTAAAAATTTTTTCATATTGAAAACTCCTTTTCCTTATAACTATTAAATTGTAGTTACTCAATTAATAGTTATATAATTTTGTCTATTAATATTATATCATGAAATTTACATAATATCAAATTGTAGAAATACATGATAAAATCAATTTTTCGAAATATGAATTTCTATAGTACTAAAGTGTGTTTATTATAAGGAAAAACCCTCACAGGAATTACCTGTGAGGGTTTATGTTAAAGGGTGTACGTATTGCCGGGATCCACTGAGGGAATTGTTACTGTTGTGGTAGAACTGTTTTCAGTGGAAGACTCAGATGAGCTGGAATTGTTGCCGACATTCTCTTGAGAGATGGGAGGCTTATCCTGCTTTTCATCATTGTTTTTGTTGCTGGTTTCTTCTTCGTCTTCTTCGTCAAACTCTGCATCGTCTTCGTAATAAGAATTATCGAAGGGATCGTTGAGTACTTTTCTGGTTTCATTAATCTTACTAGATACCCAGGAAGTAGCCTTTCCAAAGAGTTTAGACGAACCATTGACGAAAGAATCCATCAGTTTGTTGATGCCGTGACCATTACTGCCAGAATTGTCAGAATTACTCTCATTAGAGGGAGTAGTAATTTCCAGAGTGTAATCGGTATTTGCTTTTTTCATTCTGATGCTTGTGATTACATTGCTGGGAATTTCGGATTTGACAATGTCGGGAAGAGATTCGTACCACTCGAGCACACGACCGAGCATCAAAGAATATTTGTGAAGATCATCAGCTTCTTGAGCATCGGTTTGGGCCAAACGTTTTTGAGCTGTTGCCACAAAGTCGGTGAGAGCCAACTTACGTTTCTGCTTAAAACGGTTGATGTCGATTCCAGTAATCTGTTTCTGAACATCTTCACTCAGCAGATTATAATCGGCAATAGCACTTTCAAATTGAGAGTAAGTGCTATATGTGGGATTAACACTATCAAGATAATAGTATTTTTTCTGATAGGCATCAGCTTTATCCTTCGCGTAGCTCATACGAACGCTTTCGGTTAGACCAGGAACGACCGATATTGCACGATTACGCCAATCTTCAAGAGCAGTAATTCGGTTTTGAGCACTAATAAGCTCAAGGTTAGTTGCTTTTTTGAGATTACGTAATGCCTGGTTTTCTTTCAGCAGATTTGCATAGGATTCATTGTGGTACTTTTCAACTTGTTGCTGTCTTTTAAAAGCGCGATAGTTTGTAATAACTGTTGCAACGATTGCTGTAACAATAATTGCAATCAAGGTACCAATGAAACTACCTTTGGGCTCCTTGGCGTTTTCGATAACGGGCTCGGTGGGTTTGGTAACGACTGCGATTGTGTCAGAGGTTGCAGAAGCAATGACGGGAAAACTCCCGATCAAAAGCAACACAGCCATAAAAAGACACAAGATTTTTGCGGTTCTCCGTACATTTTCTCTTAACATGCTAAGTATCTCCTTTTTTTAAATTATTTGTTCTATGTGATCTAAATGTACTAATCCCAGATGCTACTATAACTGACCTATAGAGTAAAAGAGATAGTATAAAATTTAGCTATCTTTAATTATACCATATTTTTTTAATTCTTTCAATACTAGCCATTTTTGATAATAAAATTCTTTTAATAAAAATCATATTAAATTAACAATTATCGTAAATGAATATTTATAAATTACTTAAATATTTTCAAGACTAAAATATATCTAATATAGTTTTAAATATGTCTAACTTATTTATTTTTGGAAAAAAATGTGATATACTAATTATTGTATCTGCTTATTTCTGCAATAGATTAATTAATATCATGTAGAATTATAGGTAATACGAATATATTTTCGAAAGGTGGAATGACACTATGACTCAGGCAACGATCCCTTTTGATGAGCAGGAAGTCTTTTCTGAGAAAGCGCAGATTCCTGAGCTCGTCAGCATTGAGTCAGACAAAGAAGTGCATGGATTTGCATTTAATGGTCTGATTCTTAAGGCAAGTGGTTCTTTGGTCATCGGCGGTAAGAATGTAGCCCCCGAGGTTCTGATGAAACCGAACTGCATTTGTGCGATTTCTCAGAGTAACAAGCGCTATCTTGCTAGCTACAAAATCCATACGGATTATGTAGAACCCAACCAGCTTCTGTTCAGAGCGCTCGGCTTTTCTGAGCAGGAAAGTAAACATCTGGTGTATGTCAAAGGAATGGATATGCTACCGATTTACTTTATGGTCACAGGCTATGGTACCAATCATGCAATGAAGCAGCCGCAAGTTACCTGCCATTTGAAAAATGGCACACCCATTTCTTATGAAGAAGCCGATATGATTATGGCAGACTGGTTGTATGACAGCGGCTACGAGAGCGAGTACAGTGAATCTTTCAAGGAATATGAAAGTATCGAAAAAGCCAGAATGGAAGCGAATGTTTCACGGCGTGCAGATGATTATGCAAATCGTTTCTGCGAGGAAGATGAGTGGAGCAAGCTTGAGGCTGCATGTATGTTTGACATCGCGACTAGCTATATCTCGAGTATTGCTAGTAATTGTCAGGCTATATATTCCTTGCTCTGCAAGAAATATGGACCTGCAGGAATCATTCTGGCAAATGTCAAGCTGGAATTCGGTCTGGATGATATGGCTGAACCTACTTTGTGCGGAGAAGTTGCAACTCCTGATACGGCGCTCCTGGTTTCCGGTGATCTGTATGACCTGTATGGAACTTTAGATAATATGGCTGAAGAGCCTGTTATGAAGTTCTTCGATATGGTTGGATATACAGGTGAAACCGATCAGAAGATGCCCGAACTTCCGATGGAGGTTCTTGACGAGCTGGCGGATACGTATATATATTTGGCAGAAGCACTTTGCGATGATTTCGCATTCGAACTCAATATGTAAGAAACCTGCAATTTTAGTATTATGGAGGAGACCAGTTTTTCCGGTCTCCTTTGCTTTAAATCTTGTATAATTGTAAAATTTTATTTAATAGGAAAGTTCTGTGAACTTCCTATTAAATAAACACTTTTAGAAATATTGTGAAAGAATTATACTGGTAGAATATATTTATAAAAATATTTTATAAATATATTTAAAGAAAAATTTGAAAAAAAAAGATATTTATTGTATAATAGCAACATTCCAATGAGGATGGTAAACTAGAAACAACCAAAAGCGAATGCAAGGGAGGCGGTTTTTAGAAACTTTATAGTTTCAAAGAAAATTTAAGAATGAAATGGTTCAAGGGGGAACTCAATGATGAAAATCACAGCGAAAGAATTGGCTCATTCAGTTGGTTTGCAAACAAATCCAGAATATTACTACTGCAGAGGGGCTATTATCACAGACTTAGATGGAACGATGCTTGCAAAAATCCATCAAAAAATTAAAAATGAACTTGGAAATGAAGCTGCAAATGCTTTTGTTACCATGGTTCAAAATATCAAGTTATTATCTGCAAGAAAATTTCTCGAATCCATTTATGCACTGGAAAATAACGGCTGGAAATATTCTGAGGCAATTCAAAAAGAAATCAACGAAAAGAAGCCTAATTACGGAAGAATGAATGCTGTTTATGAATATCATGCGAGCTTAAGAAATGATACGGATTTTATCAGAAATGCATTTCTTGAATGTATAGATGAAAAGCATGATTCTATTTTGCTTCGATTTGAACGCTATAGAAGAGCATTACATGGAGAAGATAACTTCGGAGATTTTTTTGACGAAGATTATGATGATGATGAAAACGCCGAGTATGAGTAAAACTCATACTTGGCGTTTTTTATTTTAGCAATACGGTCTATCAATTTCAATAATATAATAATAAATTTCTTTTTCAGGAATTAATTCTTTGTTTAAATGTTCTATTAAAATTTCTTGAGTATAATTTTTTTCAAAAGGTATTATACAATCAAATAAAATGTTTGTGTGAGTTATTCCTTCAACAACTCTAAAATCATGAATTTTTAATTCAGAATCGAATTTATGAAGAGCTTGAATAACTTTGGCTTGAAGTAAATCTATTTTTGGATTTCCAACAACAATAGGATCCATATGGATTGTTAGAGCAATTCCAAGATCATCCTTAAAATCTTTTTCAATATTATCCATCATATCATGAGCTTTCATAATATCTATTTTTGAATCAATTTCAACATGAACTGTTACAAAATCATTATGAACTCCATAATTATGAATAACTAAATCGTGAATACCTTCTACATAATCGTATTTTAATATTTTTTCTGTAATTTCTTTTACTTGTTCTTCAGTTGGAATAATACCTATAATTGGTTCTAGAACTTCTTTTATCATTCCAATAGAACTATAAATAACAAATCCAGAAACTGCAAGTCCTAGAAAACCATCTATATTAATATGAAAGATTCCCATAATTATCATAGAAATAAGAATTGCTGTTGTAGAAATAATATCGTTTCTGGTGTCTATAGAATTGGCTTTTAAAGTGTTAGAATTAATTGCTTTTGAAAAATCTAAATATACGAACATTTGAATTAATTTTCCAATAATAGCAATTACTAAAATTAGATATGTAATCCAATTTATAACAAGTTCTTCTGGATTAAAGATTTTTACAATAGATTCTTTTGCAAATGTAAGTCCCATAATTAGCATTAATATTGCAATAACAAAACCAGCAACATATTCATAACGAGCATATCCATAAGGATGTTCTTTATCAGGTTTTTTACTAGATAATTTAAAACCAATAATTGTAAGAACAGAAGAGGCAGTATCGGCAATATTGTTTGCAGCATCTGCCATAATACTAACACTATTAGAAATTAGACCTATAATTAGTTTTATAATTCCAAGAATTAGATTTGTAAATATACCAAATATTCCAGCAACTTTTCCATATTGATTTCTAACCTCAGGGGTGTCTGTATCTTTATAATTTTTTATAAATAATTTTTTTAACATATTTAGGCTCCTTTATTATAATTTTTGAAAATGATATGTTTTGAAATATTATTATCTAAAACGAGTTTACTATAGATTAAGGGCAAAATCAAGTGAAAATAAATGAACAAATATATGGAAAATATTGAAATAATTAACATAATGTGTTATAATAATAATATTGTAAAAAAGGAGCTAAGAATGAAAAATAAAAAAGTATTAAAAAGTGAAAAAAAATTAAGTAACATAAAAACAACAAATGGAGCTAGTATGGTAGCGAGTTTAGAACAAAATTCAGCTACACAGGCTATTGATTCTGATGCTCTTTCACAAGCATTAATGGGGAAAACTGTTGTAAAAGATGAAAAAAATAATAGAATTTTAGGACTTACAGACCAAGGAATTATTGAATTTAATGATAAAATAATAAAAGGTGTTTCTCTTACAGCAAAAAATATATTATTAAAGTTAAAAGAAAAACTAGAAAATGGTACAGCAAGGTATCAAAGTATTTCAGAAGCCTTGACACGTATCGAATTTACAAATGCAGCATTTATAGAAACACTTGAGTTTCAACAAGTAAAACAAGAACTAAATGAGTTATTATCTAGTATGATGAACGGCAGTTTAGAAGAGATGGAAATGGCAAGAGAAGGAATACTTAGCTTTTTTGATGCTTCAAAAAATAATATTGTAAGAGGAAGAAAGAAATTTAAGTCAACAGGATATTCTATTGAAAATTCTAAAGAAAAAGAATTTTTAAGAGCTATATTTATAGGTGAAATGTATGGAGCTGGAGTATTTAATTATAAATTTTTAGAAATGTCTGGTGAAATAGATCAAATGGATTTTGATACTATAGATAATATTTATAGAAAAAGTGAATTATTTAATCTAGAAGAAGTTACAAAGTCATTAATTACGGCAGGCATTTTTCAATCAAGAGAAGAAATTTTAGAACATTATTGCGAAAACGATAGAAAATATTTTGTAAATTTAGCAACGATTGAAGAAATTGCCGATTATATAATAAAAGGAAAAATAACTGCAAGAGATGCTATAAAAAGAATAAGAATAGATACTATAAAAGAACTTTCACCAGAGTTATTAGAGAATTTTTTATCTGTGCCAAATTTCCCGAAAGGAATTGAACTTATAAATTATGCTCAAAAAGGTTCAAAGACTGAAAGATTTTTAAATAAGAAATTATTAAACAAATTAGATAGAGAGAGATTTTTGAAAATTGTTCTATCTTCAAAAGTTGCAGAATCATATGGAAATCCATATACATCAATGGATTATATTAATGAATATGGAAAGCTAAATTCATCAGATATGATAGTTTTAGCAGAGGCTGGTAAAATTGAAGATGAAGAGTTAATAAAACTAACTGCATTTAAATCTATGCAAGTGCAAGACCCAAATGAATATGAGAAAATGATTAATAATTTACTTGGATTTTATGATTTAGATAGATTAGAATCTTTATTAGAAAACAAAAAAATAAATAAAAAGTTTGTAGAATTATATAATGATTTGATTAGTAATATGGCTAGTAAAGAGCAAAAAGATATATATTTTGGAAGAATAAATAGAATTTTGCAAGATAAAGAAAATTCTGATGAATTAGTAACAGCGTTAAGTATTTGTGGATTAAATATAGGCGAAAACATAGAATATGAAATATCAGAAGAATATATTACAGAAAATTATTTAAACGAAAAGCTTAGAGAAGAAGACTTAATAAAACTTTATGAAGAGGGGCTATTATCATTAGAAACTGTTAGAATATTGTTTTCTGATACAGAGATTATTACTAAATATAGAAGTGGAATAATGGATTTTGAGGTACTAAATTTATTAGAAAATAGAACCGAAATAATAAAACAAGAATTTCAAAATAACAAATTAACAGCTCAACAATTATTTGCATTATATTCAAAAATGAATGGAATAGAGATAGAGGAGTTTATTGAAATTTCAGATGGATATGAATTTAATGAGGATGGCCTAGTTGATTCTATATCTGACGAAATTACAACCGAAAAAGTTCAAGCATTATTTAACAATTACTATATTTCTCAAGATGACTTAAGTGTATTAGTAGGAAGAAATATAATAACAAAAGAGCAAGCAAATGAGTTTGCAAATCAAATGTCAACACATGAACAATATGAATCAATATTTTCTTTAGATGATAGATATATTGTTTTAACGAGCGAAACTCAAGGTGAAAAAGGAAAAAATAATGGAAATGGTGGCAATGGAGGAGATGGTAAAGCTTCTAAAAGAGCTGGAAAGATAAAAATAGATCCTAAACTTCAAGAATCATTACTATCAAGAATTGGTTTTGATGAAAGAGTTTTAACTCTTCAAGGAACGAATAATTCTTTGGATGGATATAGAATATATCCATCAGAAGAATATGGAGTTATGGTATTTTTGAAAAATGATAAACCTAAAAATGCTACATACATAATGAGTATTCAACAAGGGTTATATTTCTTAAATAAAATAGTAAGAGAAAAAAGAAATAAAACAGGAGAAACTGAATTTGATATTGGACTTGAATCTGATGCAACCAAAAAAGAATTAAGAGAAACGGAACATGTAAAAGTAAGAAACGCATCTGCTGGATGGGGGGCTAATATTGTTGATGCTATTGAAGAATTGAGTACTAAATTTGAAGAAAAAACAAAAGCACAAAATGAATATAAAAAGGCCATAGATGATGTAATAGATAAGATAAGACATGATTATCGTGAGAGACGAGAGCTTTAATAAAAATGAATGAGGATAAATTGGTGAATAATTATTTTTTTAAAAAAGAGAATGTAGTAGAACTGTTAAATCAAATACAAAAAGATTTAAAGGAAAAAACAAAAATTTTACAAAAGGCTTTTGATATCGATTTAGAAAAATGGGAAACAAAAGTAGAAATAGAAAAATTAATACAAATTATTGAAAACGTAAAAAAACAAGAATATTTACCAAAGTTTTCAAAACAAGAGATTGTAGATGGAATTGGAAGAATTGCTTTAGTTAATTTTTCCAATACATATATTATGTTTAATTTTATTTTATCTTGTATATACACAAATAATAAAGCTAATATTATTTTAGAAAATAAAAATTTAGCTTCTAATAAAGCTCTGATTGAATTAATAAAGAAAAGCTTTGAAACTTTTAATTATGACTCTAACATAATACAATATAAAGAGGTAACTAAAAAAGATGAAATTTTATTAAATCAGGAAGAATATGATTTAATATATTACTTAGGAAATAAAGAAGAATATTTAGAATTTTCAAAAAGAATTCATATAGATTCGAAATTTGAGAATTTTGGAGAATTATATATATATGTTGATAACAATGATTTTAAAAATGAGCTTATAAATATAGATAAATTTGCTTATAAAAACGAAATAAAAGTATATTATTTTAACACAGATTTCGAAAAAACAGTAAATTCTATAAATAGATATAATAATATAAATAAGATTTCAATTATTTTTACAAAAGATATCGAAAAAGCTTATGAATTTGTAAAGAAAATTAAAGCAGAAAAAATATATATAAATGAAGAGCCAAGAGAAGAATTTATATATAGCATAAACCAAAATAATTTAGTATTTAATAAAAAAATTATGCTAAAAAAATAGCAACACAAAAAACACCAAAACCTTTTTAAAATAATAGCGTTTTGGTGTTTTTTTTTGTTATGCTACAACCGTATTAAATTGAATACATATATTGAAACCAAAATTTCACAATATTATAATGAATCTGAAAAAAATGAGATACGTTATAATCTATTTACAATTTCTGAAATGATAAATTTTGAAGTTATTTTTTCAGATGATTCTAAAGAAAAATATTGTAATTCATATTCTGTTGCTTTTAATTTCATGTTATTAATAGAGCGAATAATTGCCCATTTTACATTATATGGATTAACATTATATTTTTTCGAAACATATGGATATATTTGTTTTTCTAAATTTTCAAAAAGATATAGTTCTCTTGTTAAATAAGAATAAACAATTGCTTCTAATAAATATTTAGTACCTATTAATTTAAAATCAAAATTTAGCTTGGAAAGAAGTTTTTTTACTTTTTTGCGAATTAATTCTTCATCTAGTTTTTGCGTGAAAATTTTTAATTTTTTTTGTGTATTTTCAATATTAGTATTAGATGAAAGGTATAAAGTGTGCGTAGAAGACTTTAAAAAATTTTCATTATTATTGTAAATAATTATTTTGTCATTTACACTATTAATTAACTGTGAGATAGATGCATTTTGATAGTGTTCATAAGAAAGAATGATTAAATCAACTTTTTTTGAAACTAAAGCATCCTCTAATTCTTTTTTTGTGCTTGCAATACCAAGAAAATGAAGTGTAGGAAAATTATTAAAAAGCATATTTCCATATTTTTTGACTATGTACAGGCTGTTACTATAAATAAAAAAATTACTCATTTTTTTATACCCCCTCACTTATAAAACAATTCAGAAGGTCAAAAGGTGACAAAAATTTTAAAAAAATTTAAAAAAATTTATAAAATTTTAAAAAAACTTGAAAATTTTAATTATTTTTATAAAAAAGTTTAAAAAAATACTAGGATGTTGTATTATGAAATATGAATTAGATTTAGAAAATTTAATAGAAAAGTATTCTGATATGATTTATCATATCGCATTAAGATATTTAACTACAAAAGATGATGCAGAAGATATTGTTCAAGAAGTATTTATGAGATATATTGCAAATTTTAAATCTGGCAAATTCTTTGAATCAGAAGAATACGAGAAATATTGGATAATAAGAGTTACAACAAACTTATGTTGTAATGAAATTTGTTCTGCAAAAAGGAGAAATAATTTACTAGTTAAAGAAAGTTTATATTGTGAGCTTGACATTAACTCTGAAAATCTGTTATATAATGCTGTGAACAAATTAAATAAAAGATATAAAGAACCATTTATATTATTTTATGTCGAAGACTTAAAGATTTCTGAAATAAGTAAAATTTTAAGAATAAGTGAAGCTAATGTTAAAACTAGACTAAGACGAGCAAGAGAACAAGTAAAAGAATACATAAAGAGAGGAGAAAGTAGTTTTGGGAGAATTTAAGACAACTGAAAAAGACGAAAAAAATGAGAAAGATGAAATTATTGATAATATAGATAAAAGATTTAATGAAGAATTAATTGAAATAAAAAATAAATTAAATGCTGAAAAATTAAGTGATGAATTTAAAAATAATCTTAAAGCAAAATTAGAGAATGAATTAAATAAGACAACTGAGAACGAGAAAGGTAAAATTATTAAATTTCCAATTATTACAAGAAAACTTGCAGGAATATGTGCATGTTTTGTGTTATTTTGCTCTGGATGCTTTGCTTTTGCTGATGAGATTGAAAATGTGATTTTTAACATTTTTTGCAATACTGATTATATTGTTGAAAGAGCAATTGCAAATGGAAATTACAGAGAAATTGATATGGAATATGTAGAGAATAACGGTGTATCTATAAAGGTTGATTATGTTGTAGTTGAAGATGATAGATTGTATATTGCGTTTAATGTGTTGGGGGAAGATGAGTTTGATAGAATATCAATTGAAGAAATTGATATTAGGAATGAAGAAAATGAAATTTTGTATACAAACGAAAATGCAAAAATTAATACTAGTTTTGTCCCAGATCAAAAACATGTTAATTCTCGAAATTCAATTGTTACATATAAATTAATTAATATAGATAAATTTTCAAAACTTATATTTAAGATAACAGGAATTGATTTGATAAAAGATGACAATGTAATAAATCAAAAAGGAATTTGGAAATTTGAAATAAATTGATGATTTTTTGATGGCTAGGATACCCTAGCCATTTTTAGTACAGAGAAAAAAAGTTTTACGTCCAGGAATAATAGGTGATAGTTACTGAGATGGGAACACCAGTATAATTAGTAATGCAGAAAAGACACCTTTCATTAGACGTCAATAAATCAATATGATCTACTTTGACAGTATTTCCATCTGCTGCTGCAGTAGAAGAGGCTAATGTGGAAAAACTTACCGCTAAAAGTAGAGAAACATTGTATGAGCCACTGATAGCGTTTCCAGAAGTATCGGTGGCACGCATTTCATAAGCGAAATATCTTTCGGGAACGTTAAACTGCATGGTATAAGTCTTATTGCCGCTTACGGTGTGGTTTTCTTGATTCCAAATAAAAGGAGCCACACCATTGTCATCGTTGCCTTCGACGGTTCCGTCGGGAGCAACAGTAAGTTCGATGGTGTGGCAGGTTGCGTTTTCGGGAATTTCGGATTCGGTTTCAGTTGCCAACGCAGTTGTAGCAAAGCTGGTAGCCATCACCATAGCCAAAAATAATGCAACCAGTTTTCTAAAATGTTTCATAAAGATACCTCCAATGTTGTTTTTTGATTGTGTTTCTTGCTTGCAAAATCTCTGTACTAAAAGCTTCGTTTTTCAACACCAAGTCTGGAAATTGAGAAGGGAAGCCTACTCCAAAATTTGTATAAGAACAAATTTCATTATATTTTTTATCAAAAAATGTAGATTAATGTCAAATTTCTAGAGATGAAAAGTGTTTTGAAAAAACGGGAAATGCAGATAGATTAAGAACTTTTGGAAAAATCAAAATTTTAAAATAAAAAAATATCCTTTAAACAACATAAAAAAACAAAACTTTGCAAATTTTCGTACAATTTTATTCCACACTTTTCATCAAATTTTGACACAAAATGATAAATTTGTGCTATCCTATTTTTTGTTTGTTATTTGGGAAAACTCAAAGCAAAATGACGTTTTTTTTGAGTAGTTGTAAAATTAAAAAAAGTAAACAAAAAAGCGAAAACGGTCGAATACTGTAAGCTTTATTTTGTTGAAAAAAGAAATTTTATATACTATTATAAAAATGATTTTAATAAATAGAAAAGGAGTACGAAAGATGAGTGTAAGTGAAAGAAGTTTAAAAACAGAGAGATTAAAGGATATTATGAATTATAAGGATATTATAAGTATAGTTTTATCGATTTTGGGATTGGTTATTTCTAATATTCAATTAGTAGAAATATTAAAAATTTCTAATGAGAGTATGAGTAAAATAATTTTATATGATGTTGTGATTTGTACTGTAATTATTTTAATAAATATATATAGTATTTCAAATCGAAGAGTAATTAAAAAAATGGAAGAAGCAAAAAAATCTTTGGAAGAAAAGAATAGAAATTTGTTAGAAGTAACTGACAATATAAGATGTTTTAAACACGATTTTAATAATATTATTCAAGCAATTGATGGTTACATTTATTTAGATGATATGGAATCATTACAAGTATATTTTAAATCATTACTAGAAGAATGTAATCATATAAAAGTTGTTGATAGCATAAATTGTCAAGTAATAGATAATCCAGCTATATGTGGTGTATTATTAAGTAAATATAGAATGGCAGAAGAAAAGAATATTCAGATGAATGTGGATCTTTTAGCTAGTTTTAAAGAATTAAATGAAAAAACATTTGCTGTATCTAGAATGCTTGGAATTTTATTAGATAATGCAATAGAAGCTACTAGTGAATGTGAAGAAAAAATAATAAATTTTGAAATTATTAAAGACATAAAGAGAAATAAATTAGTTATAACAATTGAAAATACTTACAAAGATAAAGATGTTGATACTTGTAAGATATTCGAAAAGAATTACACAACAAAGAAAGATAAAGGTAATACTGGATTAGGATTGTGGAAAATACAAGATATTTTAAGAAAAGATAATAGTTTAGAATTATTTACTACAAAAGATGAAAAAATGTTTAAACAAAAATTAGAGATATATTTCTAATTTATTAAAATAGGTTACTTAAAAAATTAAAATACGTTTATATTGAATTATAGGAAAGTAGAAGAAATATTAGTTTTATACGATATTTCTTCTATTTTATACTATCAAATTTATTAAAATAATAAAGAAAAAATGCAAAAAGACTTGCATTTTAAAGAAATTGCTGGTATAATGTCAGAGTTATATAATAACACACATAGATAGAGTTTTAAATTGTGCTATTTGTTTTAACAGTAGTTGTTTAAAATGTGGAAATCTATGGAGGAAAAAACAAAATTTAAGGAGGAAATTAAAATGGCAGTAGTTGCAATGAAACAATTACTTGAAGCAGGTGTTCATTTCGGACATCAAACAAGAAGATGGGATCCTAAAATGGCTGAATATATATTCCAAGCTAGAAACGGAATCCACATTATCGATTTACAAAAAACATCAAAAAAATTAGACGAAGCTTACAAATTCGTTAAAGAACAAGCAGAAGAAGGAAAAACAGTTCTTTTCGTAGGAACTAAAAAACAAGCACAAGAGTGCGTAAAAGAAGCTGCTCAAAAATGTAACATGTTCTATGTTGATCAAAGATGGTTAGGTGGAATGTTAACAAACTTCAAAACAATCGAAGGAAGAATCCAAAGATTAAGAGATTTAGAAACAATGCAAGAAGATGGAACATTCGAAGTATTACCTAAAAAAGAAGTTAGCGGATTAAAAAATGAAATGGAAAAATTAGAAAAAAATCTTGGTGGAATCAAAGATATGAAAGAAATGCCAGGAGTTATGTTTGTAGTTGATCCTAAAAAAGAAAGAATTGCTATATTAGAAGCTAGAAAATTAGGAATTCCAGTTGTAGGATTAGTAGATACAAACTGCAATCCAGAAGACGTTGACTACGCTATACCAGGAAACGATGATGCTATAAGAGCTGTTAAATTAATAGCTGATGTTATGGCTAACGCTGTTATAGAAGGTAGACAAGGTGAAGATGCTGAAGTTGCTACAGAAATGGTAGAATCAACTGAAGAAGCTACAGATATGGAAGAAGTAGTTGCAAACGAAGAAGAATAATTAAAAGAATATAACAGAAGCGGACATTGAATAATATTCAATATAGTAGTATTATTATGTCCGTTTTTTGATAAAAGGAATTAACCACTTTAAGAATTGAATGAGTGGAAATATAAAATATTTTAGGAGGTAAAAAATGATAACTGCAGAATTAGTTAAAAACTTGAGAGAAAAAACTGGAGCAGGAATGATGGACTGCAAAAAAGTTTTAACAGAAACAAATGGAGATATGGAAAAAGCAGCTGAGTTATTAAGAGAAAGAGGAATTGCAAAAGCAGCTAAAAAATCAGGAAGAATCGCAGCTGAAGGTTTAGTTGCAGCTTATGTTACAGCTGATAAAAAAGTAGGAGCAATAGTTGAAGTAAATGCAGAAACAGACTTTGTTGCTAAAAATGATGAATTTGTTAACTTTGTTAACGATGTTGCTGAAATAGTTGCTACAAATGCACCAGCAGATTTAGAAGGTTTACTTGCTACAAACTATAAAGATGCTGGAAAAACAGTTCAAGAAGTATTAACAGAAAAAATAGCTACAATCGGAGAAAATATGTCAATCAGAAGATTTGAAAGATTTGAATCAGCTGGTTTAGTTGAAAGCTATATTCACGGAGCTGGAAAAATTGCTGTTTTAGTTGATTTTGCTAAAGGTGAAACAGAATTAGCTAAAGACGTATGTATGCAAATTGCTGCTGCAAGACCAGAATATTTCAATAGAGAAGCAGTTCCACAAGATAGAGTTGCTAAAGAAATGGAAATATTAAAAGCTCAAGCTATGAACGAAGGAAAACCTGCTGAAATAGCTGAAAAAATGGTTCAAGGAAGAATTGGAAAATTCTATTCAGAAATTTGCTTATTAGATCAAGAATTTGTTAAAGATTCAAGTGTTAAAGTTGGAGAATTAATCAAAAATAAAGGATCTGAAATGACAAGATTTGCTAGATTTGAAAAAGGTGAAGGAATCGAGAAAAAAGAAGAAAACTTCGCTGAAGAAGTAATGAAACAATTACAATAATAATTAATAATTAAAATATTAGATGTCTCAGAAATGAGGCATCTTTTTTACACTTCTATTACAAATACATAAAAATATATACAATAAAAAATAACTTATGATATACTAAAATTGAACTTTTACAATTTATAGATAATAAAATATAAATTAATTTTTTAAGATATTATATAAAATAGGAGGAAAAAATGAAAAAGACCAACAAAATAATATTAGCATCGTCAATAGTTGCAGTGTTATTATTAGGAATTGGATATGCTGCTATTCAAAATATTACATTAAATATATCTGGTTCAGCAGCTGCAGATCCAAGTCAATCAAACTTTAAAGTGATGTTCTCAGGAACACCAACAGTATCAGATGATACATATGTAACAGCAGCAATAACAGATGATACAAATGCAACAGTAAATGTAGAAGGACTGACTAAAAAAGGTGATGTTGTAACTGCTACATATACAGTACAAAATGCAAGCACAGATTTATCAGCAGATTTAGCTGTTTCAACAACAAATAGCAATACAGAATATTTTACATTAATGTCTGAACTTGATAAATCAAGCTTAGTAGCGGGAGAAGCAACAACATTAACAGTAACGGTAGAACTAACTAAAACTCCAATAGTAGAAAGCGTAAGTACAACAATTGGTGTGCAATTAGAAGCAATGCCTGTACAACCAGGAGAAGAAGGAACAAGTGAAGGTATAAATGATTTTGCACAAACACCAGATGAAAGGAATGAATTTGGTTTTTACTTTAATCAGCCTTATGTTACCACAATAGAAGGAGTAGATGCAGATCTTGTTTTTTATGAGGATGGATCAGCAAGTTTGTGGGCAAATGATGCTATGTGTCAATTTTTTGAAGCAGGATCACTTATATATTCTAAAAACAAAATTGTTTTTAGTGATAGTGTCGGCATGGATCTATCATTTATTGTTTCAGATTATGGTGATACGCTTACATCAGATGGTGAATTAACAATGATATGCACTTTGAATAAAGTGATTCAAAGTAGTTTGCAACCTGGTATTTATGTCGCTGATCCAAATAATTTGATGGAATTAGATTATTTAGCATTTTTTGAAATTACAGAAGATGGTTCAATGATTATAACTGTTAATGGTAAAGAAGAAGAACATGTATCTAGTGAAATAATAGAATATTATGATAGCTTTTACACAATAGAAGGTGAAACCTACGGACATATATATCCAGATGGCACAAAATTTAGTTTTAATACTGGAGATGGAGAAATAGCATTTGTTAATAGAGACACGATTGATTGTAAAATTCCTTTTGGTAAACCGTATGTAGCACAAGATGAACATGTTGTTAGTTATGATACAAGTTGGATATCTATAATTTTTAATGAAGATGGTTCATATGAGATTTATACTGAGTCAGGTTCAAACCTTAATTTTTCGGATCCTGCTGGTACACTTAACTATTTAGGAAATAAGGTGTATGATAATGAAGGTAATCTTTTAGCGACGATTAATAATGATAATACTTGTACTTTTAAAGCAACAAATATAACAACGACTTTAATTGATACTGAAGCACAAATATTAAATACTTCAATTAATGGAAATATTAAGTTGTTTGATGAAATTGAAGATATATCAGAAACTAAACATTTAATTATTCCAGAAACATATGTTGGTTTAGATGGTATAACATACGAAGTAAAATGGATTAATCAGTTCTCGCTTGGTGGATATAGAGATGTAACACGTATTACTCTTTCTTCAAAGATATCAGCGATAGACATATATTCAGCATTTTCATTTGCTGAATTGAATGATTTAACTGAAATTATTGTTGATAGTAATAATGAAAATTATTGTTCAGTTGATGGAATTCTATACAACAAAGATAAAACAAAATTACTTTTCTATTCAAGTGGAAAAAAAGCTACAACGTTTACAATACCGAGTGGCGTTACTTCTATAGGTAGTGGTGCATTTATGAATAATGATACTCTAACAAGTGTTATTATTCCAGAGAGTGTAACTAATATTGACAGTTCTGCATTCAGTAACTGTGAGAACTTAACTACAATTAATTATACAGGAAGTGAAGAACAATGGAATTCTATTAAATTAAATTCCCGTTGGTACCATATAGATAGTGTGGAAGACGAAGAATTATCTGATAAATATACGGTTGTTTACAACTATGACGGTTAATACCTCATATGATTAAAAAACTATAAAAAATAAGTCTTTATGTAATATACCAAAATAAATAGGAGGAAAAAATGAAAAAAACCAACAAAATAATATTAGCATCGTCAATAGTTGCAGTGTTATTATTAGGAATTGGATACGCAGCAATTCAAAATATTACATTAAATATATCTGGTTCAGCAGCAGCAGATCCAAGCCAATCAAACTTTAAAGTAATGTTCTCAGGAACACCAGTAGTATCAGATTCAACTTATGTGACAACAGCAATAACAGACGATACAAATGCAACAATAAATGTAGAAGGATTGACAAAGAAAGGTGACGTTGTAACAGTAACATATACAGTACAAAATGCAAGTGCAGATTTGTCAACTGATTTATCTGTATCAACAACAAATAGCAATACAGAATATTTTACATTAACTTCTGAGTTGGCTAAAACGAGTTTAGTTGCAGGAGAAGCAACAACATTAACTGTAACTGTAGAATTAATCAAAACACCAATAGTAGATAGTGTAAGTACAACAATTGGTGTGCAATTAACTTTAATGCCAGTACAACCAGGAGAAGAAGGAACGAGTGAAAATTTAAATGATTTTTCACAAACACCAGATGAGCGAAACGAATATGGATTTTATTTTGATAAGCGATATATTGGAACCGTAGATGGTGAAACAGTTGGAATTGTTTTCCATGAAGATACATCAGGTGCTATGTATTTTGAAGGATTAGAACAAATTCCAGCGGGAAGTATAAAATATGATTTATTTAGCATTGACTTATCAGTGCTTGATGCAGGAATTGCAACAGTATCTTCTGATGGTAGACAAATAACTTTACCAGTGGATTCACCGACAGGAGAAGTAGTATTTGAACTTGTTGATTATATTCCACTTCCAAATGGAGGTATGTATGGAAATGCAAATTCAACTTTAGACTCAGCTGAGTGGTATAATGAAATGCCAGAAGTTCCGTTACCTTTGGATATTTATATGTATGGTGATTATTACTATATATATATAGGTGATGGATGGGCTGTATTTTTAGCTACAGAAGATGGATTGATATCAGAAATAGCGACAGCAACTGATTTTGAGTTTACAGATACATATCAAACATCATATGGACCAATTTTGGATAGTATTAATAATAAACCAGTTACAAATTTGCTTTCAACATTTGAAGGATGTGATTATTTAGTAACGTCACCAAAACTTCCTAGTGGATTACTAAGCATGGATTGTTCTTTTATGGGATGTGATTCGCTAGTAACAGCACCAGAAATTCCTGAAAGTGTAACGTATATGTCACATGTTTTTTATGGATGTAAATCACTAAAAAAAGCACCAGATATTCCAAACAATGTAACAAGCTTAGACTATACATTTGCAGATTGTACTTCATTAACAAGTGCTCCGGAAATACCAAGTTCTGTAAGTAGTATGGGCTCAACTTTTAGTCAATGTACAGCTCTAACTCAAGCACCGGTAATTCCAAGTAGTGTAACATATATGGAAAATACATTTTCTAATTGTACAGGACTTACAGGTGAGATAACAATTAATGCAAATCCAACAACATACAATTCATGTTTTTTTAAAGTTGATTTTACAAAACAAAATTTAACTTTAAAAGGTGAATCTACAATGTTAGATGAGCTTGGTGCAACAGGAAATAATTATACTAATCTATAAAAATAAAAAGAGTGTTTTAACTATTAAATGAAACACTCTTTTTTGTTATATAAATTTTATATTGCTTTACAATTAGATTACAAATGTTTGAAAATATATACAACTAAAAGCCACTTATGGTATACTGAAAATGAAATTTACAGATTTGGAAAAATAAAAAATAGCAATTTTATTTGTTATATAAAATTTTTATAAAATATTCGAAATAGGAGGAAAAAATGAAAAAAACCAACAAAATAATATTAGCATCGTCAATAGTTGCAGTGTTATTATTGGGAATTGGATATGCAGCAATTCAAAATATTACTTTAAATATTTCAGGTACAGCAGCTGCTGATCCAAGTCAATCAAACTTTAAGGTAATGTTTTCTGGCACACCAACAGTATCAGATGATACATATGTAACAGCAGCAATAACAGATGACACAAATGCTACAATAAATGTAGATGGGTTAACTAAAGCTGGAGACTCTGTATTAGCAACATATACAGTACAAAATGCAAGCACTGATTTATCCGCCGATTTAAGAGTTTCAACTACAAACAATAATCCTGAATACTTTACATTAACTTCAGAATTAGCAAAAACAAGTTTAACCGCAGGCGAAGCAACAACATTAACAGTAACTGTAGAACTAACTAAAACACCAATAGTAGATAGCGTAAGTACAACAATTGGTGTTCAATTAGAAGCAATGCCAGTACAACCAGGAGAAGAAGGAACAAGTGAAGATATAACAGGGATTTCAAAAACACCAACAGAAGGACTTGAAAAAAATGAATATGGATTTTATTTTGGCCAAGCATATAGTGCAACAATAGATGGTGCGAAGGGAACACTTATTTTTAACGAAGATTCATCAGGTAAATTATATGTGGAGGGTAAATTGATTCAACAATTTCCTGTTGGATGTTTGGTATATGATTTGTTTTGTATAGATGCTTCTAATATTGGTATTGGAATTTTAACAGTATCTCCAGATGGAAGAAAAATAATTATTCCAGAGAATGAAATAGATGGTGAAATGATATTTGAACTAGATTTATCTTTTTCATATGCGACTATTCCAGATGGAGCAATGTATTTTCACTATGATGAAACAACTCAAACTGCTGAGATTTATGATGTAATGCCTATGAAATCAGAAGATGGTGATTTATATATTTATGGAGATTATATATATGATTATAGATCTAATGTAAGTGGATGGAATGTAACATTATTTGATGAGACTTGTACTATAATTTTAAGTGAAATAGGAATTCAAGTAAATAATTTTGAAGCTACAGATCGAAATAAAACAACATATGCTCCAATTTTAGAATCTATTAACGGAGAAGAGATAAAAGGTTTAGGAGAAACATTTTATAATTGCAAATTTCTAATAAATGCTCCTGCAATTCCAAAAGGTGTAACTAGTATGTATTATACGTTTTTTGGATGTACATCATTAACAGAATCACCAGAAATTCCTGATGGAATGTCACAAATGCATGGAACTTTTAGAGGTTGTACCTCACTAATAACTCCTCCTACAATACCTGAAAGTGTAACAGGATTGGGATTATGTGAAACTTTTGCAGAATGTACAGCTCTAACAGAAATGTCTAATATACCAAGTAATGTAACAGAAATGTTCCAAACATTTTATGGATGTACATCTATGGTTAATATTTCGGAACTTCCAAATAGTGTGACGAGTTTAAATGAGACATTTTCAGGATGTACAGGTTTAAAAGAAGCTCCAGTAATTCCAAATTCTGTGGGAGATTTGAGTTCAGCATTTAAAGGATGTACAGCATTGAAAACAGCTCCAGTTATTTCAAACAATGTATATGCATTAAGTGAAACATTTTATAATTGTATCTCACTTACAGGAGAAGTCATAATTAATGCAAATCCAGATTACTATGAGGGATGTTTCTCTGGTGTTGACTTTGCAACACAAAACTTAACTTTAAAAGGAGAATCTACAATGTTAGATGAACTTGGTGCAACAGGAAGTAACTATACGACAAATCAATAAAATATTAATATGATAAATTTTGATAAAAAGAGTGTTTTATCTAGATTTGAAATGAACCCAAATTGTTAGACAAAAAAGTTTAACAAGGAGGGTTTATTTTATGACAAAACATTCTTTTTTCAATGTAAAATTAATATAGATTTACATTTACATTACAAATACATAAAAATATATACAATAAAAATAACCTTATGATATACTAAAATTGAAATTTTATAATTTAGAGAAAATAAAATATAAATTAAGCTTTTTAGAAATATTATATAAAATTGGAGAAAGAAAATGAAAAAGACCAATAAAATAATATTAACAGTAGCGATAGTTGCGGTATTGTTATTAGGAATTGGATACGCAGCAATTCAAAATATTACATTAAATATATCTGGTTCGGCAGCAGCAGATCCAAGTCAATCAAATTTTAAAGTAATGTTTTCAGGAACACCAACAGTATCAGATGATACATATGTAACAGCATCAATAACAGATGATACAAATGCAACAATAAATGTAGCGGGATTAACTAAAAAAGGTGATGTTGTAACAGCAACATATACTGTGCAAAATGCAAGTGAAGATTTATCTGCTGATTTAGCTGTTTCAACAATTAATAGTAATACAGAATATTTTACTTTAATATCTGAACTTGATAAATCAAGCTTAGTTGCGGGAGAAGCAACAACATTAACAGTAACAGTTAAATTAACAAAAACACCAATAGTAGATAGCGTAAGTACAACAATTGGTGTTCAATTAGAAGCGATGCCAGTACAACCAGGAGAAGAAGGAACAAGTGAAGGAACAAATGATTTTTCACAAACACCAGATTATAGAAATGAATATGGTTTTTATTTTGATAAATTATATGTAGATGAAGATAATTTATTCGGATTTATTGCCCACGAAGACGGTTCGGTTGAGGATTTTAAATATACATTGGCTGGTGAATTAGAAGGGCTTACATCTGATGAATGGCTATACATCCATCATTATTCTGCGGGAGAATATGATTATGCAGAAATGGTCGAACAAGGGGCTACTGTTTCAAATGATGGTAAAAGAATTAATTTGCTTGGTGTAGATTATGTAATGTCAGATTATGATGTTCATGGCTTATATTATGGCAATGAATATTCAGCGGTGTTTGTAGAGACGTATATAGATGGAGAAGGAAATGAGTATAAAGATGAGTTTAAGCATATTTTAACAATCCAAGAGAATGGAAGTGCAAAAATTGCTGTTCATTATAATGGGGGTCTTGAAGAAGAAGAATATATAGAAAATTTGTTTGAAGTTATGGCAAATGGTTATTTTTTTGAATATGATGGGCAATTACAAGTAATGTGTAGTGCTACAGGAAACGTAATATATTGGAGTGGTTTTAATTCGGTATTTAAATTAGAAGAAAAACACAATTATGTTTCTAGAACAACAAAAGAAGCAACTTGTACCGAAGACGGGGAAATAAAGTATAGTTGTACAATTTGCAATAAAAGCTATACAACAATAGTTAGAGCTACAAATCATGAAAATGATGACGATAATAATGGTATTTGTGATGACTGTGGAGATACAATAATATATACTGATTTTGAAGTTGATTCATACAATCGCAAGGATGTGGGATATTCTGATTCTACAACTGAACTAGTTATACAATCAACGATATATGATAAAATAAGTAGGACTTGGTATAAAGTAACTAGTATCAGTAATAGCGCTTTTGAAAATTGTACAAATTTAACAAATGTTGTTATTCCAGAAGGAGTTAAATCTATTGGTAGTGATGCATTTAGTAGTTGTACAAATTTAACTAATATTGCATTACCTACAACGATTTCTTATATTAGTGGATATGCATTTCGTAGTTGTACAAGTTTAACAGAACTTGATATACCAGAGAGCCTGGAGTATATTGAAGGGCATTCATTTAGTGGATGTACGGGGTTAACCAAAATAACTGTTGATTCTAATAATCCGAAATATTGTTCAAAGGATGGAGTATTATACAGCAAAGATATGACAACCTTAGTTAAATATCCAAATGCCAAAACAGACAAAATATTTGAAATTCCTGATAGTGTAAATATTATAGATGGTGGAGCGTTTAAAAGTTGTAACAATTTGACAAACGTTATTATTCCGAATAGCGTTACAGATATTGGAACATATGGATTTATGGATTGTATAAACTTAACAAGTGTTACTATTCCAGGCTCTGTTAAATGGATGAGCTATGATGTATTTGCATATTGTATAAATTTGAAAGAGGTTGTTATTCTTAATGGGGTAAAAACTATTGCTGAATATATTTTTTCAGGTTGTAAAAATTTAACAACAGCAGTTATTCCAGCTAGTGTTACATCTATTGAATATGGAGCGTTTGGAAATTGCCCTAAATTAACAACAGTAAATTATACAGGTACTAAAGAACAATGGAATACTATTGAAATTGAAAATTATAATAGTAATTTAACTAATGCAACTATTAATTATAACTATGTAATTCCAACAGAATAAAATATTAATATTAAGTTAATTAAATGAAAATTCTATAAAAAGGAGAATTTGGTATGAATCTAAAGAAAAAAATTGTAATAGCATTTGCATTTATTATTGCTATAATATTATTCTTAAATACAAGTTCTTATGCTGGAACTCAAAATTGGAATTCTCTTGATTATGATGTTACAGTAAATGAAGATGGTTCAATGGATGTAATAGAAACATGGGATGTTTCTGTTAGTCAAACAAATACATTGTTTAAAAGTTTTGATATAGGTGGAGATAATTACAGAATAAATAATGTAAAAGTAACAGAAGTGAAGAATGGAATAGAAAGACCACTTAAAGATATTAAAATGCAACAATATCATGTGGATCCAGGATGTTATTATGGTCTTATAATAGATAATTCAACATTTGAAATTGCATGGCATGTAGGATTAGACAATTCAAGTGGTGATAGGGTTTATAAAATGTATTATACTGTTGAAAATGCAGTAAAAATATATAATGATTGTACAGAACTTTATTGGCAATTTTTAAGTGATGAAAATGGTATGTATGGTGAAAATGTTACTGGAACAATAAGATTACCTGATGGTGTATCAGATATTGAAAAGCTAAGAGTATGGGCTCATGGTGATTATACAGGGAATATAATGAAAGACTCTATAAACACAGTTTCTTTTACATTAGATACAATAAAATCTAATAGAATGTTAGAAGTAAGAATTGTAACAGAAGAAAATATTTATAAATTATGCAAAAACCAATATAATTCATACTATTTAGAAGAAATATTAGAAGAAGAACAAAAATGGGCAGATAAGGCAAATTATGATAGAGAAAAAGCAAAAAATGCTCTAGGTATAATGTATGTAGTAATAGCAATTATGGGAATTGTAAATATTTTAGTACTAATTATGTGTTTATCGAAGAGTAAAAAATATAAAGCAGCAAGAGCTGATCTAAAGATGGAATATTCAGGATTAAAGTATGATTATGAATATTTTAGAGATATTCCAGATGAGAAAAATGCAACTCCAGCTAAAGCTGTATATTTGTATAATTTTAAAAACAATTCATCATCAGTTCAAAGTAAAATTTCAAAAGTCTTTTCTGCAACAATGCTAAATTTAGCTTTAAAAGGATTAATTGCATTTGAGACGGAGGGCGAAAAAGATGTTAGAATTTCTAGAACTTCAAATGCAAATGAAGAAAATTTATCAGAAGATGAAAAAATAGTATATGATATTTTAAAAGATGCTTTAATTCATAAAGATTCGATTACTTCAAAAGAATTTTCTAAATATGCATCAAGGGAATATGAGAAAGTTTATACTAAATTAAATAAAATAGAAGACGCAGTAAAACATGTTATACAAGCTCAAGGAAAAATTTCAGAAGAAAAAACAAAAATTGTGAAGCAATGGAGTTCTAAGTTTGCGGGATTTTTTATACTAGCAATACTTTCATTTTTTGTTATTATGTTTTTGCCAGCTTTATTTATAGGTATGCTAATATTAGCAACAACTTGCAGAAAAAATGCAATTTGCATATCAATTCTTACAGATGCAGGAAAAGAAGAAGCGGCGATGTGGAAAGGTTTAAAAAAATACATGGAAGATTATTCTATGTTAAGTGATAAACTTGTTCCAGATATAGTTTTATGGGAAAAATATTTAGTATATGCAACAGCATTTGGAATTTCTAAAAAAGTTATAGAACAATTAAAAGTTGTTCATCCAGAAATGTTTGTGGAAAATGATAATACTGGATTTAGAAATTATGCATATTGGAATATGATGACAAATTCAAGTTTTGGAAGTAATAGTTTTGATGATTTTAGTAGGAGCTTAGAACGTGTTTATAGTAACGCTCAATCTGCTTACAATGTAGCACACTCTTCAAGTAGTAGTGGCTCTGGCGGAGGAGGCGGATTCTCAAGCGGAGGAGGTGGCCGGAGGCGGCGGTGGAAGCTGCGGAGGGCGCTAAAACTATTATAGAATAGTATAATATAAGGAGATTTATATGAAGAAAAAAATACAATATATGTTAGTATTAATTATATTTATGACTTTTTTATTTTATATTAAACCTGTCAATGCTGATGAAATAATTGGGATGATGAAAGTATATAAATTGAAAATTAATTTAATAAATATAGATACAGAAGACTATTCTATAGAGTTAATTGATGGGATTTCAAATCGAATATTTGAAACACAAGAAGGAAACAAAACTGGTGAACATTATTTTGCAATTGCAACTGATATGGATGAAAGGCATCTTATAAATTATGAAATAAAAATAAAATTTAAAGATGGTGAAGTTAAAAATTTTGGGAATATTAATACTAAGAAATTAATAGATGTTGATGATAATAAAAATGATTCTTCATATAACTTTGAATATAATGTAATTGTGAATTTAATTCCTAGAAGTATGATTATAACTTTTTTTGTGATTCTTGGAGTAGCTGCATTAGTAACTTTAGTTATTGTATTGAAAAAACATAAAAGAAGAATAAAATAAATATATGGGGTTGATTTTTTATAATAATTATAGTAAAATTTTAACAATGTAAGATACGGAGGATGTAGAAAATGTTAAATGAAAAAATGGCTAATAGAATAAGAAGCAAAATAGCTTTAATTTCTATTTCAATTTTTTCATTAACAATTTTTTCTACATTATTCTTTTAATAACACTAATATAATTAGTGTTATTTTTTTTGTAACTAATATACATAAGATATTTATAATAAAACATTATAAAACTTTTAATAAATAAAAAGGAAAGGATAAAAAGATGGTAGGATATTTAGTACTAGAAAATGGTGAAATTTTTGAAGGAGACAGAATAGGATACAATTCTGATACTGCTTGTGAAGTTGTTTTTAATACTTCTATGGTTGGATATATTGAAACTCTTACAGATCCTTCATATTATGGACAAGGTATAGTTATGACTTATCCATTAATAGGAAATTATGGAGTTATGCCAGAAGATTATGAATCTGATGGAATATTTGCAAAAGCAGTTTTTGTTCATGAAGTTGCAGAGTTTGAAAGTAATTTTAGATCAAAGTTTAATTTTGACAAATTTTTAAGAGATTATAAAATTCCAGGACTAACAAACGTAAATACAAGAAAACTTGTGAGAGTTTTAAGAGATTCAGGAACAATGAAAGGATATTTAACTTCAAATATTTCAAATATAGATGAGATAATGAAAAAAATAAAAGATTATCATGTTGGAAAAGCTGTTGATAAAGTAAGTTCAAATCAAGTGAAAGTATATGGTAGAGGAAAAAATAAAAAAGTTGCTGTTGTAGATTATGGAGTAGAACACAATTTAATAAATTCTCTTTTAAAAAGAGATTGTGAAGTTACTGTATTTCCAGCAAATACTACGGCTGATAGAATTTTAGCGATGAAACCAGATGGAATTATGCTTTCAAATGGACCTGGTGATCCAGCTGATTATGATACACAAATAAGAGTTGTAAAAAAATTATATGATTCTAATATTCCAATATTAGGAATAGCATTTGGACATCAACTTATGGGGTTAGCAAATAACTTTAAGATAGGGAAATTAAAATATGGTCATAGAGGACCCAATCATCCTGTAAAAGATTTAAAACAAGATATAGTACATATAACGAATCAAAATCATGGCTATTATATAATAGGAGAAAGTATTGATAAAAAGATTGCAGAAGTATCTCATGTAAATTTAAATGATGGAACAGTAGAAGGATTGAGATATAAAAACAAAAAAGTATTTACAATTCAATTTTATCCAGAAGATGCTGATTATATATATGATGAGTTTATTGAAATGATGAAATAATAAGTTGAAAATAAAAATTATAATGTCTTTTAAACAAAATTAGATTAAAGATTGAATTATTAAAAAGAAGTAAACTTATAAAAGTAATTATATAAAATTTATAAAAAGCAAATTATGAAGGAGAATAAAGATGCCAAAATATAAAGATATTAAAAAAGTTTTAGTTATAGGATCAGGACCAATTATAATTGGTCAAGCAGCAGAGTTTGATTATGCAGGAACACAAGCTTGTAGAGAACTAAAAAAAGAAGGTTTAGAAGTTGTTTTAATAAATTCTAATCCGGCTACTATAATGACAGATAAAAATATGGCAGATAAAATATATATTGAACCATTAACAGTAGAAACAGTTAAGAAAATAATAAATATAGAAAAACCAGATAGTATTCTTCCAAACTTAGGTGGACAAACAGGTCTTAATCTGGCAATGGAACTTGAAGAATCAGGGTTCTTAAAAGAGAAAAAAGTTAAACTTTTAGGAACAGGTGTTGATGGAATTAGAAATGCAGAAGATAGACAATGTTTTAAAGATATGATGGAAGCTATAAATGAGCCATGTATTGCAAGTAAAGTTGTTCATACAGTAGAAGATGCAGTAGAATTTACTAGAGAAATTGGACTTCCAGTAATCATTAGACCTGCTTACACTTTAGGCGGTACAGGTGGTGGTATTGCTTATACAATGGAAGAACTTGAAGAGATTGCTGGCTCTGGAATAAGAATGTCTAGAGTAAATGAAATTCTAGTTGAGAAATGTATAACAGGTTGGAAAGAAATTGAATTCGAAGTAATGAGAGATAGAAAAGGAAACGCAATAACAATTTGCAGCATGGAAAATGTTGATCCGGTTGGGGTTCATACTGGTGATAGTATAGTTGTTGCTCCTGCTCAAACATTATCAAATAAAGAATTTACAATGCTAAAAAAATCAGCATTAAAAATAATTGAAGCGTTAAAAATTGAAGGAGGATGCAATGTTCAATTTGCACTTCATCCAACAAGTTTTGAATATGCAGTAATAGAAGTAAATCCAAGAGTAAGTCGTTCATCTGCTTTAGCATCAAAAGCTACAGGATATCCAATTGCAAAAGTAGCAAGTAAAATAGCACTTGGCTATACACTTGATGAAATAAGAAATGAAGTAACAGGAAAAACATATGCATGCTTTGAACCAGCAATAGATTATGTTGTTGTTAAAGTTCCAAAATGGCCATTTAAAAAATTCTTAACAGCCAACCGTACTTTAGGAACTCAAATGAAAGCAACTGGAGAAGTAATGTCAATTGCTACTAACTTAGAAGCTGGCTTAATGAAAGCGATTCGTTCTTTAGAAGAAAACGTTGAATATTTAAAACTTGATAAATTAACAGAACTAGAAAAATCAGAAGTTGAAGAAAGACTAAGAATAGTAGATAATGAAAGATTATTTGTTATAGCAGAAGCAATAAGAAAAGAAATAGCTGTTGAAAGAATTTGTGAAATAACAAAAATAGATAGATTATTTGTTGGTGTTATTTACAAATTAGTAAAAATGGAAAAAGAACTAGAACTTAATCAAATGAATTCTAAAATGCTTGAAAAAGCTAAGAAAATGGGATTTACAGATAAAATAATTGCTAAACTTTCTGGTAAAAAAGAAGAAGAAATAAAAAAATTAAGAGAGAAAAATAATATTGTAGCAAGCTTTAAAGTTGTAGATACATGTGCTGCAGAATTTGAAGCAAAAACTCCATATTATTATTCAAGTTATGATGATGGATGTGAAGCAAAAAAATCAAATAAGAAAAAAGTTATGGTTTTAGGATCTGGACCAATAAGAATTGGACAAGGTATTGAGTTTGACTATTGTAGCGTTCATGGAGTTTGGGCATTAAAGAAACAAGGATATGAAACAATAATTGTAAATAACAACCCAGAAACAGTAAGTACAGATTTTGATATTGCAGATAAATTATATTTTGAACCGTTAACAAGAGAAGATGTTGAAAATATTGTAAATGTAGAAAAACCAGATGGAGCAATAGTTCAATTTGGAGGACAAACAGCAATTAAACTAACAAAAGATTTAACTGAAATGGGAATTAAAATAATGGGAACTCAAGAAGTTGATATGGATAGAGCAGAAGATAGAAAAGAGTTTGATGAGGCATTAAATAATTGCGGAATTTTAAGACCAAAAGGAAGTACAATTTTTACAGTAGAAGAAGCAAAAGACGTAGCAAATAGACTTGGATATCCAGTTTTAGTTAGACCATCATATGTTCTTGGTGGACAAGGTATGGCTATAGCTTATGATGATAAAGAAATTGAAAACTATGTAAATGAGATTAACACGATAGAGCAAGAACATCCAATATTAGTTGATAAATATATTTTAGGAAGAGAAGTTGAAGTTGATGCAATTTGTGATGGACAAGATATCCTAATTCCAGGAATAATGGAACACTTGGAAAGAGCCGGAGTTCACTCTGGAGACAGTATCTCAGTTTATCCAACACAAAATGTTTCAAAAGAGCACGAGAAAAAAATAATTGAATATACAGAAAAAATTGCGAAAGAGTTGAATGTAATAGGAATACTAAATATCCAATTTATAATTAGTGAAGGAGAAGTTTATATAATAGAAGTAAATCCTCGTTCAAGTAGAACAGTTCCTTATATTAGTAAGGTTACAAATCTTCCAATGATAGATATTGCTACTAAAGTAATATTAGGACAAAAATTAAAAGATTTGGGATACGGAACTGGACTTTATAAAAAGAGTGATTATATATGTGTAAAAATGCCAGTATTCTCATTTGAGAAAATAAAAAATGCAGATACATCTTTAGGTCCTGAAATGAAATCAACAGGAGAAGTTTTAGGAGTTTCTAAAAAGTTTGAAAATGCTGTACTTAAAGCTTTTATAGCAAGTGGTGCAAATGTATCTAAAAAAGGTTCAATATTAATAACTGTAAGAGATAAAGATAAAGAAGAAATGCTTCCAATGGCTAAGAAATTTAAAGAAAAAGGATTTGAAATATATGCGACTTATGGAACATCAAAATTCTTAGAAGAAAATGGAGTTGCATCTACAATGATTGAAAAATTATGGGAAGGAAAAAATAGCATAATTGATTTAATTGAATCAGGTAAAATCAATTTTGTTGTAAATACTCCAACAAAAGGTAAACAATCAAATAGAGATGGTTTCAAAATTAGAAGAATGGCAGTTGAATGCAAAATTCCATGTTTTACATCTTTAGATACAGTTAATGCTTTATATAAAGCTATTGAAAATGATGTGGAAGAGAAAGATTTAGAGCCAGTAAATATAACAAAAATATAATATAAAAAGCTCCAATTTTGGAGCTTTTCGTTTATTTAAATGTATTTTTAGTTATACTAGTGAAAATTTATTTAGAACAATAAAATTATTATATTAATTTTTACAAATTACAAATTTTTAACAAGTTAAGGAAAAATTGCAAAAAAATATTACTTATGCTATAATAAATTTTGTAAGTATATAAAATATACTTAGGAGGAAATTATGGTTGAAGAAAAAATAATGGTTACATATCAAGGCAAATATGCAGAGGCTGTTAAAACTGATACAAATTATAATGTAAAACTTCCAGTTCTAGGTAATAAATATGGTTCTATTTATAACACAAGTGATGGATGGGTTTTGGAAGAAATAGATAAAGTTGATCAAAAATACTTTTCTAGGATAAAGTTAAGAAATGATGGAAAAATAGAATATGAAACAGATACAATGGAAAAACCAACGATTTCTGATAATAAATTTAATCCGGAAAATCCTAATATAGGAGAATTAAGCGAAAAAGCTTTAAATTTATTTTATGTTGTAAAGCAAATTGCAGGGTATGAAAAACTAGGAGTACCTCCAATTGCTGTATTACAATTAAGATATAAAATACTTGCTCTATCATTAAATATGCTCGGATATCAATCAGTAGGACAAATTATAAGTGGAGAACCGAGTCCTGAAAAATCTATAATGGATTTGAATCATGCTGTTCAATTTATCGAACAATATCCAGCATTGGCACAATATGTTACAAAAGTTGTAATAGGAAAAACGCCGTCAGTTGATGTTAGTTTGTCGAAATGTGCTGATAAATCTGCGTTTATGGAACAATTCGAAGAAGCACAAAAAGCATTTTTTTTAGAAAAATCATATCATTCTGAAAGAAGCGAATTTTTAGAAAATATTAGAGAACCACTTATAAAACCAGATTTTTGCATTGGAATGAGAGAAAATATAGATCCTAGAGATTGGGGAACTTATTCGCAAACAGTAAAGAGACTTGGAAAATTGCTTTTGAGTTTCAATTCAGATTTACTTCCACCAGTGGAAAGAATGAGGATAATACAAGGTGCACATTTGAGTCAAGATGATGTAGAACATCAAGTTTCTTTGATAACACAAACAGCAGAAATGGACGAAGTTTTAGGGATTGAATCATATTACTTTTTTAGAGAGCATGAAAAATTTGAAGAAAAAATGCAAAGAGAAGTAAATAATGAAAGTACCTCCAAATTGGTTAAAAGATTTAGAGTACAATTAAATTCAGAAGAGGAAGAAAGAAAAAAAGCAATACAAAGAAGAGATTATTTTAGAAAAGTTTATCCATATAGTAGCAAGGAAGAAAGAGAAAAGAATAAGAAGAAAAAAGATGATGCACCAATATTTGGTGAAGACTAATTTTAAATATTAATAATATAAATTAAAATGTTATAAAAACCTCAGATTTTTGAGTTGATAATTATAAGAGTATAAAAAAATCCAAATTAAAATAATTTGGATTTTTTTATTAATTTAAGAAGAATTTCCAGCTTATATGACGAAGTAATAGAATTATATAGTGAAAATAATAGATAGCCAAGTGAGATACTAGTATTAGTAGATAATTGCAATGAATATGTAAAGAAATTGTGATATAAATTTTATATTATTTTGTAATCATTGAAAATGTAAGGGTATAAAAGCAAAAGAAAAAATCGTAACTTGACAAATAATGTCGTAATATGTAACCTATATAATATAAAATTGGCTTAAATAATGCCAAAACAAAGGAGGAAATTTAAAATGAAAAACAAAAAACTTTTAGTAGGAATTGCTTTACTTATAGTAGTTTTAGTAATTGGTATAGGTTATGCTGCTATAACAGGATCATTAACAATCAGTGGTACTGCAACGGCAACAGCTGATGACAGCAATTTAAAAGTACAATTTACTGGAGTAACAAATCCAGCAACAACTACAGATGGAGTAACAGCAACAGCTACAGAAGGATCTACATCTGCAACATTAAATGTTACAGGATTAACAACAGCTGGACAATCAAAAACAGCTACATACACAATTGCAAATAACAGTGATGAATTAAAAGCTTTAGTAGATGTTAAAACAGAAGAAATTACAAACACAGGTTTCTTCTCAATAGATGCTACAGTTGCTAATCCAACTACAGAATTAGAACCAGGTGACGAAACAACTGTAACAGTAACAGTTACATTAAATAAAACACCTATAGAAGAAGTAAGTGGAACAATTAATGTTGAATTAGAAGCTACAGCAGTATTAGCTGACTAATGCTTGATAGAAAGTAGGTAAAGAAAGGGGGAGTTATGGAGAAAGATAAAATTAAAGTATATATACTGGAATTTATAATCTGTATAATCTTTTTCTTTACTCTCTTTGTGTCAAGTACATATTTAAGAACTATAACAGCTGTATTATTGGTTGTAAGCTTTTTTGTAATAAAAAAGTTGTTGCATAAAAGGAATATAGTTTCAGTATATAACAAGCAAGCAACAATGCTACTTATGTTACTAGGCATAGTTTTTTTGTTAATATTTTATGCATTAGGAATATATTTTGGATATACAAATTCAGTAGTAAAATTAAGTTTGAGTTCATTAATTAAAATAATTATTCCAACAACAGTGATAGTTATTGTTTCAGAAATGCTTAGAAGTATTTTGCTTGCTGAAAAATCTTTGCTTTCTAAAATATTAACAACAATATGTATGGTATTAATGGACTTAACTATATATACAAGTATAAACCAGTTAAAAACATTTGATGGTTTGGTTAATGCAATTAGTTTTTCACTAGTGGCATCAATATCTGGAAATTTACTATGGAATTATTCATCTATAAGATTTGGATATAAACCAGCAATAGTTTTTAGATTAATAATGACTTTATATGAATATATAATTCCAGTAACGCCAAATGTATTTACATATTTTAGAAGTTTCCTAAGAATGATATATCCTTATATAATCTATCTTATTCTTGAAATGTTATATTCTAAAAATAATTTTACAGTTGCTGTTCAAGATAAGAAGAAAAACAATATAATAACTGGAATATTGCTTGCAATAATGGTGCTGTTTATAATGCTTATTTCTTGTGAATTCAAGTATGGATTAATAGTTATAGCAACAGGAAGTATGAAAGGTACAATTGATGTTGGTGATGCTGTTGTATATGAAAGTTACGAGGGACAGAATATTAAAGAACAGCAAGTAATTATTTTTGAAAAAGATAATGTAAATGTTGTTCACAGAGTTATTGATATAAAACAAGTAAATGGCGTAAACAGATATTATACAAAAGGTGATGCTAATAAACTAAGTGATTCTGGGTTTGTAACTCCAGAGAAAATTGTTGGGATAGTAAAATTTAAAGTAAAATATATTGGTTACCCAACTATTATGTTACGAGAGATGTTTTAAAAAACTAAAGAAAAGGAGGAAATTATGAGCGGAAATAGAAGAAGCAATAAGAATAAAAGAAAAACAAGAATTTATTCGAATTGTGAAAATACGCTTCAAAGAAGAAGAAAGAAAAGCGTACAAGAATATTTTGTTAAAGCCATAATTTTAGCCTTTTTAATTATAGTATTATTAAGCTTATATGTGAAAAAAACTAATGTATCAACAATATGCTATAAAGAAAATAGTAATGTTGATTACAAAGTTTTCTTAAAAGCTAATGAATTTTATGAAAAAGATTATTCACAAAAAGATAATCAATATATTGCTAGTCTTATAGACCATATTGTTGCAGACTTTTCTTATGATTTAGAAATTTATGAAGCAGATGTAAAATATGATTATAAATATAGCGTAGATGCAGAAGTAAATGTAGAGGAAAAAACAACTAATAAATCAATTTATAATTTTGAAGATGTATTAATCGAAGAAAAGAAATTTGAAGGAACAAAAGATAAAAATATAAAAATTAAAGAAAAAGTAAATATTGATTATAATAAATACAATGATTTAATAAAGAAATTTGTTACTATATATGATTTAGATGAAGCACTTGCAACATTAACAATTAAAATGCATATAAACATTGATGGTATAGACGGTAATTTCCAAAGAGATGGAAATGATGATTACTTAGTATCTTTAGATATACCACTTACAACTAAAACAGTTGGAATTGATTTGAATACAAATTTAATTGGTTGTGAAAATGAATTAATAACGTGTGATTCTGGTAAATCAATATGGGGAAAAATTGTTATTTTAGTATTAGTTCTAATGGAAATTCGTTACATTGCAAAATTATGCAAATATATGTCTAAAAATAGAACTCCAGAAGATATATATAAATTAGAATTAAATAAAATATTGTCAAATTATGGTTCATATATACAAAAAATTAATAATGGATTTAATATGAACAAATATGAATTAATAAGAATAGATAAATTTAATGATATTCTAGGAATAAGAGACACAATACAAGAACCTATTTTAATGTATGAATCAAAAGAAAAATTAAAAACATATTTCATGATACCAAGTAGAAATCAAATATTATATAGTTATGAGTTATCAGTAACTAATCAAAGTAAATAAAAAGGAGGAAATCGATGAAAGACAGTAAAGAAAAAGCAGCAAAATCAAATTCATGGATATTCCTTCTTTTAATTTGTTTAGCTACATGCTTTATGGGGATTGGATTCGCACGAATAGATATATTACTTGACATAACGGGTAATGTTGCTGCAGAAGCGCAGGATGGTTTGTTTATAACTGAAGTTAATTATGTAAGTAATACTGGTGCTGATTTGAATAATTCAAAAATATTAAATACATATCAAACAATGTTAAATACAGATATTACCTTATCTGCAACAGATCCGAATTCTAAAATTACTTATGAGGTAAAAATTTATAACTCAACTGATAAGGATTATGAATTTGATGAAGTTTATTATATGTTGGGGGAAAACACATATGATAATGAAGATATAACATTTTCATTAAATGGATTATCAAAATCTGATATAATAAAAAGTAAGGGAACTATTACCTTTAATATAACTTTTTATTATAAAAATAATACTCTTTCTGCTGACAATCAATTAATATCTATGTTGAATTTTAATTTTGAAGAATTTGTTATGTTGGTAAGTGCTGGAACATTGAATACTAGTTCAATCTCAGGGTTATTCGGCGGTACTATACAAAAAAGTAACGTTGAAAGAGTATACTTCGTAAATCATGAAAATGTTCCAACAGGAGCAACAAAATGGGATGCTTCTGTTGAAGGAAATTATGCAATAACAGGATGGGCTGTTGATGACAATCAAAATGGGATATATGAAATTTATTTAGGAGCTAATAATGGTAGAATAACTTTACCTGCAAATTGTAGTAGTTTATTTTATTACTATACGAATTTACTAAGTGTTGATTTTGATAATGCAGATTCATCACAAGTAACTAATATGAGTTATATGTTTGGATATTCTTTTGCTTTAACAGAATTAGATTTATCAAGTTTTGATACTTCAAATGTTACTACAATGGCATATATGTTTAACTCTGTTTCTAAAATAGCAAGTTTTGACTTGAGTAATTTTGATACATCAAAAACTACTAGTATGAATCGTATGTTTTCAGGTTGTAGCCCTCAAATCGTAAGACTTGATAAAGCGACATTTAGCCATTTACCGTCAAGTAATAAAAATATAATTCCTAATGTTTCAAGTGCTTTAACAGTAGTTGTTAAAGATACTACAGAAAAAAATTGGCTTATGGATAATACATACTATGGTTCAAATACTCAAATCTTAACTGTTGAAGAATATGAAAGTCAATATCCAAATTAATTTTAAACAATAGAATACTACAAAAAGGCTATATCTCAGCTATAAATGATAAAAAAACATATTTTTAAGTTTCTTTGTAATATTTTTCGCTGTGTTACGATTTGTGGCGCAGCGTTTTTATTTGTAAAGAAATGTATACTACATTTATAAAAAATTTCACTTTAAATTATATAGGTGTTTTTATAATCTAAAACATCTGGTTTTTAACTCTAAATGCGCTTGAGAGTAGAAACTGACCGTATATTCATTTGAAAGAAAAAGTTGCAAAATCTAAAAAAAAAATGTATAATATGTTTGAATTTTTTGAAGAGAATTTTATTTCAAAAATTTAATCTTAAAAGATAAGGAATATTCTATGAATAAAACAAAGAGAAAAATCTTTGAAGCGTCGTTAAAACTTTTTTCCGAAAAAGGTTATGATGCTACAAGTATAGAAGAAATTACAGCGACAGTTGGCGTTGCTAAAGGAACACTGTATTATCATTTTAGTAGTAAAGAAGAAATATTTAATTTTTTGATTGAAGAAGGAATGAAACTTCTAATCAATAGTATAGAAATAAAAATTGCTAGATGTGATAACGTATTAGATAAAATAAAAGCTGTATCTTTAATCCAGTTAAAAGCTGTTGCAAAATATGAAAATTTATTGACAATTGTTCTCAGCCAAGTTTGGGGAAATGAATCTAGAAATGTATTTTGTAAAGAAAAAGTAATGGAATATATTTCTACTATTCAAAAAATTGTTCAAGAAGGTGTAGATAATGGAGATATAGTAGAGTGTGATTCTGAAATTTTGGCTTCAGAAATTTTTTCTCTTACATGTTCTACATTAATTTATAGAAGAAAAGCAAAGTTAGAACAAATAGATGTACAAAAAATATATAAAGAATATGAAAAAACATTATTTAATAAATTAGTAAAAAGGATGGAAGATTAAAATGGGAGATAGAATAATTAAAGGTTGTCCAAGAGTTTATAACGAAAAGAAATTCAATAACTTAAAAGAAATAATCAATAATTCTAAAGAAGTATTTGGAAATGATCCTGCTTTTAAATTTAAAAATTCAGAGACAAAAGAAATTTATACAATGTCTTATAAAGATTATATTGAAGAGGTTGAAGCTTTAGGAACAGCTTTAATTAGTATTGGATTAAAAGATAAAAGAATTGGTGTTATTGGTGAAAATAGATATGAATGGCAAGAAGCATATTTATCTATAACTTGTGGTACAGGAATTGTAGTACCTTTAGATAAAGCATTAACAGAAAAAGAACTTTTAAGTTTAATTGAAAGATCTGAAATAGAAGCTATTTTCTATACATCAAAATATACAGAAATTATGGAAAAAGCACAAAAAGAAAATATAGGAAAAATTAAATTCTTTATTTCAATGGATTTAGACGAAAAAACTGGAGATATATATTCTCAAAAAGAATTAATTAAATTAGGAAAAGACTTAATTAAAAATGGTGCAAGAAGCTTCTTAGATGCTAAAATTGATAATAATGCAATGGCTGTAATGTTATTTACATCTGGAACTACTTCTCAATCTAAAGCTGTAATGCTTTCTCATACAAATTTAACAACTAATATATATGATATAACATCAATATTTGATATTAGAAAAGGTGACGTCTTGTTATCATTTTTACCTTTACATCACGTTTTTGAATGTACAGTTGGTTTCTTATTTGCTATGAGTGTTGGAGCAACAATAGCTTTTTGTGAAGGAATTAGACATATTGCAGAAAATTTAAAAGAATATGAAGCAACAGTTATGATTGCAGTTCCAGTACTTTTTGAAAATATGTATAAAAAAGTATGGCAAGGAATTGATAAAAAAGGGAAAACAAAAACTGTTAAATTTGCAATAAAATTATCAAACTTTTTAAGATTCTTTAAAATTGATTTAAGAAAAAAATTATTTAAAGATATTCATGCAAATTTTGGTGGAAAATTAAGAATGTTAGTTGCTGGTGGAGCTGCATTTGATAAAGAAGCAGAAAAAGGATTTACAGAATTAGGAGTTGATACATATCAAGGATATGGTTTATCTGAAACTTCTCCTGTTGTTGCAGCAGAAAATCCAACTTACTACAGATTAGGCTCAATTGGAAAGACATTCCCAAGTTTAGAAACAAAAATTGTTGATCCAGATGAATGCGGAATAGGAGAACTTGCTGTAAAAGGTCCAACTGTTATGCTTGGATATTATGGAAATGAAGAAGCAACAAAAGAATGTATGATAGATGGATGGTTCCATACAGGAGACTTAGCATATATTGATCAAGAGGGATTTATATTCATAACTGGAAGAAAGAAAAGTGTTATAGTATTAAAAAATGGTAAAAATGTATTCCCAGAAGAAACTGAAAGTTTAATAAATAAAATACCTGGTGTAAAAGAATCATTTGTATTTGGAAAACCAGATGAAGAAGATGAGAATGATTTAAAAATGTGTGTTGAAGTTGTATTTGACAGAGAATTAATGAAAGCTGAATATGGTTTAGAAAAAGATGAAGAAATAAAAGCTAAAATTTGGGAAAAAATTAAAGAAATTAATAAAACTATGCCAAAATACAAATATGTAAAAGAATTAATTATAACTGAAGAAGAATTAATTAAAACAACAACATTAAAAATAAAAAGACATGAAGAAATTAAAAAAGTTTTAAAATAATATATAAGAGATAAAATAAAATTATTTTGATAAAAATAAAGTTTATTAAATGAATAAATTTATAAGTAAATTAATTTGATTTTAATAAAAGAGTAATTGGATTATTTAACAAAAAAGTTGGAAATCTAATTACTTTTTTTATCTAATAGTAAAGTTATTAAATTTAAAGTTTTATCTTTTGTTTTCTGAAAATTTCCAAAAATATAAAATTGAATGGTAATAAGAATGAAAATGTAATAAAAATGTAATAGAAAAAAGTCGAAAAAATACTTGTAGTTTTACGGAAATAACGTTATAATAACAGTAGTATTTAATTAGATTGATACGAAGGAGGTTGTTTACAATGTCATTTTTCAATAAATCAGGCATAGTAAACGTGAAGATGGTGATCACGGAAGAAAAAATATTATCAAATATCGATAAAGTTCAAAAATTAATAAATCCAAACAGCAAAAAACAAATAGTTCAATTAGAAGATGATTCTTATTTTAAAGATTTGGTTGAATCTGTAAAAACTTACTTGTTAGAGTATCCAAAGAAAAAGAATTTTCCAAAAAGTGTTTATAAAGCAGCTTATGATTTAGTAGAATATGCTACAAATCAATTCGAAGAAAACACTAAAAAAATTGAAGATTTAATTAGACAAAGAGAGAAAAATATTAAACTTGCTAGTGTTTTAAGAGATGCTACTGCAGCTGTAAAAGCTAGAGCTAAAAATTGGAAAGAAATTGTTAAAAAATTAGAATCAAAGTATCCTGCTGAAATAGCAGAAGCGTTGACTGTAATTGGAAAATCAAAAGATAAAGAATCTGAAGAATTTGTAAATGCTGTTAAGACTATAGATACAAAAATTGGAAATTTAGAATCAAACTTACATATTGAAATTGATATGGAAAGAATTGAAGATAAATCAAAAGCGTTAAGTTATATTGGAATCGAAATAGCAGAAGCTTTAAAATATATTCCTGCACCGATAGATGAAATAACAGAAGAAGTAAAAGAAGAAACTGTTGCTCCTGTAGCACAAGCTATATTAGAACCAGTTAAAAAATCTGTAAAAGAAACAACTTCTTCAAATGAATCAGAAGTTGTTGGTGGAGAATTAGCTTCAGCAGAAGATATGGATACGTATTTTGAAGAAACAAGATTTGAAGCAAAACCTTCATTATGGCAAAGATTTAAAAATAGTAAATTCGTAAGAACAATAAGATTTATAATGTCAATAAGAGTTGTTCTTGATTATCCAGCTTTACCAGAAGGAAGAGATAACTAATTAAATAAATTCAAGCTCCGATTAATCGGAGCTTTTTTGCTGTTCAAAATAATATAAAGATAAATAAAGATATTTTATATAAGTCGACGCGCAGTTTGGGAGGGTCAGCGAAGCTGTTGATTAAAAAATTAGCGAACAATTTTTGAGCGTTAAAATTTTTTAATCATTGCCCGACCAGTAAGGAGACTATATATAAAATATCTTTATTTATCTATACATATATATTGACAATAAAAAAAGCTAAGATTATAATAAACATATGAATGATTATTCATATATTCAAATATGATGAATTGCAAAGGAGAAAGAATGGAAGAGTTTATAAGATGTGAAGAAGAAAATTCAAATGCAGAAATTGTTGAACGAGTAAAAAAAGAGATTTTAGCAGATGAAGAGATTTTTGACTTAGCAGAGCTTTTTAAAGTTTTTGGTGATTCTACAAGAATGAAAATAATAAATGCATTAATGATGGAAGAATTATGTGTATGTGACATTGCAGAAATCACTAATTCAACACCATCAGCAATTTCTCATCAATTGAGAGTTTTGAAACAAGCTAAACTTGTTAAATATAGGAAAGATGGAAAATCTGTTTATTATTCTTTAGATGATCAGCATGTTAAAGAAATCTTTGAGAAGGGGCATGAACACATTGAAGAAGTATGAATTTAGATTGGAAGGATTGGATTGTGCAAATTGTGCAAATAAAATTCAAAATAAATTTTCAGAGAATAAAAGTTATGAAAATGTTGTTGTGAATTTTAATACTTTAAAACTTTCCTTTGAAACAGAAATTGAAGTATTGGATGAAGAAATAGAAAAAATTGTAAAAAGTTTAGAACCAGAAGTTGAAGTTATAAATTTAAAAAAGCATAATAAAAAAGAAAACTTTAATCATGAACATTATGATAAACACAATCATATAAATACTCATGCTCATAAAGATAAACATTCTTCTTGTAATGAAGAGTGCTATGAGAATAATAAAACTCATGAGCATAGTGAAAAAAATATACATAATGAGAATCATAGAAATAAAGAAAACATTCATAAGAAAAAAAATATTAATTTGCTAAGGGTTCTTTTAGGAATCATATTAATGATTATTTCTATGAAATTTAATTTATCAGAAAATATAAGTTTAGTTTTAATTATAATTTCTTATGTTATTTTATTGTATAGAACTTCAAAAAATGCAATAAAATTATTAAAAAAGAAAACAATTGATGAAAATTTTTTAGTAACAATTTCTTGTATTGGAGCCCTATTAATAGGTGAAGAAATTGAGGGGTTGATGGTTATAGTTTTATATGAAATTGGAAAGATTTTAGAAGAGAAAGCTATAAATAATACTAGAAAATCAATTGCAGATTTAATGGATATAAAACCAGAATATGCAAATTTAAAACATGGAAATCATGAACATAAAGTAAATCCAGAAGATGTTAATATAGGTGATATAATTGTAATTAAACAAGGTGAAAAAGTACCGTTAGATGGAAGAATTATTTCGGGAGTTGCTTATTTAAATACAGCTTCATTAACGGGAGAATCAACTTTAAGAGAAGTAAAAGAGAATGATATGGTGTTGTCTGGTTGCATAAATGAAAAAGGACTAATAGAAGTTAAAGTAACAGAAAAATATGAAGATAGTACTGTAAATAGAATTTTAGAATTAGTAGAAAATGCAACTGATAAAAAAGCTAAAACGGAGACATTTGTTAATAAAGCTTCAAAAATATATACGCCAATTGTACTAATTATGGCTTTATTAGTAATTGCTTTAATGCCAGCGATATTAAATATTACATATAAAGCTTCATTATATAGAGCGTTAATATTTTTAGTAGTGTCATGCCCATGTGCGATTGTTATTTCAGTTCCTTTGAGTTATTTTTCAGGAATAGGAAAAGCATCAAAACAAGGAATATTAGTTAAAGGTAGTAACTATTTAGATGCTATAAAAGATATAAAATATATTGCTTTTGATAAAACTGGAACTTTAACAAAAGGAAAATTTGAAGTAGAAAAAATTAAAGTATATGATAAAGACTATTCAGAAAATGAGATTTTAAAATTTGCAGCAATTGGAGAAAGTTTTTCTAATCACCCTTTGGCAACGGCAGTTCTTAATAGATATGGAAAAATAGTAAATACAGATAGAGCTACTGATTTTGAAGAAATTGCTGGAAAAGGTTTACAATATAGATTAGATGGACGAACTATTAAAATTGGAAATGCTGAATTAACAGGAAATAAAGATGAAAATGAAGTTGGAACAATAATTTATGTTAAAGTAGATGAAAATGTTATTGGTGCTTTGATTTTAAATGATTCAATAAAATGTGAAGCTAAAGAAGCAATAGAAGAATTGAAATATTTAGGAGTTAATACTTATATGTTTACTGGTGATAATTTAGAGATTGCCAAAAAAGTAGCAAAAGAAATTGGAATCAGTGAAATAAAAGCAGAAATGTTACCAATAGATAAATACAATGAACTTGAAAAAATTATAAATAATAAAACAAGTGGAAAAGTTGCTTTTGTTGGTGATGGAATAAATGATTCTCCTGTTTTAGCATTAGCAGATATAGGTATTTCAATGGGAGGAATTGGATCAAGTTCAGCGATTGAAGCATCTGATATGGTTATAATGACAGATAATTTAAACAAAATAGAAGAAGCCATAAAAATTTCAAAATTCACAAACAAAATAATAAAACAAAATCTAATATTTGCTTTATTAGTAAAAGTGGGAGTATTACTATTAAGCGTTTTGGGATTAGCACAAATGTGGATGGCCGTTTTTGCTGATGTTGGAGTTACATTAATAACAATATTTAATACTATTAGAATATTAAAAAAATAAAGTAAAATAATTAGAAATAATAGATTAATAAAACAAATTAATAATTTAGAGAATATAAAGTAAATAAAGAAGAAAGCCTACTCAAATTTTGGGATTTGAGTAGGCTTTTACCACATAAGTATTTGTGTAGCTTAAGGTTTTTACTTGAGGTTAGATGACTTTCAAATATTCGATAGGACAGAAAAGAGTTCGAATTCTTGTAAAACGATCTACAAGTTCGTCAATTTCGCTATCTGAAATATCATCAGAAATCCAAGCCAAAATAGGATTTTTAGGCTTAATTTTAGGCTTAGATGCGACTCTTTTGGAATCAGCCACTCGATCTGCGATACACAGTGCATATACACTGGGATTAAGCAGATAGATGGAATTCATAAGAGTGCAATCTTTGGAAATTTGCTGATAACGGTTCCAGAATTCTTTTTCTTCATTTACATACTTACTCTCACCAATAAAGGAAAGAGCCCATGCAATTCTTGCACCTCGAGTTTTAGGCAGTTCAACAGCCGTGACTGTAGGGGCTTTTTTAGAACCACAAGGTATGATGTAAAAAGAATCGCCGATTTTTGCTGCGCGTGAATCTGTTAACTCATTATTGAAATAGGTCCGAAGAACAGAACCGTCAAATTCAGAGTGAACATATACATTTGCATTAAAGCTCATGTTTGGTTCGTAAAGAAAAATTTGCATTATTTTATCACCTACTATTTTCTTACTTTACCACTTCTAAGAATTCAAGCGGGCAATAGATTTTTCTGTGGCGCCGGAACTCACGAATTAAATTTTTGAGTTCTTCGTCTGTGATGGTGTCCGAACACCAGCCAAGACAAGGTTTGTATTTGACCTGATAACTTCTCCGGCCTTTTCCAGGTTGCGCGGTCTTTTTGGCGAGGAAGATTGCGTAAGCACCTTTTTTGGAATAGATGATAGAAACATCAGAACCATAGGATTTTTCAATTTCCGGCTGGCGCTCATAGAATTCTTCTTCTGTGTTAGTACGCTTTTCGTCTTCGACGAAGGATAATGCCCAAAGAATTTTGTTGCCACGTCCTTCCGGCATAGAGCCTTTTTTGAGAATAGGAGCCTTTTCATGTCCAAAGACTTGAACATGAAACAGTTCTCCTAGTGCAGCTTCAGAAACACCGTATACGGTGTTTGTATTCTCTTTAGAGAATACCACTAAAGCTCCGTTTTCAAAGACGGCTGAAACAAGAGGATTAATGTCCCATGTTTGACCTTCGCGTGTCACAAACAACTGCATAAAACCTTTCCCTACAGTAGCGTTTAGATTTGCTACTTTCGTTCCCATTATAATGTAATGTTTATTTTGTATAAAGCCTGGGCTAGCCTTGTGGTTGATGCCTTTTAACGAGTTTGATTTTAGGCACGAACACAAAATAACAGAATCAAGTATAACATAATTTACATAAAATGTCAAAGAGACATTGATTTTTAAGTAAAAATACAGTATAATAATGAAGTGATAAAAAAATAGAGCTTAATTGTGACGAGAGTTTTTATAATAATAATTTTACAATCAAGCTTTTATAAAACTAAAGAGAGGAAGTTTATTATGGAAATAAACTATTTTACTAAACGATGGCAATACTAAACTTTAAATAAAAATAAAAAATTTTAAGGTGAGGTATAAAAATGGAAAATAAAAAAAGAATATTAACAGGTGATAGACCTACAGGAAAATTACATATAGGACATTATTTTGGATCTTTGAAAAAAAGAGTTGAAATGCAAGAAAGCGGAGAATATGAACCATATATATTAATTGCAGATGTTCAAGCATTAACAGATAATTTCAATAATCCAGAAAAAGTAAGAAAAAATGTTAGAGAAGTTGTTATGGATTATTTATCAGTAGGAATTGATCCAGAAAAAACAACAATATATATACAATCAATGATACCAGAAACAGCAGAACTTACAGTATTTTATTCAAATCTAGTTACAATTGCTAGACTTCAAAGAAATCCTACTGTTAAAACAGAGATTGCTCAAAAAAGAGATTTATTTGGAGAAAGTGTAACTTATGGATTTTTAGGATATCCAGTAAGTCAAGCTGCAGATATAACAGCATTTGAAGGTGAACTTGTACCAGTAGGTGAAGATCAAGAACCATTAATTGAACAATGTAAAGAAATAGTTAGAAAATTTAATAGCATATATGGTGAAGGAATTTTAAAAGAACCAGAAATCGTTTTATCTGAAGGAAAAAGAATAAAAGGTTTAGATGGAAATGAAAAAATGGGTAAATCTTTAGGAAATGCAATTTACCTTTCTGATTCAGAAGAAGAAATTACTAAAAAAGTTATGAGTGCAGTAACTGATCCAAACAGAATAAAAAAAGATGATTTAGGAAATCCTGATGTTTGTATGGTTGCTTATTATCATAAATTATTTTCAAGCCAAGAAGCTTGTACAAGAGCTTGCGGTGAATGTAAAGCTGGAGCAAGAGGATGTGTTGCTTGTAAAAGAGAACTTGCAAATAACATTATAGAATTCTTAAGACCTATGAGAGAAAAAAGAGCTTACTATGAAGCTCATCCAGAAGAAGTTGATAGAATATTAAAAGAAGGAACAGAAAGAGCAAGAAAAACAGCTAAAGAAACTATGAAAAAAGTTAAAAAAGCTATGATGCTAGATTACTTTGAAAATTAAGAAATAAAAAACACTAATGAAAATTTAAATTAAGATTAAAATATATTAAGAAAATAAATTAATATTATTAAAATTTTATAAAAATTAAATTGATAATATAATTCAAATAAATTAAATTTATTTGAAAATGAAATTAGTGTTTAAATTTAAGGAGTAAAAAATGTTTGTAGATTATGCAAAAATAATAATTAAATCTGGAGATGGTGGAAATGGTGCAGCAACTTTCAGAAGAGAAAAATATGTTGCAGCAGGTGGACCTGATGGAGGAGACGGTGGAAGAGGCGGAGACGTTTATTTCGAAGTTGATCCAAATGCAAATACTTTAATCGATTTTAGATTTACAAAAAAATTTAAAGCTGAAAATGGACAAAATGGAAGTGGTGGACACAAATTCGGTAAAAGTGGTCAAGATATTATTGTAAAAGTTCCAGTAGGAACAATAGTAAAAGATGCAGAAACTGGTAAAGTTATTGTTGATATGTCTAAAGAGGGGCAAAAGGAATTAATTTTAAAAGGTGGTAGAGGTGGAAAAGGTAATTCACACTTTGCTACTTCAACAAGACAAGCTCCTAGATTTGCAATAGATGGAGAACCAGGAAAAGAAAAAGAAATTATCTTAGAATTAAAATTACTTGCTGATGTTGGTTTAGTTGGTTTCCCAAATGTTGGAAAATCTACAATACTTTCAAGAGTAACAAAAGCTACTCCTAAAATAGCAGATTATCATTTTACAACAATAGATCCTAATTTAGGTGTTGTAAAAACAGAGTATGGCGATAGTTTTGTTTTAGCAGATATCCCTGGAATTATTGAAGGTGCTAGTGAAGGTGTTGGACTTGGAATCCAATTCTTACGTCATGTTGAAAGAACAAGACTTTTACTTCATGTATTAGACGTAGCTGGAACTGAAGGAAGAAAACCAGTTGATGATTTCAATAAAATTAATGAGGAATTAAAAAAATATAGTGAAAAATTAGCTGCAAGAAAACAAATAATTGTTGCTAATAAAATAGACAGTATGCAAGATGATGAAAACTATAAAGCTTTAGAAAAATTAGCAAAAGAAAATGATATGGAAATTTATAAAATTTCAGCAGTAACTGGAGAAGGATTAAATGAATTATTTAATCATGTTGCTAAAATAATTAAAACTCTTCCAAAAGAAGAAATTGTTGAGATTGAAGATAGAATTGTTTATACATTAGAAGATGACGAAGAAGAACAATTTAAGATTGAAATTGTTAAAGAAGGTGAATTTTTAGTAACTGGACCTGCAGCACAAAGATTAATGGGAAGAGTAAATATTGGTGATAATGAATCATATGCATACATGGAAAAAATGCTTAAGAAAATTGGTATTACTCAAGCATTAAAAGATAAAGGTGTAAAGGAAGGAGATACAGTAAAAATTCTTGAATGGGAATTTGAATGGTATGAATAATTAAAAACATAAAATAAGTAGAAAGTAATTGAAAAAATTACTTTCTTTTTTTATATAAAAATAAAACTTTTGTTTGACAAACAAAATGTTTTATGATAATATCTTTTTAGATTATAGAACGAAAGTTCTGTAGAATAAAATTTCGGTAAAAATAAAGTATAATATAGAAATGGGGTACTAATTATATGAGAAAAAAAGATCCAAATAGCTTAAATAAAAGGGAGAAAGCAATATTAAAATTTATTGAAAAACAAATAAATCTTAATGGTTATCCTCCATCAGTTAGAGAAATTGGTAAAGCTGTAGATTTAAAATCAACAGCAACAGTTCATGGATATATTGCATCATTAGAGAAAAAAGGATATATCAAAAAAGAAAGTCAAAAAGGAAGAACTTTAAAATTATTAAAAGGTGGAGCTATAGAAGGACAACAATCAACATTTGATAAAGAAGTTTATTCAAGTAGAGAAATGGTTGATGTTCCAGTAATTGGAAAAATTACAGCTGGTGAACCAATTTTAGCTGTTGAAAACGTAACTGATACATTCCCAATTCCATTAGATTTCGTAGGTTCAGGAGAAAGTTTTATGCTTACAGTTAGAGGAGAATCTATGATTGAAGCTGGTATTTT
>JAFXGW010000037.1 GCA_017536685.1 Clostridia bacterium | reverse complement strand
ATATTTCTAGACAATAGAAATGTTTAGAAAAAAATCATTTTTATGTTGAAATATTTTTCTTGTATAGATATAATTACTTTATATATTATACATTAAAAATAGATTGAAAATTTAACAAAGAAAGTGAAAAAATGAAAGAAAAAGAAATTGAAAGGCTACATCTTTTAAAAGAAGAAGAAATCAAATTATACGAAAATAATATAAATTATATTTGTGGAATAGATGAAGCCGGTCGAGGACCTTTAGCAGGACCCGTTGTTGTTGGAGCAGTAATACTTCCAAAAGATTCTTTTATAGAAGGGGTAAATGACTCTAAAAAGATTTCTGAAAAGAAAAGAGAGAAAATATATGAACAAATAATAGAATCTGCAATTAGTTATAGTGTTGGAATAGTGGATCAAAAAACAATTGACGAAATTAATATTTTAAATGCTACTAAGTTAGGAGTAAAAATTGCACTTGAAGGCTTAAAACAAAGACCAGATGTAATAATGGTAGATGCTTTAAATAATATGGATACTTTGGGGATACCATATATATCTGTTGTAAAAGGAGATGCCAAAAATTATTCAATTGCGGCAGCTTCAATTATTGCAAAAGTAACAAGGGACAGAATAATGAAAGAATGGGATGAAATATATCCTATATATGGATTCGCAAAGCATAAAGGTTATGGAACAGCAGAACATATAAGAATAATAAAAGAAAATGGACCATGTATTTTACATAGAAAAAGCTTTATAAAAAATTTTTCTAAATAAATATTCCAAAGAAAGGAAATGAGAAAATGGATATTAAGAGTATCATTCGAAAAAAAAGAGAGAGAAAAGAATTAACTAAAGACGAGATTAGATATTTTGTTGGAAAGTTAATGAAAGAAGAAATAACAGAAGCGCAAGCAGCTGCAGTATTAAGTTATATTTATATTAATGGTCTTACAGAAGACGAAATACTTTATTTAAGTGTTGCTATGGCTGAGTCAGGAGATATGATTGATTTGAGTGATATTTCTCAAAATATTGTTGATAAACATGCAACAGGTGGAATTGGAGACAAGGCTACTATTTTATTAATGCCAATTCTGGCTGCATTAGAAATTCCTGTAGCAAAAGTATCTAGTAGAGGGTATGGGATCTCAGGGGGAACCATAGATAAATTAGAGTCGATTCCAGGTTTAAAAACAGATTTTTCAATTGATGAATTTAAAAGAAATATAAAAAATGTTGGTGCTTGTATAATGAATCAAGGGTTAAACTTTGCACCAGCTGAAGGAAAAATATATAAATTAAGAAATCAGGTTGCTTGTGAAAATAGTTTGCCAATTATTGCTTCAAGTTTAATGAGTTTAAAAGTAGCAACAGGAAGTAATAAAATCGTTTTTGATATAACTTGTGGAAAAGGAACTTATATAAAAACATATGAAGATGCTAGAAGATTAGCAAAATTACTAGTAAGACTAGGAAAAGCTCTTGAAAAAGAAATTGCTTGTGTTATAACAAATATGAATCAGCCGATTGGTTACTCTATAGGACATAACTTAGAAATGAGAGAAACAGTAATGGCATTAAAAGGAATTATTTCTCAAGATTTATCTGATGTTGTTGAAACATTAGGAAGTGTTATGATAGCTCTAGCAACTGATAATAAAGATTTGAACGCGAATGTTCAAATGATAAGAGAAGTTTTACAAACAGGAAAAGCGTATGAAAAATTCAAACAAATGGTGGCATCACAAGGTGGAAATTTAAGCTTTTTAGAAGATCCGGAGTTATTTGAAAAATCAAAATTTGTTATACCGGTTTTATCTACAGAATCTGGTATTGTAGAGTCAATAGACGCCGATATAGTTGGAAGTATTGCAACATATTTAGGTGCTGGAAGAATGAAAGATACAGGAAAGATAAATAGAACAGCTGGAATAACAATAAACAAAAAAATTGGAGACACTGTTACAGTTGGGGAAACTTTAGCTTATATTCACACAGAAGATGAATCAAAAATAAGTGGAACTACTCAAAATCTAAAAGAAGCTTTCAAAATAACAAATAAGAAAATTAATACAAAATCTAGAGTTTTAGAAATAATAAAATAAAGGATGATTACAAATGAATATATTAGAAATAATTGAAAAGAAAAAAGTTGATGATATTTTAACAAAAGAAGAGATTGAATATTTTGTTGAAAATTATACAAATGGAAATATTACAGATTATCAAGCTGCAGCTTTAATTATGGCGATTTGCATAAATGGAATGACTCAAGATGAAATACTAGATTTAACAATGGCAATGGCTAATTCAGGAGATATATTAGATTTAAGTGATATTTCAGAAAATATTGTAGATAAACATTCTACAGGTGGAGTAGGAGATAAAATAACTTTAATAGTAGCTCCAATAATTGCAGCATTGGGAATTCCTGTTGCAAAAATGAGTGGCAGAGGCTTAGGAATAACAGGCGGAACTGCGGATAAATTAGAATCAATTCCTGGTTATAACATAAATATTGGGATTGATGAATTTAAACAAAATATTAAAGATATTGGAATAAGTTTGATTGCTCAAACATTAAATTTAGCACCAGCTGATAAGAAAATTTATGCGTTAAGAGATACAATAAGCTGTACAAATAGTACACCACTTATTGCTTCAAGCATTATGAGTAAGAAAATTGCTTCAGGAGCCGGATCAATAGTATTGGATGTGACTTGTGGAAGTGGAGCTTTTATGAATACCAAAGAAGAGGCTAGAAAATTGGCAAAACTAATGGCTCTAATAGGAAAATTAGCTAATAGAGAAACAATATGTGTATTAACCGATATGAATGAACCGTTAGGATATTCTGTTGGAAACTCTTTAGAAGTTGTTGAAGCAATCCATGCTTTAAAAGGTAATATGGCAGAAGATGTAAAAGATGTAGTTCTAAATATGTGTATTCAAATGATGAATGTTTCTGGATTATATCCAAATCCATTAGAAAACAAATATAAAGTAATGGAAGTTATAGAAAATGGAAAAGCATTTGAAAAATTTAAAGAATTAGTGAAAAGACAAGGTGGAGATGTGAGCTATATTGAAAATCCAGAAAAATTTGAAAAAGCTCCAATAATAATGCCTGTTTTATCAGATGATTTTGGATTTGTAGAAAAATTAGATGCTGGAAAAGTGGGAAAAGCAGGATTAGAACTTGGAATTGGTAGAAAGAAAAAAGATGATTCAATTGACTATAGAGTTGGTTTAATATTTGATAAAAAAATTGGAGATGAAGTAAAAATTGGAGATGTTCTAGCATATGTTCATGCTGCTTCTCCAGAAAAAGCTATAGAATGTGTTGAAGCAATTAAAGAAGCATATACAATTGGAAATAGAAAAATTTCAAAAGAAAATATAATAGAAATTATATAAATGGAAATAATATACATAAGAAAAGAAAGGTGGTAGTAAAATGTCAAAAACTGACGGAAAAGAACTTAAAGAAAGATTATTTACAAACAAAAAAGATGGATGGGAAAATTTATCTGATGAAGAATTAAAAGCAATTTTTCAATATGCAGATGAATACATGTACTATTTAAATAATTCTAAAACGGAAAAAGAAATAGTACAAAATTCTAAAGAAATTTTGATAAAAAATGGATTTGTTGACATTTCTGAAAAAGAATCATTAAATCCAGGAGACAAAGTTTTCTATGTAAATAGAGGAAGATGTCTTTATGCAGCAGTTATTGGAACAGATAATTTAGAAAATGGATTTAAAGTAGTTGCTGCTCACGGTGATTCTCCAAGAATAGATTTAAAACAAAATCCATTATATGAAGACAATGGACTTGGAATGCTAAAGACACATTATTATGGTGGAATCAAAAAATATCAATGGACTAATATTCCTTTAAGTATTCATGGAACAGTTATTAAAACAGATGGTGAGAAAGTAAATATTTGTGTAGGTGAAAAAGAAGAAGATCCAATATTTACAATTTCAGATTTATTACCACATTTGGCTGGTGAACAAATGGAGAGAAAACTAAAAGATGGAGTTCAAGGTGAAGAATTAAATGTTTTAGTTGGAAGTATTCCTTATGAAGCAGAAGATGTTTCAGAAAGAGTAAAATTAAATATTTTAAAATTGTTAAATGAAAGATATGGAATTAAAGAAGTTGATTTTGTAAGTTCTGAAATAGAATTAGTTCCAGCTTTTAAAGCAAAAAGCATGGGATTTGATTATAGCTTAATAGCTGGATATGGACAAGATGATAAAGTATGTTGTTATTCTGCATTAAGAGCAATAATTGATACTCCAAATCCAAGAAAAACAGCTATGTGTGTAATTACAGATAAAGAAGAAGTAGGATTTAATGGTGTAACAGGAATGGAAACAAGAATATTTGATAGCTTTGCTTTAGAATTATTAGAAAAAACAGGGAATACAAAAGCAAGTTCTTTAGATAAAGCATTTTCAAATACACAAGCAATTTCAGCAGACGTTGATGCTGCATATAATCCAAATTTCCCAAATGCATTTGAAAGAAATAATTCAGCATATTTTGGAAGAGGAATGTCTTTAGTTAAATATACAGGGGCTAGAGGAAAATCTGGAGCTTCTGAAGCACCAGCAGAATTTGTTGCTGAACTTAGAAAAATCTTTGATGAAGCTGGAGCTAGATATCAAGCTTGTGAGCTTGGAAAAGTAGATAAAGGTGGCGGAGGAACAATTGCCTTAACTTTAGCAAATAGAGGAATGGATGTTGTTGATGTTGGTGTTCCTGTAATGGGAATGCATTCACCATATGAAATAACAAGTAAATTTGACGTTTATCAAGCTTATAAAGGATATAAAGCATTTTTAAATAAATAAAATTATATTTTGTATATTTCTTAAAATATAATAATAAGGTAAATAGAATATTTAGTTGTAACCCCAGACTTTTTCTGGGGTTTTAATATTTTTAATAAAATGTATAATTTTGCTTTACAATTGCATTACAAATACTTAAATATATATACAACAAAAAGTAACTTATGGTATACTAAAAATGGATATTACAGAGAGGTAGAAAAAACTAAAAACATGAGAAACCGTAGAACCCTTGCGCCTGTATATATATATATATATCGGAACTTACGTTAATAAGATAATTGAAAAAATAAAATTAGGTATAGAATATAAAAAGGCTTATATTAACTATGCGTTTTTGTGTTATGCAAAAATGTGTTTTTAATATGAGTCTTTTTGTTGTTTTCTATTGTTAAAAATTGTTTTAAATTTGTTTAAAACAAATTTTATATAAATAAATTAAAAGAAAGGAAGAAAAAATATGAAAAAGACCAACAAAATAATATTAGCATCGGCAATAGTAGCTGTGATATTATTAGGAATTGGATATGCAGCAATTCAAAATATAACATTAAATATTAATGGTACAGCAGCTGCAGATCCAAGTCAATCAAACTTTAAAATAATGTTCTCAGGAACACCGACAGTATCAGATGATACATATGTAACAGCAGCAATAACAGATGATACAAATGCAACAATAAATGTAGAAGGTTTAACTAAAAAAGGTGATGTTGTAACTGCAACATACACAGTACAAAATGCAAGCACAGACTTATCAGCAGATTTGGGAGTTTCAACAACAAATAGTAATACAGAATTTTTTACATTAAGTTCAGAGATTGACAAAACAAGTCTAGTTGCGGGAGAAGCTACAACATTAACAGTAACTGTTGAATTAACCAAAACACCAATAACAGAAAGTGTAAGAGCAACAATAGGAGTGCAACTAGAAGCAATACCAGTACAACCAGGAGAAGAAGGAACAAGCGAAGGAATAAACGGAAGTTCACAAACTCCAAATGATACAAATGAATATGGTTTTTATTTTAATAAAAGATATGTTACAACAGTAGAGGGATATTCTATAGGAATAGTTTTTTATGAAGATAATTCTGGTGTTATTTTTATGCCAGATAGTGGAGCAACAAAAATTCCAGCTGGAGCTATTAAATATGATTCATATAGTATTGATTTAACAGCATTAGATGTAGGAGTTTTGACTGTTTCGTCTGATGGTAGACAAATAAATGTACCAGAAAACGAATTAACTCCAAGTCTTGTATTAGAAGTTTCTGAAAATAAACCACTTCCTAATGGAACTATGTATGGAAGTGCAAATTCTTCTTTTGACTCAGCTGAATGGTATAATGAAATGCCAGAAGTTCCATTAATTGGTGATATTTATATGAGTGGTGATTATTGTTATACTTATTTTGGCACAGGATGGATGGTATTATTAGCAACTGAAGATGGTTGGATTTCTAATCTTGCAACAGAATATAATTTTACAGATAAAAATAAAACTTCATATGAACCAATTTTAGAAAGCATTAGTGAGAAATTAATAATTGGGATGATAGCAACATTTGAAGATTGTACTTCATTAATAACTGCGCCAGAAATTCCTGACGGAGTGCAAGGTATGGATGGAGCATTTAGAGGTTGTACTGCTTTAACTACAGTTCCAACACTTCCAAGTAGTGCCACAACTATGACGGAAGCTTTTAAAGGATGTATTTCGCTAACTTCAATTCCAAAAATTCCAGAAAATCTACCTGATTTGAATTCGACATTTGAAGGATGTGCTTCATTAACTACAGTTCCAGAGATACCAAGTAGTGTAACAAGCCTTAGTTCAACTTTTAGTGGCTGTACTTCACTAACAACAGCCCCAGAAATACCAAGTAATGTATTGGATATGCAAAATACCTTTGGAGGATGTACAAAACTTACAGGTGAGATAACAATTAATGCAAATCCAACGTATTATGGTGGTTGTTTTTCAGGGATTGACTTTGCTACACAAAATTTAACTTTAAAAGGTAATTCTACAATGTTAGATGAATTAGGTGCAACAGGAAATAACTATATGCAAATTCCATAAAGTATATAGAAAAGATGTGAGGTAATATAATTTTTTTGAGTGTTAAGAAAATATAAAAATGTTAATATTAGGAAAAGATGTCTTAAAAATGAGGCATCTTTTTTACAGTTCTATTACAAATACTTAAATATATATACAACAAAAAGTCACTTATGGTATACTGAAAATGAAGATTACAGAGTTGGAGAAAAACTACAAATATGAGAAAACGTGAAACCCTTGCGCCT
>JAFXGW010000036.1 GCA_017536685.1 Clostridia bacterium | reverse complement strand
TATGCGTTTTTGTGTTATGCAAAAATGTTTTGTTAATATGAGTCTTTTTTATATAATACTAAAAATAAGTTTTCCTATTATATAAATAATCCATTAGATTTTGTACTTATTAATTTGTTAAAAATTGTTTTAAATTTGTTTAAAACAAATTTTATATAAATAAATTAAAAGAAAGGAAGAAAAAATATGAAAAAGACCAACAAAATAATATTAGCATCGGCAATAGTAGCGGTGTTATTATTAGGAATTGGATATGCAGCAATTCAAAATATTACATTAAATATTGCTGGTACAGCAGCTGCTGATCCAAGTCAAGCGAACTTTAAAGTAATGTTTTCAGGAACACCAACAGTATCAGATAATACATATGTAACAGCAGCAATAACAGATGATACAAATGCTACAGTAAATGTAGAAGGACTAACTAAAAAAGGTGATATTGTAACAGCAACATATACGGTACAAAATGCAAGTACTGATTTATCAGCAGATTTGGGAATTTCAACAACAAATGACAATACAGAATTTTTTACATTGAGTTCAGAATTAGCTCAAACAAGTCTAGTTGCAGGAGAAGCAACAACATTAACAGTAACTGTCGAATTAACAAAAACACCAATAAAAGAAAGTGTAAGTACAACAATAGGTGTACAATTAGAAGCAATGCCAGTACAACCAGGAGAAGAAGGAACTAGTGACGGAATAAATGGAAGCTCACAAACACCAAATGGTACAAATAAATATGGATTTTATTATGATAAATTCTATGCAAATCAAGATGAAGGATTTGGTTATATTGCACATGAAGATGGTTCACTTGAAATGTTTCAATATATTCTAGCGGAGGAGGTAACAGGATTAGCTTCTGATGAATGGATATGTATAAATTATGTTCCTTCTGGCGAAATAGATTTTGATGAGATGATAGCAGATGGAGTTACTGCTTCTAAAGAAGGTAAAATTATTAATATGAATGGCATGGAATATGAATTAACAGATATTGAAAATCATGGAATATATTTCGGGTCTGAATATACAGCAGCAATAGATGACACAGTGAGTTATGAGATGATAATTGAGAAAGATGGCTCTGTTAAATTAACAGTTTATGAAAATGGGGTTATTGCTGAGGAAGAAGAAGAGCCTAATGCTTTTGCACCAGTTGCAAATAATTACATGATGCTTATGTCAAATGACATTGCGTTAGTACTTAATGTAACAGGTGAAAAGTTATATTGGTATGATATGGAAATGGAGTTCTCTTTAACAGGAAGTAAGTGTGAGTATTTAACTGAAGTCATTAAAGAACCAAGTTATGTCAATGGTGAATGTGTTGATGGCGAAATGAAATATACTTGTCCTGTTTGTGGTGATAGTTATATAGGCCCAATACCTGCTATTCATACTGATGAAGATGTTGATGGAATTTGTGATAATTGTGGGGAGTCAATTCCATATATTGATTTTACACTAGATTCTAAGAATGCTTATATGATTGGATATAATGAGAAAACAAGTGATTTATATATTCCAGCAACATTCTATAACGAATACCAAGATACTTATTATAAAATTACCGCTATTGGTAGCTATACCTTCCAAAGCGATAAAAACTTAAAAAGTGTAACATTTGCTGAGAATAGTCAAGTAAGCTCAATTGGTTCTAACACATTTGAGGATTGCACAAGCTTAACAAGCGTTAATATTCCAGATGGTATAACCGATATGGATAGTACATTTTATGGATGTACATCATTAGCAATAGCACCAAAAATTCCAAATGGTGTAATTAATATGCATAATACATTTTTTTGCTGTGAAGCTCTAACTAGCGCACCAGAGATTCCAAACAGTGTGACGAATATGACATGGACATTTTATGGCTGTACAGCATTAACTAGCGCACCAAAGATTCCAAATGGTGTGACGAATATGGAGGGTGCATTTTCTTACTGTACATCCCTAACTAGAGCACCAGAGATTCCAAACAGTGTGACGAGATTATATTACACATTCTCTTACTGTAAATTACTAACAAGTGCCCCAGAGTTTCCAGATAGTATTACGGATATGCAGGGTACATTTTGGGAATGTTTTGCACTAACTGATGTACCAGAACTTCCAAGCTGTGTGAAAAATTTGGATAGTACATTTCATAGTTGTAGAGCATTAACAAATGCACCCAAAATTCCAGATGGTGTTACAACCATGAACGCTACATTTGAAGGATGTACAGCTTTAACAAGTGCTCCAGAAATTCCAAATAGTGTAACAGATATGAGGGCTACATTTTCTGTATGTACTTCACTAACAAGTGCCCCAGAAATCCCAAACAGTGTAACGAATATGGTGTATACCTTTAATAATTGTAGAGCGTTAACTAATGCCCCAGAAATTCCAAACAGCGTAACGAATATGTTTGGTACTTTCTTTGGGTGTACAGCTTTACAAGGGGAGGTTACCATCAATGCGAATAATGTGTCAGATTATGAAAAATGTTTTGGTGATGTAGACATGTCAAAAATTACTTTAACAGGAGAAGCATCTAAAGAAATTCTTAATTTATTAGGAAGCACAGGAAAAAATTATACTCCAATCCCATAAAATTTAAGAGAATAGATATGCTATAGATTATATAAATTTTAGAGTATTAAAATCGTATAAAAATTTAAATATTAAGAAAAGATGTCTCGGAAATGAGGCATCTTTTTTACAGTTCAATTACAAATACTTAAATATATATACAACAAAAAGCGACTTATGGTATACTGAAAATAAATATAATAATTATGTGTTTTTCATATTTCTATTGTTAAAAATTGTTTTAAATTTGTTTAAAACAAATTTTATATAAATAAATTAAAAGAAAGGAAGAAAAAAATATGAAAAAAACCAACAAAATAATATTAGCATCAGCAATAGTAGCGGTGCTATTATTAGGAATTGGATATGCGGCAATTCAAAATATTACATTAAATATTAATGGTACAGCAGCTGCAGATCCAAGCCAATCGAACTTTAAAGTAATGTTTTCTGGTACACCAACAGTATCAGACGATACATATGTAACAGCAGCAATAACAGATGATACGAATGCTACAATAAATGTAGAAGGCTTGACAAAAAAAGGTGATGTTGTAACAGCAACATATACAGTGCAAAATGCAAGCACAGATTTATCAGCAGATTTGGGCGTTTCAACAACAAATAGCAATACAGAATATTTTACTTTAATGTCTGAACTTGACAAAACAAGTCTAGTAGCAGGAGAAGCAACAACACTAACAGTAACTGTAGAACTAACAAAAACACCAATAGTAGATAGTGTAAGTGCAACAATCGGGGTACAACTTGAAGCAATGCCAGTACAACCAGGAGAAGAAGGAACAAGTGAAGGTGTAAACGACTTTTCACAAACACCAGATGAAAGAAATGAATTTGGATTTTATTTTGATAAAGCATATACTGCAAATGTAGACGGACAAGATGTTGCAGTTGTTTTTAAAGAAGATACCTCATGTGATATGTACATGGATGGAGGTTTATATCAAAATATTCCAGCTGGAGTTATAACATATAGTTCTTTAAGTATAGATGCTTCTGCAGTTGATTTTGGAATTATAACTGTATCTTCTGATGGTAGACAAATCAATGTAGATGGATTAGTACTTGAATTAGATGAAAGTTTTTTGGAAGCACTACCAAAAGGAACATATTTAACTTACAATGCAGATACAGAAACTTATGCTGTTTGTGAAGAAATGCCTTCTGAGGTGAGTAAAGGAGATCTGTATATTTGTGGAGATTATATTTATACGATTGGTGTATCTTATGGGGATATGGATGGTTGGAATGTGACTTTGTTTGCAGGAACTGGGGCTGATTTAAGCGAATTATTGGGAATCGAAATTGAAGCTCAAGGTACGGATCAATATCAAACATCGTATGGTCCAATTCTTAGAAGTATAAATGGTAAACCAGTAAGTATGCTAAAAGGTACTTTCTCTGGATGTACAAAATTAACAAATCCACCAGAGATTCCATATGGTATAACTGGTATGTATGGTACTTTCTCAGGATGTACATCACTAACAACAGCACCAGAAATTCCAAATAGTGTAATAATCATGGATGCTGCTTTTAAAAATTGTACATCGTTAGTAACAGCACCAGTGATTCCAGATAGTGTAACAAGTTTAGGCGGTGAATTTTCAGGCTTGGGAGGTACTTTTGCCGGATGTACCTCATTAACAATAGCTCCGGAAATTCCAGAGAATGTAGGGTCTATGAGAGAAACATTTAGTGGATGTACGGCGTTAACAACTGCACCAGAAATTCCAGAAAGTGTATATGATATGAATGGTACATTTGCTGGATGTACAGCGTTAACGACTGCACCAAAAATTCCAAATAGTGTATCTGATTTGAATAGTACATTTTCTGGGTGTACTGCATTAACAATAGCCCCAGAAATTCCGGATGGTGTATATTATTTGTATAGTACATTTGCTGGATGTACAGCGTTAACGACTGCACCAAAAATTCCGAATAGTGTATCTGATTTGGATAGTACATTTTCTGGGTGTACCGCATTAACAATAGCCCCAGAAATTCCAGAGAGTGTATATAGTATGAATTATGCATTTATGAATTGTACATCATTAACAACAGCACCAGAGATTCCAGCTGGAGTGGATTATATGTATAGTACTTTCTCTGGTTGTACTTCTTTAGTAGGAGTTATTGTTATCAATATAGATAGTGATATTTATAATTATGGAGAATGCTTTAAAGATGTAGATATGTCAAAAATTACTTTAACGGGAACTGCATCTAAAGAAATTCTTAATTTATTAGGAAGCACAGGAAATAATTATACTCCAATCCCATAAAGTATAAACGAAAAGATATGAGATAACTAATATAATATATCAAAGTGTTAACAAATTATAAAATTGTTAACACTTTTTTATTTTATAAAAACGTTTTATATTAATAAAAATACTATTTAAAAAAAATAAACTATATTATATAATGCAAATATAATAAAATATAGGAAAAGAGGGATTAATATAAAAACAAAAATAAAATTTAATAAAGTAAAAATTATAAGAGTAATTTTGGCTATAATAATAAGTTTATTAATAGAATCTTTTATTTGTAATTTTCCAGCTTTTAGAACTATGTTTACTAAAAAAGATATAGAGTCAAACTTTAAATTAGATAATAATACAATAATGATTTCTAATATAAATGAAAGAATTACAAGCATCAATATTTATTATAAAAATGATTTGACAGATAAAATTACTTATAATGTAAAATATATGGCAGAAGATACAAGTGATGTTATTACATTAAGAGAAAAAATTCTTTTAGAAAATGATGAACATTATATTCATTTGGATACACATACTTTGTGTCAAACCTTGCAAATTGATTTATTTACAGAAACTGAATTTGAAGTTGAAAAAATTGTTTTAAATCAAGTGAATTTTAATTTTAATTTCTATAGAATGCTATTTATATTTTTATTAGCAATATTTTTTATAAAAGTTAGAGATAAAAGTATATTTGAAGTAGAATATGATGAAAATTCAAAGATACAGAACTATAGTTTTATTTTAAACTTGATAACAGCATGTATGTTTATATTTGTTTATATTGTATATCAATATAATTTTGATGGCTTGACAATAAAACCAGAAGAAGTTCCTAAAGATGATTCAGTACTAATGCAAGCAGAAGCCTTGGTAAATGGACAAATCGAACTAATGGAAAAACCAAGTGAAGAATTGAAAAAAATGGAAAATCCATATAATCATATAAAAAGAGATTCAGAAGGAATAGGATATTTATATGATGTTGCTTATTATGATGGTGCTTATTATAATTATTTCGGAATTGCTCCAATTGCAATTTTGATTGTTCCATTTAGAATACTAACAGGAACATACTTACATACATATATTTTTAATTTTGTTTTTATTTTAGGAATTGCGCTTAGCTTATATTTTTTATATAGAAAATTAATAAATAAATATATAAATAAAATTTCACTTTGCAATTTTTATTTAGGATATTATGCAATTTTATTTGGTTCAAATGTATTTACTCTATTAAGAGGTGCCAAATATGATATTGTAGTAACTTCAGGAATAATGTTTTTACTTATTTCGATGAACTTAGCACTTTCTTTATATGATAAGCAAAAATGGACACTATTAAAATTAATTTTTCTGGGAATTACTACAGGTTTAATAGTTCTTTCTAAACCGAATTTAATAGTTTATTATCCTTTAATTTTATTGCTGATCTTAATCAGTATGAAAGAAATTAAAGCAAAGGACAAAATTAAAGATGGAATAATTATTGCAATTCCACTAGCGATTTTAGCGATTTTTCAAATGATTTTAAATTATGTGAGATTTGATAATATACTAGAATTTGGAGCTAAATATCAATTAACAAGCTTTAATATGACATCATGCATGTCACTAACATTTGGAAAAGCTATTGGTGGAATTTTAGAATATGTTTTAAAAACACCAATTATAAATCCATTAAAATTTCCTTTTGTTTTTGTCAACAAAGAAACAAGTTTGGTTTCAATGAATGAAGTATGCTATGAAAATAGACTAGTAGGATTAATTGGAATTGCAATTTTGGTAATATATTTATTTAAAAATTATATATTAAAAGATGAAAAAGAAATGAAAAAAATCATAAATACAGGAATAATAGTAAGTATATTGGGCATGATTGTAACTGCATGTTTTGGCGGTATTTGTGAAGCATATAGTGTAGATTTTAAGCTAATTTTATGCCTTGGAGCTGTATTACTATTTTTGAAAGCAATTGATAAAGATGAAGAAAATGAATTTATAAAAAAAGGATATTTAATAGCTTGCTTAACTACAATTATTATGATGGTTGGAATTGGATTAACAACGGAAATGGATTTTTTGACTAATTATATTAGTGATGTAACTGTGTTCTTTAAAAATATATTTGAGTTTTGGATATAAACTTATTAATGGAATATAAAATTAGTTAATTTTAATAAAAATTTGAATTTATATGATAAAAAAGAAAATTTGGAAAAGCATCAAATTTTCTTTTTTGTATATTGAAATATTAGAAGTCTTATTATAAAATATATCCATATTTTGAGGTTAGGAGTTGATGGAAAATTGAAATTTAAAAATGAAAATGGAAATGTAAAAATAATTATAGCAGTTATTATTTTATTACTTGCTATAATTGTGGGAATAGTAATTTTTAAAATGTCAGGTAAAGACCGAACGGTGGCTGTTATAGAAGAAGAACCTTACGAATATTTTGCTATGTATTCTCTTGACCAAAAAGTTGGTATAGTAGACAAAAAAGGAAAAACTTTAATAAAACCAGAATATACTACAATTTATATTCCTAATCAATCAAAAGAAGTTTTTTTCTGTTTTAAAGGAGATGAATATCAAATATTAGATAGTAAAGGAAAAGATATTTTTGAAGAATTTTCTTCAGTTTCTCCAATAACAATTTCTGATACAAGCTTGGAAATGGAAAAAAACGTACTTTGCTATGAAGAAAAAGGAAAATACGGATTAGTAGATTATGATGGAAAAAAATTAACTGGTGCTATTTATGATAAAGTAGAAAGTTTAAAAAACAAACCAGGATGTATTTTAGTTAAAAAAGATGGATTATATGGGGTATTAGATTCATATGGTAATGTAGTAGTAGATATAAAATATAATTCAGTAAAAAGTGATGAATTTTGTTCTGAAACAGAAGGTTATTTAAGAACAGGATACATAGTAACTGAAAAAACATCAACAGGAATTATATATGGTTATATAGATTACAACGGAGAAAAGCTTGTAGAACCAGAATATGAATCAATTACTAGAGCATTAGAATATCAAAATGAAGATGATGTATATTTAGTGTTTATGGAAAGAGGAAAAAAAGGTGTTATAAAAAATAAAAAAGTTATTATAAAACCTAGATATCAAACAATAAATTACTATGATCAGTCAGATGTATTTATAGTAAATAAAAATGGAAAATATGGATTCTATGATAATGAAGGAGACGAAATTTTAGCACCTGAATTTGTATCATATTCAATTGCTGGAAATTATGTTTCAGTAAAAAAAGGTGATGATATGATGCTTTATGATTTACATGGAAATTTAGTAAATTCAAATAATTATAAAAGCATTTCTGAAACTGGAAATCCAGCTTACTTCATTGCTCAAGATGAACAAGGATATTATAGTATAATAAGTAAAGATGCAGAAATAAAAAATAATTATACAAATATAACTTATGCCTTTGATAACTTTTTTGTGTTTACCACAAAAGAAGGTTTTTCAGGAGTATTAGATTTATATTCAGGAACAGAAATTGAAGCTGAATATGATTATATAATTGTACTAGAAAATTCAAAAGCTTTAGAAGCAAGAAAAGGAACTATAGTAGATATTTATTCTAAAAATATAGAAAAAGTTTTAACAATGGAAAATGGAATTGTTGAAAGTGTAAATAAAGACTATATTGCTGTATATTCAGATAAACAATTAGAGTATATTAATAGTAATGGAGAAATTGTTCAAAATACGGAAGTTTTTAAAGACTTAAAATTATATTCATATCAAGCAGAAGATGGAAAATGGGGATATAAAGATGCTAATGGAACTCTAATAGTTGATTGTAGATATGATTTAGTTACAGAACTAAATCAATATGGTTATGCCGGAATTTATCAAGAAGGAAAATGGGGAGTAATAGATGCTTCAGGAAAAGTAGTAGTAGTACCTTCTTATGAGATAGATACTTATTATATGCCAAGCTTTATGGATAAATATTTGCTTCAAGAACAATATGGTGCTCAATGTATAGAAATTGAAGAAAATTAAATAAAAATTAAAAGTTCTACCAGAATGTAATAAGCTAAAGATTAAATAACAGTTTAATGATTTTAGTTGATTACTAGATGGTGGAACTTTTTTATTTAACAGGAAAGCTTTTTTACTATTAAATAAAATGATACGCGTAAAAAGTGTAAAACATTACTAATGTGTAGTGACTAACTGATTTTAAAAGAATGAATTTAATTGAAAAATTATGTAAAATGTGATATAATTCTAACTAGTGTTTTATAAGGAGAAAATATATGGAAAAAAGACCAATTGTGTTTATAGGAGCATTAAATTCAGAAATAAAATATTTAGTAGAAATGTTAGAAAGTTGTGATATAGAAAACAGAAGTGTTTATAAATTTTATAAAGGGTACATAAAAGATTATCCAGTTGTAATTGCAAAATCAGAGGTGGGCTTAGTAAATGCTGCTTCTTGTTTAACTTTAGCAATAGAAATGTATAATCCAATATGTATTGTAAATGCAGGTACAGCAGGAGGAATAATAGAAAATAGACATAAAAAAGATATTATAATTGCAGAAGAATGTTTTAACATTTTATCTTCAAAAACACCATATAAAGAATTAGGAGAAGGAAGTAATTCTTGTCAGTGGGATTTAATGACATTTACAGATGGTGAAAAAGATGAGAAAAGAATTTATAAATCTGATGAAAGATTAGCTCAAATTGCATTATCTCAAAAAGATAAATATGAACATGGAAATGTATATACAGGAGTTGTTGGAAGTGCAGATGTTTGGAATAGAGAAAAAGATAAATTGAAATATTTGGCAGAAAAACATAAAGTGTCTTGTGAAGATATGGAGCTTATAGCAATATATACAATTGCTAAAAATTATAATATTCCGGCAATTGGGATAAAAATTATGTCTGATAATGAGCTTTTAGGTGAAGAATATGAACCGGAAGTGGGACAATTTGTTCAAGAATATACCTATGAAGTATTAAAAGAATTGGTAGATAATATAGAAAGATTTAACTAATTGAAAAAAATATTGTATGAAATAAATTAATGAATTTTAAATACTATAACTTAAATAAGAAACATTTAAATAAAATGTAAAAAAATGAAGAAGTTGAAGACTTAATAAAGAAAGGTATAAATAATGAAAGTTATTATAATTGGTGGTGGACCAGCTGGAATTCTTGCTGCAATATCAGCAGCAAAAGAGAATAATAATCAAATTATTCTCTTAGAAAAAAACAACTCTTTGGGAAGAAAGCTTTTAATTACAGGAAAAGGTAGATGTAATATAACAAGTTCTATAGAAATTAATGAATTCATAAAAAACATTCCAGGAAATGGAAGATTTTTATATAGTGCTTTTCAAAATTATACGAACCAAGATATTATTGAATTAATAGAAAAAAACGGAATAAAAGTAAAAGAAGAAAGAGGAAATAGAATTTTTCCAGTAACTGATAGATCAGAAGATGTTTTAAACTGTTTAATTAAAGAAATGAAAAAATATAAAAATATTGAAATTAGAACAGGAAAAAAAGTAGAAAATGTTTTGACAGAAAATGGAGAAGTTATAGGAGTAAAATTAGAAGCTGGTGAAAAAATCTTTGGAAATAAAATAGTTTTAGCAACAGGTGGAAAATCTTATCCAGTAATTGGTTCAGATGGTGATGGGTATAAGATGGCTAAAGCTTTGGGACATACTATTGAAAAAATAAGAGGTTCTTTAGTTCCTTTAACTGGTGATCAAAGATTATGTCAAAGTATGCAAGGTTTATCCTTAAGAAATGTAAAAATACAGATAAAAGATATAGAAAAAAACAAGAAAATTTATGATGATTTTGGTGAACTTCTATTTACACATTTTGGAGTAAGTGGACCTACAATTTTAAGTTCGTCAGCACATCTTCTTAGATATAAAGATATAGATAATTTATTTAAAGAAAATAAAATAAAATTATACATAGATTTAAAACCAGCTCTTTCAAATGAAGAATTGGATTTAAGAATAAGAAGAGATTTCGAAGAAATAAAAAATAAAGAGTTTAAAAATAGTTTAGAAAGATTGTTACCAAAGAAAATGATACCAGCAATACTTGATTTGTCTGGAATTGATGTGAATAAAAAAGTAAATAGTATAACAAAAGAAGAAAGACAAAAATTAGTAGAATTATTAAAGAACTTTGAAATTAATATAGATGGTTTTAGACCAGTAGAAGAAGCGATTGTTACTGCTGGTGGAGTTTCAATAAAAGAAATAAATCCAAAAACGATGGAATCTAAAATAATAAAAGGTTTATATTTTGCCGGAGAAATAATTGACGTAGATGCTTATACTGGCGGCTTTAATTTACAAATAGCATACTCAACAGGATATACAGCAGGATTAAATCTTTAAAATTAAGGAGGAATTAATATAGAGTTTAATAACTCTGTATGAAAAAAGTTATGGAAAAGTTAAAAAATTTATTTTCAAACATTTCAAATTCACTTAAAGAAACTTTTAAAAAGTTTCCAATTACAATTGTAATTGTTTATTTTACAACTTTGGTTTGCGCATTTGGAACAGAAGATTTTGTAGAAACTTTTTTGGATGACATGTGGTTTTACATGATGGCAGTATGGGCAATTGGAACGCTATTTTCAGAGAAGTTTTTCAAAAATAATTATGTAAGAGCGGTAGGAGAAATAATAGCTCTTATAATAGCTATTTCGTTTAGATGGATTATAAATCATGAAGTTTATTCAAACAATATAATGCTAATAAAAATATATATAACTTATATGATTGTAATTCCTTTAGTTACAGTATATAAAATTTTAAAAGATTCAGAAGTTTCTGTAAAAGAATATGCAATTAGAGTTTTAGGAAATATTGGAAAAACTTCTGCAATATATATACTTGCAAACTTAGGAATTTTAATTGTAATTTTAGTTTTTGTAGAACTAATTTTAGATGGAAATGACTATGAAATTTTACCTAGAACCTTAATTTTATTATTAGGTGGTTTTTATGTACCAGCAATGATAGATGCAATAACAAATGTAAAAACTGAAACTGGTAAATTCATGAGAATTCTACTTACAGGAATATTGATGCCAGTAGCATTATTTTTAATTGGTACATTATACTTATATGTAATAAAAATATTCTTAAGTGGCGAGCTTTTAAATAAATCTTTATTCTTTATATTATCATTAACATTTTCTTTAGCAATTCCAGGAGTAATTTTACTTAGGAATTATGATGAAAACAAAACAGTTTTGAAAATATCAAATATTTTACTTTATTCATTTATTCCATTAATGGTATTACAAATAATTGCAATGAATGTTAGGGTAGGAGAATATGGTCTAACAGAAAGTAGATATATGGGATATTTACTAATTATTTTTGAAATTATTTTTATAGTATTGATGATAATAAAAAATTCAAAATATTTAGATAAAATAATTTTAGTTTTTGCAGGATTTGTTATAGTTGGAGTATTAACACCGCTTAATGTTTTTGATGTTCCGGTTTATAGTCAAACAGCAAGAATAACGAAAATGTTAAATGCAGTAGATGATTTTGAGGACTTGACAACTAAAGAAAAAAACGAATGTAAAAAAGCTTTTGTTTATGTAAAAAATAGTTACATACCAGAATATTTATATAGAAAAGTTACTTTAGAAAATCTGAAAGCAATTGAGGATTATTCTATAGTATATACAGGCGATGACGAAGTTGAAATTAGAGATTATGATTATGAATATTTATCTATGTATAATACAAATACATCAATTAATATAGAAGAATTTAAAAAATTATATGAAGCTGAAGATGAGTATAGATATGATGAAAATGTGGATGTTAATAATTATGAAATAAAAGCTGCAGAAGATAATATTAAAGTTACAGTAGATATTGAAAACTTTATAAGACAAATGTATGAAGCTGAAAAAACAAATACAAAAGAATCTACATTTGAAAAAATTAGATATTTAAAAACTAGTGATGAAAATGTAGTATTTTATGTGACTAATTTTTCAGTAAGTTATGAAAATTATTCAAACAAATTAGATCATGTGTCAATAGATGGATATCTTTTAGTGAAATAGTAAAAAAAGTAGTGTAAGAATATATTGAACTTTTAAAATTCAATATATTTTAACCAATATATTAAATTGAAATAATAAGGAGAATAAAAATGGAATTAAGAGACTTAGAAAAAACAATTGAAGAAATTTTGGAAAGAAATAAAAGAGTAGAACTTGACAAAAAATGGGAAACAAGTACAACAAGAAAAGTATGTATTGCCATTCTAACATATATTGTTGTAATAATTTATTCAACAATAATTAGTAAAACAAGTAATGTGTTTTTAAGTTCATTAGTACCTGTTATAGGTTTTACTTTATCAACATTATCTTTAAAAGCTGTGAGAAAAATATGGGAGAAAAAGAATGTTTAAAACTATAAATAAAAATATTTCTGCTGAAATTGTAGAAAAGAAATCTAAGTTTATAGCAAATGTTTTTTATGTTGAAACTGTTGAAGAGGCAGAGGAAAAAGTAAAAGAAATAAAGAAAAAATATTTTGATGCAAGACACAATTGCTTTGCATATAGTGTATTTACAAAAGAAGGAATTGTAAATAGATTTAGTGATGATGGAGAACCTTCAGGAACGGCAGGAGGTCCAATGTTAAATATTTTAAATGGCAAAGAATTAACTAATTTAGTGGTTATTGTCACAAGGTATTTTGGAGGAATTTTGCTAGGAACTGGTGGATTAATTAGAGCTTATACCGGAGCAACTCAGGAAGCACTTAGGTTGCTTGATGAAGTTTATAAAGATTTAGGATTAGAAGCAAAATTAGTAACAACATATCCTGAACTTGAAAAATTAAAATATTATTTAAAGCAAAACTCTATTGAAATTACAAATACAAAATATAATGAAACTGTAGAAGTATTTGTAGATATAACAGAAGAAAAATACAATAATATTTTAAAAGCTAAAGAAAAATATGAATTGAATTTTGAGCTTATAGGAACTGAAGTTTTAAATGAAAAATATATAGTCATTGAAAATATAGACTAAAAATATGGTAAAATTAAGTTTTAAACAATAATTATTTTGCTTAAAACCAATATATGAGTAGGAGTGTTTATAATATGAAAGACGCTATATTAGGTGCTTTAATAATGGCTGCAAGACATAATGCAAAAATTGGAAATAACCTTAATCAAAGAGTATTTGGGGAAAAAGCGGATGTTGTAACTAAAGGGGATCTTGAAATAGGAGATGTAATAACAAAAATTCTTTTAACAACAAAAGATAGAATTACTGTAGAAAGTGAAGAACACGGAAAGCAAACCAATTTAATTCCAGGAGAAAAAGAAAGATATTATGTTGCAATAGACGATATTGATGGAACAAATAATCTAAGAGTTGGAAAAGGATTTTTACCATATTGTTCTATGATTGTTGCATTTGATTCTGAAAATAAGGAACAAGAAGGGGTGAAATATTCAGATTATAGTCATGCTGCTTGTTTAGATTATGCAAGTGGAAAGATTTTTTATACCGAAAAAGATTTAGGGAAAGTTGAAGTATATGCTTTAAATTGGGAAAAAATTGCTGATTCTACTGAAAATGCTCAAGACAATTCAAAGCTTGCTTTAACATTATCTACAGATATTGTATCAACACAAAGAGGTGGATTAGTTGGATATGCAAGTAAAGATGTTAGCCCAATTTCAATTTTACCAGGAGTATTAGATACAGTTTACAAAAAATTTGCAGTAGTAGATTCTGGATGTAGTGTTTTCGAATATGCAATGGTAGGAATGGGGATAAGAAATGGATATGTGTCAAGTGGAAAGAAACAACATGAATTGCCATTATTATACGCATTTTCAAAAGAAACTGGTAAAAAAATGGTAGACTTTGAAGGTGTACCGTATGATGATAGAATATATGATTTCAAAGGCGGAGATGCTGAAGTAATTGCTGGAGACTCAAGAGTTATTGAAGAAGTAATGTTTTCAATAAAGGCTCAAAAACAAGCTATTGAAAGAGTAAAACAGGCACTAATATCATCTAGAGAAAAAGAAGAACTAAAAAAGCAAGTAAAATCAGATGGACAAGGTGAAGACGATGGAGAACAATCTTTATAATAAAAATAAATAACACATTGGATAGATTAAAGAAAAGTATATTTTGTCCACAAATATAATGATATAATAACACTTATCAAAATAAATTAACTCTCCTTGTTAGACAAAAAGTTTAACAAGGAGGGTTTATTTTTATTAAAATATTTATTCTGATAAGAAAATAAAATATTTGTTGTCGAATTTTGTAGAATGCTGATACACGAAAGTACTATAAAATAAAGAAAAGTCATTGCATAAAAAAATTCAAAGTATTATAATCTCTTTTGTAAATATTTACACATTTTAAGTAAGGAGGGATTATTTTGAAAGAAAAAATCAAAATACTTATTGCAGATGATAATTTAGATTTTGTTTCTACCTTAATTACATATTTTGATACACAAGATGATGTAGAAATAATAGCAACAGCAAAAGACGGGCAAGAAGCTTATAATAAAATAATTAGCGAAAAGCCACAAGTTGTTTTACTAGATGTTATTATGCCTCATTTAGATGGACTTGGAGTAATAGAAAAATTAATTTCATCAAATATTGAATTGCCTATTTGCATTATGTTATCAGCTGTTGGACAAGATAATGTTACAGCTCAAGCAATAAATTTAGGAGCACAATATTATATCCTTAAACCTTTCAAAATGGATGTATTAATGAAAAGAATAAGAGAATTAATAGAAAAACCAGTGCAAGCAAAACCTGTAATAAAATTGCCTACAAAAGATAATAAAACAAATTATGTAGAATTTAATATTCAATCAAGTAAAGAAGAAATCTTAGAAATAAAAGTCACAAATATCATCCACGAGATTGGAGTTCCAGCACATATAAAAGGATATCAATATTTAAGAGATGGAATAATAATGGTAGTCAATAATATAGAAGTTATTAATCAAATAACTAAACAATTATATCCAGACTTAGCTAAAAAATATAAAACTACTCCATCAAGAGTAGAAAGAGCAATCCGTCATGCAATAGAAGTTGCTTGGAACAGAGGACAACTAGAAACAGTAGAATCGATATTTGGTTATACTGTGAATTCTAATAAAGGAAAGCCAACAAATTCAGAATTTATAGCAATGATAGCAGATAAATTAAGATTAGATTTGAAAACAACAGCATAAAAAGAAAGCACCCAAGTTGAACTCTACTTTTTTGGAGTATAGTTCAAATATGGGCGCTTTCTTTTTTACTTGAGCTATGCAAACGACGGTAATCAGGGCTATCACATCTTAATTCGATTTGACTAGATTTTTGTTTTGTTTGCAAATAAAAAAAGTTAATGATATAATATTTTTGAGAAAAATAAAGGAGGATGTTATATGACAGTACATAATGAAGCGAAAATTGGAGAGATTGCTAAAACAGTATTAATGCCAGGAGACCCAATGAGAGCTAAATATATAGCAGAAAACTTTTTAGAAGATGCAAAATTAGTAAATAAGGTAAGAGGAATATATGCTTTTACAGGAAAATATAAAGGTGTAGAAGTAACAGTGATGGGATCTGGAATGGGACTTCCAAGTATGGGAATTTATTGTTACGAATTATATAAATTCTATAATGTAGAAAATATAATTAGAATAGGTTCTTGCGGAGCAAATTCAGAAGAAATAGAAATATTAGATGTAATTCTGGCTGAAAATTCTTATACAGAATCAAACTTTGCAAAAGCTATGACAGCAGAAGATTGCCATATTATAGGAACTTCAGGAAGAATAAATGAAGTTATAAAAGAAACAGCTAAAGAAATGAATCAACCAATAAGAGTAGGAAATATGTGTGCAACAGAATATTTTGGACCATATTCTGACATATCACCAGAAAAAACTCAAAGTCTTCCACAAGAACTTAACATTTTGGGGATTGAAATGGAAAGTTTTGCGTTATTTTATACAGCAAATCATTTAGGAAAACATGCTGCATGTTTAGCAACAGTTTCAGATTCTGCATATAGAAAACGTGAATTAACAGCAGATGAAAGAGAAAAATCAATGAATGGAATGATAACATTAGCATTAGAGGCTGCAATAAAATTATAATAAATAACAAAAGAATAAATTAATATTTGGATGAGTAACTAAGATTTATATTTAAAATTAATTCTAATATGAATAATCCAAAATTAATATTAATAAAAATGAAGACGAATTTTTGCTAAGGATGAATGTAAAATAATGAGTAATTAAGTAGATATTTTAAATTAAGTAAAAATAATAAAAAGGAGAGGGGGATATAAATTATTTTAAAATAAATTTATATCCCCTAAATTTGTATATGCAATCATTAAAAGAATTATATAAAATAGGAAATGGTCCTTCTAGTTCCCATACAATGGGACCCAAAAGAGCAGTAGAAATTTTTAAAAATAAAAATTTAGATGCTGATAAATTTAGAATAATATTATATGGTTCATTGGCTTTAACTGGAAAAGGACACTTGACAGATTATATAATAGAAAAAACTTTACAAGGATATGAAACAGAAATAGAATTTGATGTTGAAACAGAATGTACAGTACATCCAAATACTTTTGATATATTTGCAATAAAGGATAATGAAGTTAAATCTCATTGGAGAGTGTATTCTGTTGGTGGTGGTACTTTTCAAATAGAAGGAAAGAAAGAGGTTTCATTTGAAGAGGTATATAATGAAAAAAGCTTTAATGAAATAAAGAAATATTGTCAAGAAAATAATTGCGATTTATATGATTATGTTGTAAAAAATGAAGGTGAAGAGATAAAAGAATTTCTAAAAGAAATTTGGAATTCTATGAAAACTACAATTAGAAATGGACTTACAATAGATGGAATGATTCCAGGAAAGTTAAATCTAGATAGAAGGGCGAAAAAACTTTTTGAAACTAAAATAGAAAACGAAACAGATTCTTTAAAACAAAATAGATTATTAAGTAGCTATGCTTATGCAACAAATGAAGAAAATGCAAGCGGAGGAATTATAGTGACTGCTCCTACATGTGGAGCCTCTGGAACACTTCCAGCAGTTTTGTATTGCATGAAAGAAAAATATGAGCTAATGGATGATCAAATTATAAAAGCACTAGCAGTAGCTGGAGTAATTGGTAATGTTATAAAAACGAATGCATCAATAAGTGGTGCAGAATGTGGTTGTCAAGCTGAAGTGGGAACAGCATGCTCTATGGCAGCAGCAGCTTGTACATATTTGCTAGGCGGAAATCTTCAAAAAATAGAAAATGCAGCAGAAATGGGAATGGAACATCATTTAGGATTAACCTGTGATCCAATATATGGATATGTTCAAATTCCATGTATTGAAAGAAATGCAATTGCAGCAATGAGAGCAGTAGAGTCTGCTGATTTAGCAATGCTTCTTCCAGAAGAAAGAAAAATCTCTTTTGATGTTGTAGTTGAAACTATGTATGAAACTGGACAAGACTTAAAAAGCCATTATAGAGAAACTAGTGAAGGCGGTCTTGCCAAAAAATATTGTAGAAATAAATTCTATAATAATGAGATGAATGAAATTAAAGTATAATTAATGATAAATTGACTTGTTTACATAACCATGATATAATATATCAGCTCAAATATTTTAGAAAGTGAGGAAAACTTTGATGAGCGAAAGGAAACGGCTAAAAAAACTTGCTGCAAATTTTGCGAAAAAAGCAAGACGGTTAGGAGGTTTTACTGACGAAGAGATTATCAACACTACACGAGCCGTTTTGACTGCTATGAGTAATCAGAGTAGTGAAACTGCGAAAAGCAAAACATTGTCCAAGGATGAGTATATTGATAAGGTCTACAATGGTATATATGCAGATCCAGAGTACAATCCCACAAGAAGATATTTCAAAATGGTTCACCTAGAAGTACCATTGGGAATCATGTATGTTATCTATCGTGGGCAGTATGATGGCTTCGATGAATTGATTGAAGTTATCGAAGAAACGACCGGTTTGCCATATACTGCATGCATGGAAAACATATTCAGCACCTCTGAAGACAGAATTCATCCAGGTATGAGATTTTTGTTTAACATGAGCAGTGTTGAACTGGGTATGTATGAAAATACTCAGTATGGTAGTATGTTTGATTTTGAAAAATACTGGTGCCCCAAAAAAATAAGTGAAAAAATGGAAATCCTTATAAAGGTGGAAGAGTATTTGGAAAAATTAACTGGGATTAATCAATGCTTTAAGCAGTAAGAAATAGAGGTGCTAAATCTCTATAAGTACAAAAGAAAGGTTGATCTAAAATGAGTGAGGCTGATAGGCAAGAAGCACTAGAACGGTCATTTGATAAGGTGATAGAATATCACCTGTCTTTGGGATATACTCTCAAACAAGTTCGAGGGGCCATTGAAAAAGCTATGACAAAGCATGGTGAAAATCATGAAAAATGCAAACTTTATCGAGACTTTGCATATAGAGCTTTAAAAATGAATTCTCAAAAAGTACCTACAGAAAGTAGAATGAAAGTTCCGCTTTCTGTGATGTTTGTATTGTATAATCGAGACTTATTTGGTTATACAACTGTAAATGAACTTGTTAAAACTATATCTGATATGGCCGATATCAGTGAAAATTCCGCAAGAGAACGAGTAATTGGACATCATGTGACTAATTTATACAGTGGATTAGTGTACTTGATTGATCGATATGCTCGTAAAAACAATGAACACTATTCGCATTTTTGGAGTTCAAACAACACAAATTGGAGATATGAACAATTGGTGTTTATTGAAAACAGATTACAAAAAGCTATGAGTGCCCTGGCAGAAGAAGAGCATGTTGATATGTCTATGTTCAGGTTGTTCTCGGAAGCAGGTGATGTAAATGATGAATAAAGAACAATTTAGGCGGATGCTTGAAGCATTAACTGGTGCATACCTTGAAGATGGTCATACAGAAAATGAAATCAGAGAACTCTTTGAGGAATGTATGAAAAAGCAACTTACCAATAAAACCGGAAAGGCTAGTATGTCAAACGAAGCTTATCCAGAACGCGTTGTTGATCCGGAAATGGAAGCTTATATTGAAAAGGCTTACGCTTCTATGAAAAAAGATGGCAATGAGCCGCGAAAAGAACTGATGGCTCTTCCGCTCCGAATTATGTATTTACTGCACCAAGGTGAATATGATGGATATCTTAGATTTATCGAAGATATCGCATATCCCATCTGTGGAGTAAAAGAATGTCATTATGCAGAAGTGAAGATTATTGGACGTGATTATTCCAAACTATATACCGGCATAAGATATTTGCTTAAAGCTTATGCAGAAAAGTGGAATGGATATCAAAATAAGAGCATATCTGCTACATGGTATTCTGTAAATGCGAGACTCAGATTCGAATTTCTAAGAAAAGTTGCTGAAGCACTTTACGAAGAGGTTCAAATATATCAATCTAAATAAGTGGTGATGGGGGCTTTTGGCCCCCAAAACTATTTTATAGGAAATTGATTTTATAATAAAATATTGAATATAGTCAGCAAATATAAAAAAGAATAATTTATATTTAACATAATGAATATACTTATATGCAAAAGAATAAAATTTTTACAATAAATTTTATTATACACAAAAAAATCACAATTTGGTTAGAATTTCTTCATATATATATTATAAATAATAAATACACCATAGAAATAATTATTTTATTCATTCATAATATAGTTGTTTCATATAATATATATTAGTAAATACTTTATAATAAACTTAAAGATAGTCAAATGGAAAAAATTACCATTGTATATTTCTATAATTGTGCTAATATATAATAAGTGCCAACGAAATAATGTATGAGGTATTAAGTTGGTAAAATACTAGTTAAAAACCTAGTAAAAAACATATTATAATAACATTTTTCTTTTCAAAATAAGTAAAAATCAAAAAAATAAAATATTTTTTGAAAAAAGTGTTGACAATTTTAAAATACGGTGCTAAAATAAGCAACGTTGTATGACAAAAAACATCAAAAAACATCAAAAAACATCAAAAAATAACTTAAAAATAACTTGAAAATAACTTGAAAAAATATTTTAAAAAAAATTTAAAAAAGTTGTTGACAAGTAAAAGAAATGGTGTTAAAATACTAAACAGTTCGCTGAAGAAATTAAAGCGAAAAGCACATTGAATTAATCTAAAAAACAGTTTAAAAAACTTCAAAAAAATATTTTAAAAAATATTTAAAAAAGTGTTGACAACTGAAAAGATTAGTGTTAAAATGATGACTGTTCACAGGATGTGAACAAACAAAAAGTACATTGAAAAGTAAACAATAAATATCCTTTAAGAGAAACCAAGCGGTAGTTATAAACTACCAAAATTA